>NZ_JAVIJF010000006.1:0-302656 GCF_033977145.1 Mesorhizobium montanum | reverse complement strand
GCGGGTGCCGGCTGCGGCGCGCGCGGGCGTGGGGCGGCGCTCGCTTGCTGCTGGCCGCTGTCGCCGGTAAGCGCCGGGCGGCGCGGCGCGGCCAGTCTTATGTCGCGCTCGACGACGACATCGGTCGGGCCGCCGATCAGGATCAGGTGCTCGATATCGTCGCGGCGCACCAGCACCAGCCGGCGGTGACTATCGACGGCGGTGGCGTCCATGACCGCAAGGCGCGTCTTGCGGTTCCTGCCGCCGGCGACGAAGGTTCCGAAGGTCAGGTTGCGGACCACCTTGATGACCAGCAGGACGACGACCAGCAGGACAAGTGCTGCAAACGTCCACAGGATTGCGGCGACATAACCCGGTCCCGCCATCCTATCCACCCACTCCAGCATCGGTGCACCCAATCGCCTTTTTTGAAGTGAGGCGACACTAGACCGCGGGGGCGGCCCGCCGCAAGTTCACATCACCCTTCGTGAACAGTTTGAAACATGAATCATTGATTTTATCGGACATTTGCCGCCGGGGCCTTTTCCGTTACAGGAGAATATGATTCAACCGACCGTCCGCGCCGTCGGAAACCGGAATCACGAGCAGGGGGAACATGGCCAAGGAAGCGCGCGGCGATTTCTATCCGGTACCGATCGTCGATCAGAACACGCGTCCGGGCGCCGTCACCAGGCTCATCGTCTTCATCGTCGTGCTGACCGGTGCCGCGATCGTCTTCGGACTTTTCCGCGAACGCCTCGGCGATCCTTTCCTGCTCGGCATGCTCGGCGTGCTCGCCATGGTCGGCGTCGGCTTCCTGTTCGCGACCGCGATCGGTTTCGTGCAGATCGCGCCGCGCTCGACCGGCGACGAATTGTCGAAAGCCTTTGTCGACTCGATGTCGCAGGGGCTTCTGGTTACCGACACCAAGGGCCGCGTCGTCTATGCCAACCGTGCCTATGCCGACATGACGGGTGCTGCCTCGGCCGCCGATCTCAAGACGGTCGAAGGGCTCTTGTCGGATGTTCCCGAGGCCTCGATGACGATCTATCGGCTGGCGTCCGGCCTGCGCGACGGGCAGGCGGGTGACGGCGAGTTTAGGCTGGCGCAGTCGATCAAGCCGGGCGCCGAACCGGGCGCGCGCTGGTATCGCGCCCGCGCCCGCGCCTTCAGCATGCCCGGGCAAAGGCTGCCGATGCTAGCCTGGCAGCTCGCCGACATTTCGCAGGAACGGGCGGAGCAGGAGCGTTTCTTCCTCGACCTGCAGAAAGCCATCGACCATCTCGACCATGCGCCGGCCGGATTCTTTTCGGCCGATCAGGAAGGCCGCGTCACCTATATCAACGCCACGCTTGCCGAGTGGCTCGGCATCGACCTCGCTTCGTTCACGCCGGGCGCCATCTCGCTGCCGGAAATCATCGCCGGCGACGGCATGGCGCTTGTCCGTTCGGTCAAGGCCGATCCCGGCACCACCCGCAACGCCGTCATCGACCTCGATCTCACGACCATGAGCGGACAGGCGCTGCCGGTGCGCTTCATGCACCGGGTTTCGGCAAGCCGCGAAGGCTTGAACGGTCCGACCCGCACGATCGTGCTCAACCGCACCCAGGGCGAGGACGCTTCCGCGGAATTGCGGGCCTCCGAGGTTCGCTTCACCCGCTTCTTCAACTCGACGCCGATGGCGATTGCCGGCGTCGATGCGAGCGGACGCATCCTGCGCACCAACGCGCCGTTCCTGCAGCTGTTTTCGTCCGTGGTCGACCGCGACGCTGTCGACCGGCGCGTGCGCTTCGAAACCATCGTTCATGAGCGCGACCGGCCGGCTTTCGCCGCGGCCTTCGAGAAGGCCCGGCAGCGGCAGGCCAATATCGAGCCGATCGATTCCATGTTGCCCGGCAATGAAGAGCGCCACATCCGTTTCTACGTCAACGCCGTCGCCGACAGCGCCGGGAGCGAAGGCGCCGAGGAATCGGCGATCGTCTATGCGGTCGAGATCACCGAGCAGAAGGCGCTCGAGGGCCAGATGGCGCAGAGCCAGAAGATGCAGGCGGTCGGCCAGCTCGCCGGCGGCATCGCGCATGACTTCAACAACGTGCTCACCGCCATCATCATGGCATCCGACCTTCTCTTGACCAACCACCGGCCGTCGGATCCGTCCTTCCCCGACATCATGAACATCAAGCAGAACGCCAATCGGGCAGCCTCGCTCGTCAGGCAATTGCTGGCCTTCTCGCGCAAGCAGACGCTGCGGCCGGAGGTGCTCAACCTGACCGATGTTCTGGCCGATCTCAGGATGCTGCTCGCCCGCCTGGTCGGCAACGACATCAAGCTGAAGATCGACCACGGCCGCGATCTCTGGCCGGTCAAGGTCGATATCGGCCAGTTCGAGCAGGTGGTGGTCAATCTTGCCGTCAATGCGCGCGACGCCATGCCGAGCGGCGGCGATCTTACCGTGCGCACCCGCAACGTCACCGCCGACGAGTGCAAATCCTTCGCCTATCGCGAACTGACGCCGGCCGACTATGTGCTGGTCGACGTCGAGGACACCGGCAGCGGGATCACCCCCGACGTGCTGAAGAAGATATTCGAGCCGTTCTTCACGACCAAGGAAGTGGGCAAGGGCACCGGCCTCGGCCTGTCGATGGTCTATGGCATCATCAAGCAGACCGGCGGCTTCATCTTCTGCGATTCCGAGGTCGGCAAGGGCACGGTGTTCCGTATCTTCCTGCCGCGCCACATCGCAGAGGCGAAGAAGCAGGCCGAGCCTGGCGAAACGCCGGCGACGGCGGCGACGGTCCCGGCCAAGTCGACCGACACCGCCAAAGATCTTTCCGGCTCGGCCACCGTGCTTCTGGTCGAGGACGAAGACGCCGTGCGCATGGGCGGCGTCAGGGCGCTGATCTCGCGCGGCTACACCGTCCACGAGGCGTCGTCCGGCGTCGAGGCGCTGGAAGTATTCGAGGCGCTCGGCGGCAAGGTCGATATCGTGGTGTCCGACGTGGTGATGCCGGAGATGGATGGGCCGACATTGCTCGGCGAGCTGCGCAAGCGCCAGCCGGACATCAAGTTCGTGTTCGTTTCGGGCTATGCCGAGGACGCTTTTGCCAAGAACCTGCCGGCCGACGCGCATTTCGGCTTCCTGCCGAAACCGTTCTCGCTCAAACAACTGGCGACGATCGTCAAGGACGTGCTGGAATCCTAGAGCGTTTCACCGTTTCCGTGAAACGGTGAAACGCTCTATCTCTTTGTTTTTACGCAATTCCGGACGGAAAACCGTTACACACTTTTCCTGGAATTGCTCAAGAGCGGTTTGACGCAATTTCGGACGAAAGGCCACGACGAAGGCGTCGAGCCTACACGCCTTACGCTTTTCCTGGAATTTCTTCTAAAACAGCTGCCGCTTGCACATTGCGGCAGCCCTGCCATGATGGTGACCGGATGGGTCTATCACGGGGGTGGTAGCGCGTGACGCCGCATATCGAGGCGGGCAGGGGGGACTATGCCGAAACGGTGCTGTTGCCCGGCGACCCCGAGCGCGCCCGATGGATGGCGGAAACCTTTCTCGAGGCACCGCGCTGCGTCAACCGCCGCCGGGGCGCACTGGGCTTCACCGGCCGGTATCGCGGCAAGCCGGTCAGCATCCAGGCGACCGGCATCGGCGTTTCATCGTTCCTGATCTATGCCCATGAATTGCTCGACTATCATGGTGCGAAGACGCTGATCCGCACCGGCACATGCGGCGCGCTGGCCGGGGACGTGGCGCTGCGCGGCGTCGTCATCTCCAGCGCGGTGCGCGCCGAAGGGGCAATCAGCGGGCAAGTCTTCGGACTTTACCGGCCGGCGGGGCCTGACCAGGCGCTCCACGCGTTGGCGCTGCAACGCGCGGCCGATCTCGGCATCGCCTGCAGCGCGGGGCTGACGGTCTGCAGCGACGTCTTCCACCATCCCGAGGGCCGCGCGCGGTTCGACGAACCGAGGGCGCTCGGCGCGCTGGCGGTCGATATGGAGACCAGCGCGCTATACCGCATCTCGGCGTATTTCGGTGCCCGCGCCTTGTCGCTGCTGACCGTCGTCGATCATATCGTCACCGACGAGCAGACCGACTATTCGGAACGCCAGTCGCTTTTCACCGACATGACCCGGCTGGCGCTCGAAGTCGCGGCCGAAAGCTAGGCGGCTTTCCACTTGAGGGCAGGCTGCTCCTCGGCGCTGGGACGGTGGCCGCGCAGATAGAGCGCGCAGGTCGTGCGCAGCATGGAAGCGAAGTTCGGGATCTGGCCGTTGATCTCGATCGCCTCGTCATAGAGTTTCGAGATGAATTTCGGCGTCGTCAGTCCCTGGCTGTCGGCGATCTCGTCAAGGAGACCCCAGAATGTCGCCTCGAGCTGGATGCTGGTCGAATGGCCGTCGATGCGGATCGACCGGTTGATCTGCCGATAGCCTTCCGGGTCTTGCCCGGCAAAGACTCTGCACATCGGTACCTCCCGTTCTTGTTTGTCTTGGGCGCCGATTGAACTGGCTGGCGCCTTTTTGAACACTGCCTGCGCTTGTCATCTTCGATCCGATGGCCGGCAACGGCAATCAGACTTTCGTCCTTAGAACTGGCGCGAGACTAGCCATTTTCCAACAGCATGCGTGGTAATCGGCTGCCACCACCTTTTTTCGCCGGCGCGCATAATCAGGGTCGAAAGCCAAGAAAAGCCGCGGAGTCCGATTTGGCGAAGGCCATCCATTCCATGATCCGGGTTCTCGACGAGGCACGGTCCGTCGACTTCTACAACAAGGTCTTCGGCCTCGAGGTTGCGCAGCGGCTCGATTTCGAGACCTTCACGCTGATCTATCTCAGCAATGCCAGTTCGCCCTTCGAGGTCGAGCTGACCGTGAACAAGGGGCGCATCGAGCCTTATGCGCTCGGCGACGGCTACGGCCATCTCGCTGTCTCGGTCGCCGATCTCGACAGCGAGCATGACCGGATCGGCGCGCTCGGCTTCAACCCGAAGAAGATCGTCGAGTTCAACCGCGACGGAGCGCTGATCGCCCGCTTCTTCTTCATCGAGGATCCCGACGGCTACAAGATCGAGGTTCTGCAGCGCGGGGGGCGCTTCCAGTAGGGGACATTCTGCCGCGCGGACGGCGCGGCGCCAGTAACGGCACTCCTCGGGGTGCGAACAGCAAGCAGGGAGGAAATCATGGTCACAATTTACGAGAAGAAACCCGGCTACGAGGAGAAGCCCGGCCTTTCGCGGCGCGAGCTTCTCAAGCGCGGCGGCGTCGGTGCGCTGCTTATCATCTCGGGTAGCGCCGTTATCAGCCCCGAACACGCCTGGGGTCTGGAAACATCAGCGCTGAAACCCGAGACGATGGCGACGCTCATCCAGATAGCGCGCGACATCTATCCGCACGACCAGGTGCCGGACAAATATTACGCCATCGCCGTCAAGGGCCATGACGAGACCGCCGCCAAGGACCCGGCCCACAAGGAGCTGATCGAGAAGGGCATCGCCGAACTCGACAAGAAGGCCGGCAAGGGCGGCTATCGCGGACTTGGCTGGGAAGAGCAGCGGGTGGCGCTGCTCACCGGCATCGAGAAGACGCCGTTCTTCCAAGCGGTGCGCGGCGGCCTCGTCGTCAGTCTCTACAACCAGAAGGAGGTGTGGCCGATCTTCGGTTACGAAGGTGAATCCTACTCCAAGGGCGGCTACATCGCGCGCGGCTTCAACGACATCGAATGGCTGTAAGCCGCTCTGTCCCGAACCGCTTTTCGATAGATTTCATGGGAGGAAACCATGGCAGCTTCATTTGATCTCAAGAACGACGGCGTGGTCGTCATCATCGGCTCCGGCGCCGGCGGCGGCACGCTCGGCAACGAATTGGCGCAGAAAGGTATCGACGTCGTCATCCTCGAGGCCGGCGCCCGCAACGAATATGAGGACTTCATCAACGACGAGTGGGATTCCTTTGCCCAGCTCGCCTGGAAGGACAAGCGCACCACCTCGGGTGACTGGCGGGTGGCCAAGGATTTCCCGAACCTGCCGGCCTGGATCGTCAAATCGGTCGGCGGATCGACGACGCACTGGGCGGGCGCCTCGCTGCGCTTCCAGGAGCATGAATTCAAGACGGCCTCGACCTACGGCAAGGTCAAGGGCGCGAACCTTCTCGACTGGCCGGTGACGCTCGCCGAGATGGAGCCCTATTACGCCAAGGCCGAAGCCAAGATGGGCGTCACGGGCACCAACAACTGGCCGCGGCTGCCGGGCAACAACAACTTCAAGGTGCTGAAGGCCGGCGCCGACAAGCTGGGCTACAAGGAGTGCCACACCGGCAACATGGCCATCAATTCGGTCGAGCGCGACGACCGTAATTCCTGCCAGCAGACAGGCTTCTGCTTCCAGGGCTGCAAATGGGGCGCCAAATGGTCGACGCTCTACACCGAAATCCCCAAGGGCGAAGCCACCGGCCATCTCGAGGTTCGGCCGAACGCGATGGTGATCAAGATCAACCATGACGCTTCAGGCAAGGTGGCCGGCGTCGTCTATGCCGACAAGGACGGCAAGCTGCAGGAACAGAAGGCCCGCATCGTCGCGGTCGCCGGCAATTCGATCGAGAGCCCGCGCCTGCTGCTCAATTCGGAGTCGTCCAAGTTCCCGCATGGGCTCGCCAACTCGTCCGGGCAGGTGGGCAAGAACTACATGCGCCATACCACCGGCTCGGTCTACGCCATCTTCGACAAGCCGGTGCACATGTATCGCGGCACCACCATGGCCGGCATCATCCGCGACGAGGCGCGCCATGATCCCTCACGCGGCTTCGTCGGCGGCTACGAGATGGAGACGCTTTCGCTCGGCCTGCCGTTCATGGCGGCCTTCCTCGACCCCGGCGGCTGGGGCCGTTCCTTCACCACGGCGCTTGATCACTACGACCATATGGCGGGCCTGTGGATCGTCGGCGAGGACATGCCGCGCGAGGAAAACCGCATCACGCTGCACAAGGACGAAAAGGACGAGCACGGCATGCCGATCGCCGACGTCCATTTCGACGACCATCCCAACGACGAGGCGATGCGCGACCATGCCTATAAGCAGGGCCAAGCACTCTACGCCGCGGTCGGCGCGACCAGGACTTTCCCGACGCCGCCTTACCCCTCGACCCACAATCTCGGCACCAACCGGATGAGCGAGAAGCCCGAGGACGGCGTCGTCAACAAGCACGGCCAGGCGCACGACATCAAGAACCTGTTCGTCTCCGACGGCAGCCAGTTCACCAGCGGCGCGGCGGAGAACCCGACGCTGACCATCGTGACGCTGGCGATCCGCCAGGCCGACTACATCGCCGCGCAGATGTCGGCGAAGACTATCTGACCTCCCGACTGCCTGCTGGCGCGGGACCCGAGAGGGTTCCGCGCCTTTTTTATGTGAACCGGTGGGCTACCTTTTGGTGCAGGTCGAGGCCGTGAAGGCGCCGTCTTGCTGCTTCATGATGATATCGAAGGAGGGGCCGCTTGGGTCATCCAGCGTCGCCTGGGTCATTGAAATAGAATTGCCGCCGCTGGTGTAGCCGCCGAGCGGACCAAGCCAGCTGATCTCGCCGTTCGGGTTCATCTGGTAGTCGTAGGCCTGCGGCGCAGCGCCGAAGGTCACCGGGCCGCTATAGAGGCTGCCTTTGATGGTGATGTCGCCCAGATTGAGGAACAGGCCGAGCAGGTAGACCTCGCAGTGATAAGTGCCGTCGGGCAGCTTGCCGTCGGTGAAATCGGCTCGCGCGCCGCCGGCGGCGTACAGGAGAAGCAGGAAACTCAGGATCGTTCGCAGGGCCATGACGTCGCTCGTTTGCGCGGCGACCTTGCCCCATTTTGCCGTGGGCCCGCAACCGGTGCAGAGCAGGCATTATCTGGGCTCGATGAAAACTTAGGCATTTTTACAATTTGGGCAAAATCTAGGCAGCGTTGCGTAAACTTTTCTCAACTTTTGCGCTTTGCAGCAATCCGAACTATTTGACGGATACAGGATAAGTATCTGTAAACGCTACACTATCCAACGAACCTCTTCCGCGCCTCTTCGTTTGGCACGTCACTTGCACCGTTATGTTGCGATGCAAAGCACCAGCTTGGGAGTGTGCAATATGAGGGGTAATTTCTCGACAATAACAAAAATGCTTTCGGCCGGCGTGATTGCTGCCGGTCTGTCGATGTCGGCTCCCGCCAAGGCGGCCGACGACACGATCAAGGTCGGCATTCTCCACTCACTGTCGGGGACCATGGCGATTTCGGAGACGACGCTGAAGGATGTCATGCTGATGCTGATCGAAGAGCAGAACGCCAAGGGCGGCCTGCTCGGCAAGAAGCTCGAGGCGGTGGTCGTCGATCCGGCGTCCAACTGGCCGCTCTTCGCTGAAAAGGCGCGCGAGCTGATCTCGAAGGACAAGGTTGCCGCCGTTTTCGGCTGCTGGACTTCGGTGTCGCGCAAGTCGGTGCTGCCGGTCTTTTCCGAGCTCGACAACATCCTGTTCTATCCCGTTCAGTATGAGGGCGAGGAGAGCGAGCGCAACGTGTTCTACACGGGTGCGGCGCCGAACCAGCAGGCCATTCCTGCCGTCGACTACCTGATGAGTGCTGACGGCGGCTCGGTGAAGCGCTGGGTGCTCGAAGGCACCGACTATGTCTATCCGCGCACGACCAACAAGATCCTCGAAGCGTATCTGAAAGCGAAGGGCGTGCCGGCCGAGGACATCATGGTCAACTACACGCCGTTCGGCTTCTCCGACTGGCAGACCGAGGTGTCGGCGATCAAGAAGTTCGGCTCGGCCGGCAAGAAGACGGCCGTCGTCTCGACCGTCAACGGCGACGCCAACGTGCCGTTCTACAAGGAACTCGGCAACCAGGGCATCAAGGCCGAGGACATCCCGGTCATGGCCTTCTCGGTCGGCGAGGAAGAACTGGCGGGTCTCGACACCGCGCCGCTGGTCGGCCACCTCGCCGCCTGGAACTATTTCGAGAGCGTCGACACGCCCGAGAACAAGAAGTTCATCGACGACTGGCACAAGTTCATCAAGAACGACAAGCGGACCACCAACGACCCGATGGAAGCCCACTACATCGGCTTCAACATGTGGGTGAAGGCGGTCGAGAAAGCAGGCACCACCGACCCGGACAAGGTCATCGACGCCATGGTCGGCGTTTCGGTGCCGAACCTGACCGGCGGCTATTCGACGATGATGCCCAACCACCACATCACCAAGCCGGTGCTGATCGGTGAAATCCAGGCCGATGGCCAGTTCGAGACCGTCTCGCAGACGCCCGGCCTCGTAATGGGCGACGAATGGTCCGACTACCTGCCGGATTCCAAGGACCTGATCTCCGATTGGCGCGCTCCGCTCAGCTGCGGAAACTTCAACGTTGCGACCGGCAAGTGCGGCGGCAAGGGCACCAACTGATCCGGTCCGGACCTTGGTCCGTGACCACGGTCCGGACCTTTGGTCCGTGACCTCCCAGGTCGGTCGGATCGCGGAGTGGCCCCACGATCCGAGACCGCTGCCCGGGCGGGTTTCGCCCCGCCCGGGCAAGATCCTGAAACCGAGAAAGCCGCTTAAGACGACAATGCTGCTGCTGCGCGCAATTGGTCTGATGCTTTTGTTGACGATGGCAAACCTGTCGCCGTCGGAGGCTGCCGAAGCCGACCTTCGCGCGACGATTGCCAAATTTGCGACTGCCGCCAATTTTTCGGCTATCGAGGCCGTCGTGCGCGAGTTGGCTGCGAGCGGCGATCCGATGGTCGAACGTCCGCTTTCGGCGCTCGCCGATGGCAATCTCTATATCCGCAAGGCCGACACCGGGGTCTTCGTCGGCAAGGAGGCTGGCGATGCCGTCGGGTTGCTCGACCCCCTGAGCGGCGAGAAGGCGGCCGACGCCGCCAAGGCCGACCTCACCAAGATCAAGGTCAACAATGGCTTGCGCCGCGTCATCCGCGATGCGCTGGGTACGCTGACCCTGCGCGCCAAGGACCCTGGCGTTCGCCTCGCTGCCGCTGCGACAATGTTCAAAACGCCCGATGCGGCAAACATCGAGCCGCTAGACGCGGCAATCGCCGCCGAGACGGCCCCTGGCGTCAAGGCGCTGTTCAAGCAGGCCCGCGCCGCATCAGTCCTGGTTTCCGACAAGCCCGACGCCGACAAGCTGGCAGCCATCTCGGTCATCGCGGCGCGCGGCGACCGTGACGCGGTTTCGCTGCTCACTTCGGTCGAGGCCAGTGCGCAGGGCGCGGTCAAGGAAGCTGCAAGCGCGGCGATCGGCGCCATCAATTCGACGCTGGCGGTTTGGGATGCCGGCCAAAACATCTGGTACGGCATTTCGCTGGGCTCGGTGCTGCTGCTCGCGGCAATCGGTCTTGCCATCACCTTCGGCGTCATGGGCGTCATCAACATGGCGCATGGCGAGATGGTCATGCTCGGCGCCTACACGACCTTCGTCGTCCAGCAGGTTATCCGCACCTCGTTTCCCGGCCTGTTCGACTGGTCGCTGGTCATCGCGCTGCCACTTGCTTTCCTCGTCTCGGCTCTGGTTGGGCTGGCGATCGAACGCGGCGTCATCCGCTTTCTCTACGGCCGCCCGCTGGAGACGCTGCTCGCCACTTGGGGCGTCTCGCTGATTCTGCAGCAGGCGGTGCGCTCGATCTTTGGCCCGACCAACCAGGAGGTCGGCAACCCGTCCTGGATGTCAGGGTCGTTCGACGTCGGCCAGTTGGCCGTTACCTGGAACCGGCTGTGGATCCTGGCATTCGCGCTTACCGTCTTCGCGGTGCTGCTCTACGTGATGAAGCGCACGCCCTGGGGCTTGCAGATGCGCGCCGTCACCGCCAACCGGCGCATGGCCGCCTCGATGGGCATCAGGACGCCATGGGTCGACGCACTGACCTTTGCCTTAGGGTCAGGCATTGCCGGCATCGCCGGTGTCGCGCTCAGCCAGATCGACAATGTCTCGCCCAATCTCGGCCGCGGCTATATCATCGACAGCTTCATGGTCGTGGTCTTCGGCGGCGTCGGCAATCTCTGGGGCACGCTGGTCGGCGCCTTCTCGCTCGGCATCGTCAACAAGGTCCTCGAGCCCTATGCCGGCGCGGTGCTCGGCAAGATCGTCGTCCTGGTGCTGATCATCCTGTTCATCCAGAAACGCCCGCGCGGCTTGTTCGCCCTCAAGGGCAGGGCGGTGGAAGCATGATCACCGGGCGCTTTTTCGTCGCCGGTGCGGACCGCCGCATCGCCATCACGATTTTCATCCTGCTGGCGGCGGCCGTCGTCGTGCCGGTGCTCAACCTCGCGGTTGCGCCGACGAGCGCCTTCTATATTCCGCCCTATATCGTGGCGCTCACGGGTAAATATCTGTGCTATGCGCTGCTTGCCCTGGCGCTCGATCTGGTCTGGGGTTATTGCGGCATCCTTTCGCTCGGCCACGGCGCCTTTTTCGCGCTCGGCGGCTATGCGATGGGCATGTATCTGATGCGCCAGATCGGCTCGCGCGGCGTCTATGGCAATCCCATCCTGCCCGACTTCATGGTGTTCCTGAACTACAAGGAACTGCCCTGGTTCTGGACCGGTTTCGACCATTTCTGGTTCGCTGCGCTCATGGTTCTCGCCGTGCCCGGCCTGCTTGCTTTCATCTTCGGCTGGTTTGCTTTCCGCAGCCGCGTTACCGGCGTCTACCTGTCGATCATCACCCAGGCAATGACCTATGCGCTGCTGCTCGCCTTCTTTCGCAACGACATGGGATTTGGCGGCAATAACGGCCTGACCGATTTCAAGGATATCCTCGGCTTCAACGTGCAGGCCGATGCAATGCGCTCGGCGCTGTTTGCGGCCAGTGCCGCGACGCTGGCGCTCGCCGTCTTCGTTACCGCGGCGATCGTGCGCTCCAAATACGGCAAGCTTCTCATGGCGGTGCGCGACGCCGAGAGCCGTACTCGCTTCCTCGGTTGGCGGGCCGAAAACGTCAAGCTCTTCGCCTTCACCGTCTCGGCGATCATGGCCGGGATCGCCGGCGCTCTCTACGTGCCGCAGGTCGGCATCATCAATCCAGGCGAGTTCGAACCGTCCAATTCAATCGAGGTGGTGATCTGGACCGCCGTCGGCGGGCGCGGCACCATCGTCGGCCCGATCATCGGCGCGCTTCTCGTCAATGCCGGAAAGTCCTGGTTCACCGGCATGCTGCCGGAGGTCTGGCTGTTCGCGCTGGGCGGGCTGTTCGTTGCCGTCACGCTGTTGCTGCCCAAGGGCATCGTCGGCATGTGGGACAGTTGGCGCGGCAAGGCAAAGGCGCTGCGCGCCGCCGCGCCTGCCGCCGACGCCGGTGTCGACCCCGAGGCGCCGGAGCTGAAGATCGTGCGTTCGGCGGCGAGAGCCCCTGGTGCCTGGTCGGCTGCCGGCCCTGAGCCGCAGCCGGCGGAGTGACCGATCATGAGCAAGTCGAACACCATCCTCTATCTCGACGGCGTCTCCGTATCCTTCGACGGTTTTCGTGCCATCAACAACCTCTCGCTGGTGCTCGACAAGGGCGAGATGCGCGCCATCATCGGACCCAACGGCGCCGGCAAGACGACGATGATGGACATCGTCACCGGCAAGACGCGGCCGGACGAGGGCGAGGTGTTCTTCGACGGCCAGGTCGACCTGACCCGTTACGACGAGGCCGAGATCGCCATGATGGGCATCGGCCGCAAATTCCAGAAGCCGACCGTTTTCGAAAGCCATAGCGTCGAGGACAACCTCATGCTGGCGCTGAAGGGACCGCGCTCGATCTGGCCCGCCTTGTTCCATCGCCGCTCCACGGCCGAGACGCGGCGTATCGACGACATTCTCGGCATCATTCGTCTAGGCGACAAGCGCGACGAACTCGCCGCCAATCTCAGCCATGGCCAGAAACAATGGCTGGAGATCGGCATGCTCCTGGCTCAGGACCCGAAGCTCTTGCTCGTCGACGAGCCGGTCGCCGGCATGACCGACGCGGAGACCGAGGAGACCGCGCGCCTGCTCAAGGATATCGCCCGCGACCATTCGGTGGTCGTCGTCGAACACGACATGCATTTCGTGCGCGAGCTCGGCGTCAAGGTCACCTGCCTGCACGAGGGCTCGGTGCTGTCGGAAGGCACGCTCGATTTCGTTTCGGCCGACGAGCGCGTCGTCGAGGTCTATCTGGGGCGGTGAGCATGGTCTGGCGGGTTCCGTTTTATCGTTTCGATTTCGCTTTTCTGAAGCGCTGGAGAAGGGGCTGACCATGCTCGAAGTCTCCAATGCTACGCTTCACTACGGCGCCGCCCAGGCATTGCGCGGCGTCACGCTGAAGGCAGGTGCCGGCAAGATCACCTGCGTGCTCGGCCGCAACGGCGTAGGCAAGACCAGTTTGATGAGATCGATCGTCGGCCACCACCGGCTGACGAGCGGAAGCGTTGCCTTCGAGGGGAAGGCGCTCGACCGGAGCGCGGCGTATGATCGCGCCCGGTCGGGCATCGCATTCGTGCCGCAGGGCAGGGAGGTCTTCCCGCTGCTGACGGTGCGCGAAAACCTGGAATCCGGCTTCGCGCCGCTGAGGCGCGCCGACCGCAACATTCCAGCCCATGTCTTTGAGCTGTTTCCGGTGCTGAAACAGATGTTGTCGCGCCGCGGCGGCGACTTGTCCGGCGGCCAGCAGCAGCAACTCGCCATCGGTCGGGCGCTGGTGATGCGGCCGAAGCTGCTGGTGCTCGACGAACCGACCGAAGGCATCCAGCCGTCGATCATCAAGGACATCGGCCGCGCCATCCGCTATCTGCGTGATCAGGCGGGGATCGCGGTGCTTCTGGTCGAGCAATATCTCGACTTCTGCCGTGAGCTTGCCGACGAGGTCAACATCATGGACCGCGGCCAGATTGTGCACACCGGACCGGCCGAGGATCTCGATCGGGTGGATGTTCGGAAGTACCTGACAGTCTAAACCCGGCTGCTCGACTTCGCCCGACATCGCAAACCGATAGCAGGTCCAATATTTCTCCCGTTCAACCCTGCTCAACTCTGGCGCGCCGAAAGCCGCGTGCTAGTCTTTTCTTGGCCTTGGTGAGTCGGCCGCTTTCCGTACCAGTCGCGAATGAGGGGGAAGGCGCGGGCTCCGCCGCAAGGTCCACGCAAGCAAATCCGCTTAGCTTTCCCCGCAGTGATTGTCGGTCAATGCGTCCAAAAAGAATCTTGCCAGGGGACGGCGATGGAACGTTTTGTCGAGGACTACCAGAAGCGGCGCCTCACGGAGCGAGTCGATATCATGACCGCGATCAACATCCTGATGTCGCAAGGCTATGACGAGGACGATCTGCTGGATGAGATCACCAAGGTTTTCTACGTCGATCTCGACGCCTTCAATGACGTGATCTCGCACCATTGAGAATTCGCATGCGGCCGTAAAGTTCAACCGGCGCGGCGGAAGTCCAGCACACGGTTGCGGCCGCTGCGTTTGGCGGCATAGAGCGCCTTGTCGGCGGCGCTGAGCACTTTGTCGAAACTCATGCCCTCGCTGCTGCCGAAGGCGAAGCCGGCGCTGACCGTGCAGCGCAAAGGCCCTGTTTCCGTCTCAACCGTGCGCGCGGCGAACTCGGCCCTGACACGTTCGGCCGTGGCTTCGGTCGCCTCGGGCAGGGTGCGTCTCAGCACCATTGCGAATTCCTCGCCGCCCATCCGGGCAACGGAGTCGTTCGGGCGCAGACTGCCGGAGAGCACTTCGGCAAAGACTTTCAGCACCTCGTCGCCGGCGGCATGGCCGAACTGGTCGTTGATCGCCTTGAAGCCGTCGAGGTCATACACCACCACCGCCGTGAAAGCGCCGACGGATGCCTTGCCATGCAGGTCGAAAAGCGCGCGGCGGTTGAGCAGGCCGGTCAGGGCATCGGTCCGCGCTTCGCGCTGGTGGTGGCGGGCGAGCCGCCCCTGGTTGAGCGCCAGCGACAATGCGCCGATGCCGGTCATGGAGGCGATGACGATGACGAGGCTCAGATCCTCCGCCCAATTGCTCGGCGCGTGGCCGAGAACCAGCCTGCCGTCCCATGCCAGCATCGCCGCGCACAGCACGAAGGATGCCGCGGTCAGCGAATAGAGCAGCGCCACGCCGATGAGATGGACGGGCGCCTCCGCGCGGCCACGCCAATATTCGTACGCGGTGCCGAACAGGAGCAGAGCGGCCAATGCGTTCTCCAGCATGAAGCCCAGTCCGTCATATCCGAGCGCCATCGGTGGCAGCGCGAGAACAAAGGAAAGGCCGACGCCAAGCGCGATAAGCGGCAAGGGCGAGCGTCTTGTCCTGAACTGATGGGCGGCGCCCAGCATGACCGAGAAGCCGAACAGCAGCAGCGCCAGCGTCAACACGCCAAGGGCCGTTCCGGGCGTCTCGATATAGGCGTCATAGACAAAGACCTCGGCCACCACGGCCAGCACGCTGATCGCCCAGGTCAGCAGGAACCTGTCGGAGCGGGCGGTCAGCCAGGTTCCGAACAGCGTGAGGCTGAGGCAGGCGGCGGAGAAGCCGACGGCCAGAAGCAGTGAGTTGTAATCGAGCAGCATGCACGCGTCCTTGCCGGCGCCCGGTTTCTACAACCTGGCGTAGGTGTATTAGTGAAGCAAGGAAGTATCGATTGCGTTACGATAGTCGCGAAGATGCATTATTCCGTGGCGTCAGAGGACTACAACCGACAACAGCAGTATGATGCCGATCCCCATCATCACCAGACCTGGCCAATTCTGCGACAGGCCGAGGAAACCGAGTCCACGCCGCCGCGGCTCCAGTGTCGGGCCCGGTGTTGCCAGGTTCGGCGCTGGACGATCCGGCACTGTAGGTGCTGGATCACTTAGTTTTCCGCGCCTCAGGGTGGCACCCGCCATGTACACAATCCCGGCGAATGTAAGCAACGCCCCGATGAGGATGACAGCCATATCACCTCGCTTCTTCGGGTTCTCCCGATACCGCAGCCCGCCCCGCGTGGTGCGGCGCCCAACCGCTATGAAAACCGGCCCCCGGCGAGATAGGCAAAACGGTCGAGATGGCCAGCAAGTTCCGGCGGAGCTACGCAAAGTGTATCCCCCGACACCAAGAAGGCAGATCCGACGCTTAAACAAAAAGGATATGACCGCAGTGAAGGCTCAATGCCTTAATCGGTTACCCGCTTCATCAGCGCCATGGCGCCGAAAGGCGCGCGCACCTTGCCTTCGGTGATGAAGTAGGCGAACACGTCGCGCGGCTTGACCGGCGCATCGGTCTTGGGATCGGCGCGCGGCAGGTCGGCGGGCTGCTTGCCTTCGGCCCAGATCTTCGCCCGCTCCGCCCATTCGTCGAGACCCTTCGGCGTGTAGCAGTCGGGGTTGTCGTCGCTGCCGGTCTGCAGCCGCGCATAGACGAAGTCGCCGGTGACATCGGCGATCGCCGGATACTTTGCGTGGTCGGCATAGACGATCACGGCGTTGTACTTTCGCGCGAGGGCGGGAAATTCCGGCACGATGAAGCTGTCGTGGCGCACCTCCAGCGCGTGGCGCAAAGCGACGCCGTCCTGCTTCTCCGGCAGGAGTTTCAGGAAGGCCTCGAAATCATCCGCATCGAATTTCTTGGTCGGCGCGAACTGCCAGAGAATCGGGCCGAGCTTCTCGCCGAGCGCGGCAACGCCGGAGCCGAGGAAGCGCATCATCGATTCGCCGGCTTCGCCGAGCACGCGGCGGTTGGTGACAAAGCGGTTGCCTTTGAGCGAGAAGACGAAACCTTCCGGCGTGTCGTTCGCCCACTTCACGAAGGTCGGTTCCTTGAAGCTGGAATAATAGGTGCCGTTGACCTCGATGCTCGGCACCTGGCGGCTGGCATAGTGCAGCTGCTTGGCCTTGGCGAGCTTGTCCGGGTAGAAGGACGTATCCCAAGGCTCAAACGTCCAGCCGCCCATGCCGGAGCGGATTTTTCCTTGGCTCATTGTCTTCCTCCTCCTCCAGGTTTCGAAATGCGGTCAGGCCGCTTTGTCGACCGGCTTGGCCATGTCGACCACGGTCCATCCTGGCCGGTATGGATTGGCGCGGCGACCCGTTTCCCGATAGCCATAGGCAGAATAGAGCGCGATGTTCCGTTCCATGCGCGAATTGGTGTAGAGCCGCACCTCCGGCACGCCCCATGACCGCGCCTGTTTGTCGGCGAAGTTGAGCAGCGCGATGCCGAGTTTTTTGCCCTGGAATGCCGGCGCGACGGCGACACTGAAGATCATGGCGTGGTCGGGATGCCGTTCGAGGACGATCAGTCCCGCAAGCTCGGCGCCTTCTTCCTGCAGCCAGACCTCGTCGCGCTCGATGCGCGGTGCGTAGTCTTCGGTGACCGGGATCGGCGGCGCGCCGAACAGGGCAGTGTAAGGGGCATAGGCGTCGGTGGTCAGCACGACGACTGCGGCAAGATCTTCGCGGCGGGCGAGTCTCATGCTCGATCGACTCCAGCAGCGGCCGCAACAACCTTCTGCATGCCTGCGGCAATCGCGGCAACGGCTTCGCGGCTGGCGTCGCCTAGCCCATGTCGCCCCGCCAGCCAGTGCGCATCGTTGTAGGACAGCCAGACCTTGCTTTGCTCGTCCTCCCAGGCCAGCGCCCTGATCGGCAGGTCGATGCCGGCCAGCTGGCGATCGTGCATCAACGGTGTGCCGCCCTTCGGGTGGCCGAAGATCAGCAATTCGGTTGGACGTAGCGCGGCACCGACCTCGCGCGCGCCGGCGGCATGGTCGATGCGGGCAAAGACGCGCAAGCCAGCGCCGGTGACAGTCGCGACCAAACGATCGATGGTTTCGCCAACGCCGAAGTGGCTTTCGACGGAGATGAGGCCATTGTTTGACATTATGCGACTTCACCCACGGCCGGCTCCGGATGCGACGGCACGAAGTCAATGCGCAGGCTCTTCGCGGTTATGCTGCCCTCGACCCCGTATGAAGAATCCCACGCGATACGATAGCGCTTGTCGGTACGCGTAATCCGCATGTGGCCGACGATGCCGGTCGTCGTGAAATGATCAAGGCTGACCGCCTTTATCTCACCCAGTGTAAGGGTCACGAGCACATGCCGATCGAGGATGAAATATCCATCTTTGTCGATTTTGTCGGTCATTCGAAAGGCTTCCAACCGAAGCCACCCAGATTGATTTGAGGACAGCTCGATGCCGATCAATCTGGCATCATGAAAGCTTGGAACGAATCCCAGCCAGTCGATCAGCGCCTTGGCACCTTCGATTTCAACGAAAGCGTCGACCTCTTCCACGATATGATCAGCCTCCGTGACTACTCCGCCGCTTCGCGCTTGCCTCCGGGGCGGCGCTCCAGAAGCTCCTTCAGGAACTGACCGGTGTAGCTGCGCTTCTCGCGCACGATCGCTTCCGGGGTGCCTGACGCGACCAGCTCGCCGCCGCCGTCGCCGCCTTCGGGGCCGAGATCGAGCACCCAGTCCGCGGTCTTGATCACCTCGAGATTGTGCTCGATGACCACCACCGTGTTGCCTTGGTCGACCAGCTCGTGCAGCACTTCGAGGAGCTTGGCGACGTCGTGGAAATGCAGGCCGGTGGTCGGCTCGTCGAGGATGTAGAGCGTCTTGCCGGTCGCCTTGCGCGACAGTTCCTTGGCGAGCTTGATGCGCTGCGCCTCGCCGCCGGACAGTGTCGTCGCCTGCTGGCCGATATGGATGTAGCCGAGGCCGACCTGCTTCAGCGTCTCCAGCTTGTCGCGCACGCCGGGCACCGCGGCGAAGAAGTCGACGCCTTCCTCGACCGTCATGTCGAGCACGTCGGCGATCGACTTGCCCTTGAACAAGACGTCGAGCGTTTCGCGGTTGTAGCGCTTGCCGTGGCAGACGTCGCAAGTGACGTAGACATCGGGCAGGAAGTGCATCTCGATCTTGATGACGCCGTCGCCCTGGCAGGCCTCGCAGCGGCCACCCTTGACGTTGAAGGAGAAGCGGCCAGGCTGATAGCCGCGCGCCTTGGCCTCGGGGAGCCCCGCAAACCAGTCGCGGATCGGCGTGAAGGCGCCGGTATATGTGGCCGGGTTGCTGCGCGGTGTGCGGCCGATCGGCGACTGGTCGATGTCGATGACCTTGTCGAGGAACTCCAGCCCCTCGATGCGGTCATGCTCGGCCGGATGCTCGCGCGAACCCATGATGCGGCGCGACGCCGCCTTGAACAGCGTCTCGATCAGGAAGGTCGACTTGCCGCCGCCGGACACGCCGGTAACCGCGGTGAAGGTGCCGAGCGGGATCTCCGCCGTCACGTTCTTGAGATTGTTGCCGCGCGCGCCGACGATCTTGATGCGCCGGTTCTTTTTTGCCTCCCGTCGCACGCCGGGCGTCGCCACTTCGAGTGCGCCCGACAGATATTTGCCGGTGATCGAATTGGGATTGGCCATCACGTGCTGCGGCGTGCCTTGGGCGATGATCTCACCGCCATGGATGCCGGCGGCCGGACCCATGTCGACGACGTAGTCGGCATGCAGGATGGCGTCCTCGTCATGCTCGACGACGATCACCGTGTTGCCGATGTCGCGCAGGTGCTTCAGCGTGTCGAGCAGGCGCGCATTGTCGCGCTGGTGCAGGCCGATCGACGGCTCGTCGAGCACATAAAGCACGCCGGTCAGGCCGGAGCCGATCTGCGAGGCGAGCCGGATGCGCTGGCTCTCGCCGCCCGACAGCGTGCCGGAATTGCGCGACAGCGTCAGATAGTCGAGGCCGACATCGTTGAGGAAGCGCAGCCGCTCGCGGATTTCCTTGAGCACGCGGACCGCGATCTCGTTCTGCTTGTCGTTGAGATGCGCCGGCAGGTCGGTGAACCACTGGTCGGCCTTGCGGATCGATTGCTCGGTGACCTCGCCGATATGTTTTCCGGCGATCTTCACGGCGAGCGCTTCCGGCTTCAGCCGGTAGCCGTTGCAGGCCGGGCAGGGTGTGGCCGACATGAAGCGCTCGATCTCCTCGCGCATCCAGGCCGATTCCGTTTCCTTCCAGCGCCGGTCGAGATTGGGGATGACGCCCTCGAAGGTCTTGGTGGTCTTATAGGAGCGCAGGCCGTCGTCGTACTGGAAGGTGATCTCGCGCTCGCCGGTGCCATGCAGCACGGCCTCCCGCGCCTCGGCGCTCAGATCCTTGAACTTGTCGCCGAGCTTGAAGCCATAGGCCTTGCCGAGCGCGTCCAGCGTCTGCGCGTAATAGGGCGATGTCGACTTGGCCCACGGGCTGATGGCGCCGTCGCGCAGCGAGACGTTCTCGTCCGGCACGACGAGGTTCACGTCGATGGCGCGCTGGCTGCCGAGGCCGTCGCAGGTCGGGCAGGCGCCGAACGGATTGTTGAAGGAGAACAGCCTGGGCTCGATCTCGGGAATGGTGAAGCCGGACACCGGGCAGGCGAATTTTTCCGAGAACATGATGCGCTCATGCGTCTCGTTCTTCGACTTGTTGACCGAGTCTTCGCCGGTCTGGCTGGCGTCGAGAGGCCGGTCGGCGAACTCGGCCACCGCGAGGCCTTCGGCGAGCTTCAACGCGGTCTCCATCGAGTCCGCAAGCCGGGTCGCCAGATCGCCACGCACGACGATGCGGTCGACGACGACGTCGATGTCGTGCTTGTACTTCTTGTCCAGCGCCGGCACGTCGGCGATCTCATAGAAGACGCCGTCGACCTTGACGCGCTGAAAACCCTTCTTTTGCAGTTCCAGGAGTTCCTTGCGATATTCGCCCTTGCGGCCGCGCACGATCGGCGCAAGCAGGAACAGGCGGGTGCCTTCTTCCAGCGCCAGCACGCGGTCGACCATCTGCGACACCGTCTGGCTTTCGATCGGCAGGCCGGTGGCCGGCGAATAGGGAATGCCGACACGCGCGAAAAGCAGGCGCATATAGTCGTAGATTTCGGTGACGGTGCCGACCGTCGAGCGCGGGTTCTTCGACGTGGTCTTCTGCTCGATCGAGATGGCGGGCGACAGGCCGTCGATCTGGTCGACGTCAGGCTTCTGCATCATCTCGAGGAACTGCCGGGCATAGGCCGACAGGCTCTCGACATAGCGGCGCTGGCCCTCGGCATAGATGGTGTCGAAGGCGAGCGACGATTTGCCGGAGCCCGACAGGCCGGTCATCACGATCAAGCTGTCGCGCGGCAGGTCGAGATCGACGTTCTTCAGGTTGTGTTCGCGCGCCCCGCGAATGGAAAGGTATTTATGGTCGGCCATCGCCGGTCGCCGCCTCAGATCTGGAATTTGCTGGATTGGGCGGGTTCGTCCCGGCCAACCCCTATGTAGGTATTTTCGCCGCCACGTCGAGAGACGCCACAATTCCCGACAGAAGCGTTTAACCGTCTTTCGCGCGAGCGGGCAAGCGGAAAGAACAAAGGCCGAACACGCTCCTGACAAAGCGTTGTGGAAACAATCGCGTTAGGCGCTGTGGAAACAATCGCTGCCCCGGCGCGCTGCTGGCGCAGCGAAACACTCGATTTACCTGCGCGTAACCTCCAGGCGATCACATTTTTCAGTAACCGGCTATTCAACGGTTGACGTGTCGGGCCCATGGGAGCAGTCTCGAAGGCGTCAACGAAGCCGGCCGTCTTTCGATGGCCTCGCCGCCCAACAGGCGACCTGCGAGACGCCGCAGGTGATAGCGATTAGCGCTTCGAACGACATTGTCGCAACGGACCCAGGAGCGGAGCATGACGCCACCGGACAGTCCCTTGAGGCTCCACACCGAGATGGAGCCGCGGCGGGCATAAGTGCCAGGGCGGACTTGAAACGCCAGCCCGACAAACCGTGACTTGCCGATTCCCAACAATCAGAGACCATAGTCGGATCGTCGGCTGAATGCCGCGGTGCATCCGAAACAGAACGCCGGCAGTCCACTCCCGGCTAAAGTTGGATTTCAGATCCATGAAGCCCCATCCATCTGCCAAGCAGGGATGGGGCTTGCATTTTGTGGGGCGCGCTTTGCTGGCGGGAAACGCCCTCAGTGGTTTGGCGGCCTGATGCCGCCCGTCGCCATGTCGATGGTGATGCTGCCGCCGATCCTGACATCGGTATTGCCGATCTTGAACGAGCCGTCGCTGCCGGCCGGCAGCGCGTCGTCCGGCTCGGGCTGCGGCGCCGGCTTGGCAATGCGGTAGTCGCCGCTGACGCCAGGAAGCTTCTGCGCCTGGCTGTCGTCGGCAAAGGCGGCGGTGCCGGCGATCAGCGCGCCGGCAAATGCGGCGAGGACAACGCATTGTCTGGTTTGCAGCAGCTTGGTCATGAGCGAACCATAGAGGCGCGGGCGGTGCGATGCCATACGCCCGGCAATCAATTCCGCGCGTAATGGCTCGAGACGTCAGGCCGCCTTCTTGCGCGTGTCGTAGACGTGGTCGACGAGGCCCCAGGCCTTGGCTTCCGCGGCGCTCATGAAGTAGTCGCGGTCGAGCGTGCGTTCGACCTCCTCGTAGCTCCGGCCGCAGTGCTTGGCGTAGAGCTCGGTCATATGCTGCTTGGTGCGCACGATATCCTCGGCATGGCGCTGGATGTCGGAGGCCTGGCCCTGGAAGCCGCCAAGCGGCTGATGCAGCACGATCCTTGTGTTGGGCAGCGCGATCCGCCGCCCCGGCGCGCCGGCCATCAGCAGGAAGGAGCCCATCGACGCGGCAAAGCCCATGCACACCGTCGACACCGGGCAGGAGATGTACTGCATCGTGTCGTAGATGGCGAAGCCGCTGGTCACCATGCCGCCCGGTGAGTTGATGTAGATCGATATCTCCTTGTCCGGATGGTCGGACTCCAGCGACAGCAGCTGCGCGCAGACCAGCGCCGATACGTTGTCGTTGATCTCGCCGTTGATGAAGACGATTCGCTCGCGCAGCAGCCGCGAGAAGATGTCGAAGGCGCGTTCGCCGCGGCTCGACTGTTCGATGACCATCGGCACCAGATTGGCCAGAGCGCTCATGGCGGATATCCTCGGTTTTCTGTTGATCAGGCCGCGCGCAGCATTGAGCCGGCTCGGCCGCTCATGCAGGGTGCATTGGCGGCGGTTGGGTTCTTGCGCGCATAGAGCGAGAGCCCGCAGCCGGCGCCGGCAATGGCAAGCTCCGCCACCGGCACGAAGCCGTCATGGACGATGCGCAAATGTGTGCCGCCCGAGGCGGTGCGCGCCAGCGTGAAGGTGACGACACTGTCGAAGGCGGGAAGCCGGTCGGCATCGTTGGCAGCGGGCCGCTCGCGCCACGAATAGCGCAGCAGCTTCCCGGGCTCGGCCTCGATCACCTCGCATTCGATCGGCGCATCCAGTCCGGCAAAGGCGAAGCGGCTGCCGGGCTCCGCCTTCATGTCGTTCGGCATCATCCAGGCCGCCAGCAGCTCCGGCTCGGTCAGCGCCCGCCAGACTTTTTCGGGCGGATCGGCAAGGTCGTATTCGAAGCTGAGCGGCGCCGCGGTCGCCGTCGGGTTTTCTGCCTTGGTCATTGGTCCATTCCCTTCAGAACGGTCTTCAACTTCTCGACGCGTTCCGGCCAGAAGGCGCGGTAGCGTTCGACCCAGCCGAGCAGCGGGTCGAGCCCTTGCGGATCGGCGCGGTAATAGGCGTTGCGGCCGGCGCGCCGCTCGACCACAAGACCGGCGCCGCGCAACACGGCAAGGTGTTGCGAGACCGCCGGCTGGGACACGCTCATGCCGGCGCGCAACTCGGTCACGGTCATCTCGCTGGCGGCCAAGCGCTCGTAAACGGCGCGTCGCGTCGGGTCGGCCAGGGCGCGGAAAATCTCTGCCTCGATCATGGGTAAAGCATAAGTCGATACTTATTGATTTGGCAAGCGGCTATTTGATCGCCATATCGAAACGCACGTTCAGACGCGGCCATTGCTGACATTCCTTGACAGAAAGGGCGGTTACGACTAGAACGAAAAGAGAACAAAAACCTTGTGGGAAAAGCCAGCCTTTGCGGGCGTGAGCGACCCATAGGCTGTAAGGTGAGCGACTTAAAATTTGTTTCGGATGAGCGCGGAGAAGTACGATGGCGGGTAGCGTCAACAAAGTCATTCTGGTCGGCAATCTCGGGGCGGACCCTGAAATCCGCCGCCTGAATTCGGGCGAGCCGGTCGTCAACATTCGCATCGCCACGTCGGAAAGCTGGCGCGACAAGAACTCGGGCGAGCGCAAGGAAAAGACCGAGTGGCATAATGTCGTCATCTTCAACGACCAGCTCGCCAAGGTGGCCGAGCAGTATCTGAAGAAGGGCATGAAGGTCTATGTCGAGGGCCAGCTGCAGACCCGCAAATGGCAGGACCAGACCGGTGCCGACAAATACACGACGGAAGTCGTGCTGCAGAAATTCCGCGGCGAATTGCAGATGCTCGACGCGCGCGGCCAGGGCGAAGGCGGCCAGGTCGGCAATTATTCCGGCGGCGGCAGCAGCCGGGGTTCCGATTTCGGCCAGTCGGGCCCGAACGAGGGCTTCAGCCGTGGCGGCGGTGGCGGTTCCAAAGGCGGCGGTGGCGGCGGCTCGTCGCGCGAGCTGGACGACGAGATCCCGTTCTAAGCCTCTCGAAATGGCCGTTTGAGGACGACGCGATGTCGCTCGGACCGCTTCTGTCGGCGCCTCGTCCCATTCCATGGCATGCCTTCGCGGCCTTTGCCGCTTTAGCCATCGGCGGCGTCCAGCTGGCGCTGCCGAAAGGCACCACGCGTCACCGCGTGCTGGGTTACAGCTGGGTGGCGCTGATGCTGGTCATCGCCATATCGAGCTTCTGGATCCAGCAGATACGGATCATCGGTCCGTTCAGCCCGATCCATCTCCTATCGATCATGGTGCTGGTCACCGTGCCGCTGGCGACGTGGTACGCGCACAGGCATAAGGTGGCCGCGCATCGCGGCGCCATGATCAAGCTCTATCTGTTCGCGCTGGTCGGCGCCGGAATCTTCACGCTGCTGCCCGGCCGGATCATGCACGCAGTCGTGTTCGGCCAATAGGGCGACAGAAACCTCGTAAGGAAGATCAACGTGAAAGCACGCGTCAAATGGGTCGAGGAACGCACCTTCGTCGGCGAGTCTAGCAGCGGCCATAAGGTGGTGCTGGGCACAGCGCATGGGCCGGATGGCCGGACGCCGGGACCGAGCCCGATGGAGCTCGTGCTGATCGGCACCGGCGGCTGCTCGGCCTACGACGTCGTCCACATCCTCGAGAAGGGGCGCGAAGCGGTCGAGGATTGCGTGGTCGAGCTCGACGCGGACAGGGCCGAGACCGACCCCAAAGTGTTCACGCGCATCCATATGCATTTCATCGTCAAAGGGCGTGCCCTGTCCAGCGACAAGGTGAAAAGGGCGATCAATCTTTCAATCGAAAAATACTGTTCGGCCTCCGCCATGATGGCCAAGACCGCCACGCTCACGCATGATTTCGAAGTGATCGATACGACGACGCGGTGAGGCAGGCGACTGCTTCATTGAGAAACGCCTTCAGGCTCATGAGCCTGGTGAAGCTGCCCGGGTTCCCTGGTGGAACACCAGCCGCCAATCCCCGTCGCGGTGTTTCCAGACGGAGCTGCGCAACGACGCGACGGCGTTCTCTGCCCTGGGTCGCAGGCGATAGGTGGGGAGCATAACCTCCGGAGCCAGCTGAACCGCTCTGATATCGGTCATCTCCAAGTGATCATTGGGAGCCGGTTCGTCCGTCGAAGCCGTCAACGTCGCCAGGATTGATCGCTTGTCGTATTCGTAACCAGACTTGCCGAATTCGATCATGCTGTCGTCGAGAACGGCGTCGAGAAAATCCGGATCGGAGCGGGTTGGCGCCTTCAGCAGGGCGAGTTCCAGTTCCACAATCCTGGGATCGACAGCCATTTCCAATGTTATCCTACCATCAATGCCTTGATGCCGTCAGCCACGAACTGCACGGCGAGCGCCGCCAGGATGACGCCGAGCAGCCTCGTCAGGATAGAGCGGCCGGTCTGGCCGAGAATGCGGTCGATGCGTTCCGACAGCACGAACACCAGAAAGGTGATCACAAGACAGATTGCAATGATGCCGACAAGCGCCGCTTGCGCGGCAAAACCCTCGAAATGTCCCGACAGCAGCACGGTGGCGGAAATCGCGCCGGGGCCGGCGATCAGCGGGATCGCCAGCGGGAAGGCGGCGATGTTGTGGATCATGTCCTTGGTGATGGCGACGTCGCCGATCTTCTCCTTGCGGTCCTGGCGGCGCTCGAACACCATTTCGAAGGCGATGAAGAACAAGAGAAAGCCGCCGGCAACGCGGAAGGCCGGCAGCGTTATGCCGAACACCGACAGGATCGAGGCGCCGGCAACCGCAAACAGCGCCATAACCAGGAAGCCGATCACCGAGGCCCGCACCGAGACCTGCTGGCGCTCGTCGCGGTTCATGCCGCGCGTCACGGCGAGGAAGAGCGGCGCCAGTCCCGGCGGGTCGATGGTCACCAGGATGGTGACGAAGGCGTTGAACAGGCTGTCGAAACTCGGCATCGCTGGTCCCCTCCCGGGCGAAGCCCAGGCTCGGCAATTGGTAGAGCAAAGCGGGAGCGGTGGAAACCGGCGGAAGGAGATGGTTTCGCGAACGTTGTGGAAGTCGGCGGGACAGCGCCCCCCTCTGCCCTGCCGGCCATCTCCTCACTTGGGGGGAGCTATCGCCGTCGCTCTCTCCAATCGCCAACACTGCAGGAAGAGCGCCGTCGCCGAAACTGCCAATCTCCCCCCTCGTGGGGGAGATGCCCGGCAGGGCAGAGGGGGGGCGCGAAGGATCGCGCCCTTTCATTCCGAGCGACTTTTCAAGGACTATCCGGTTTCATTCGCCCGCCGCGCCAAAAACTCGACCTCCATGCGCCAGGTCGCGCCGCCGTCATGCGAACGCTCGCCGAGCCAGCGAAACGAGTCCTCGGTGATGCGCGAAAAGCTCCAGCGCACCGAGGCGCCGGTGCCGTCGGCGCCGATCTGGACGATCGTGTCGCCCTCGGCCCGGCCGAGTTGCCGGCTATAATACTGGTTGCGCGGATCGCTCCAGAAGATGTGCCATCCGTCCGCGCCCGGATCGTAGACGCGCAATGTGGTGCCGTAGAAGGTCCACGGCCCGAGCGAAGTCTGGGCACCAGTGTTCCGCGCGGGCAGGATCCAGACGTCCTGCACGGCCCTGCCTTCCAGAACCCAGCCGAAATGCACCTCGCCGCGCCCCGTGAGTTTGGTGCCATCCTCGAGAATGCGCGTGGCGTCGAATGTCCAGGCCCCGATGAAGCGGCCGTAGAGCTCCAACTTTCCGGCAAGGCCTGGATTGGGGCCGTCGCTGTGCAGGGCCTCGGCAAAGGGATCGGTCATGGCTGCTGCCTCGTTTGTCAGGAGAGGGTGAGCAATAGCGGAATGGCAGGGTTCTTCGCTTGGGAAAAATTGCTATCTTTCAGTCATGACGACCACACAGAACACTCTGGCTTCCGGATCTGGCTGGCAGGTGTCGGACGTGGTGTGCACCGCCGTCGCCGGCGATAAGCCGTTCGAGGAAGAGCATCGCGGCTTCTGCGTCGCCGCGGTCACCAGGGGCACGTTCCGCTATCGCACCCGCCAGGGCACGGCGATGCTGGCGCCGGGCGCCTTTCTGCTCGGCAATCCGGGCGCCTGTTATGAATGCGGGCATGAACATGGCGCCGGCGACCGGTGCCTATCCTTCCATTTTTCGCCGGCCTATCTGGAGAGCGTGGCCGGATTGCCGGGCACGAAGCGGCTCGGCTTTGCCGATCCGCGCCTGCCGCCCTTGCCGGCGATGACGCCTTTGCTGGCCGAGGCGGAGGCGGCACGCGAAACAGGCGACGGCGACGCATTCGAGGAACTCGGCCTGCGCATTGCCGGCGCGGTGGTCGCTGCCGCGACCGGTTCTTCCCGCGTTGCTCGGACACCCAGCCGCCGCGACCAGAAGCGCGTTGCCGAGGCTGTGCGCCTGATCGAGCTCAATGCCGAGCGGCCGCTCTCGCTGACCGAGCTCGCCGACGGCACCGCGACCAGCCCGTATCATTTCCTGCGCACGTTCCGGCACGTTGCCGGCATGACGCCCTATCAATTCCTGTTGCGCACAAGATTGCACAGTGCTGCGGTGCGGCTGCGCAGCTCGGACGCGGCGATCTCGACAATCGCTTTCGATGCCGGCTTCAACGACCTGTCGACCTTCAACCGCAGGTTCCGGCGCGAAATGGGGGAATCGCCCGGCGCCTATCGCGTCAGGCGATCCGGCATGCGATAGAGCCGGACGTATTTTGGCTGGCAACTTCGCCTATGACTGGGGGCGCCTCCGGTGCCAGGGTCAGAACTTGGGAAGATGTCGTGTGTCATTGCTTGAAGACGTAAATCGCGCCTCCGCTGTCGTCGGATACGAGGACGGAGCCATCCGGCGCTTCCTTGACGTCTACGGGGCGACCAACGCCTCTGACGAATGTCGCTACCGAGACAGGGCGGCCGCCCTGGAAGCGCACGCGCACGACCTCGCGGCCGACCGGGACCGTCCTGTTCCAACTTCCGTGCTCGGCGACCAAGGCGTCGCCGCCGAGGCTGTGGAAGAAATGGATTCCTAGCGTTGCAACGTGGGCCTGGAAGTCGAAGACGGGCGGAATCTGCTGCGCGGGTGGCCGCGCGCTCTCGAATCCCTTGAGCCGGATTCCGCCACCGAAATAGGGAAAGCCGTAGAAGCCGCCGGGCCGAAGCTCGTCTAACTCGTCGGGCGGGATGTTGTCGCCCATCCGGTCGGCGCCGTTGTCGGTGAAGAACATGGTGCCGCCGTGCCAGTCGAAGCCGACCGAATTGCGCACGCCCCAGGCGACGCGCCGAAAATCGGACCCGTCCTGCTTCATGCTGACGATCGTGCCTTGCAGCCCGTGCGTCAGGCATATGTTGCAAGGTGAGCCCAACGAGACATAAAGCCGGGAATCAGGGCCGACGGCGATATAGCGATAACTATGGACCCCCGAGTTCGCTAACCCCCGGCGTATGTCGCGCCTGCCACTCAGAGCGCCGCCGGTTCCGATATCGAAGGCGGTCACGCTGTTCCTTGAGGCTACGAACAGACGATTGCCGGAGCATGCGACACCGTTTGCAGCCGAGAATCCGGAGGCGGCCACTCGGGCGCGCCCCCCGGACACTGGCAGGGAATAGACCGAAGAGCCTTTGGTGCCGACGAACAGCATCTCGCCGCAGACCGCCATTTCGCGCGCGGCTGGAACGCGGGCAAGAAGCGCAGCCTGCGCCGCGCCGAGGTCCAAACCGGAGGCGACCGTCGCAATCGAAGCGAAAGCGAGAGATCGAATTCCAGCGGAAAGCAATCCGGTCCTGAGGGAAAGGACGTCCATTGCCGCCTCCACACGCAAGCAGGGTCTGCTGGAGGGAATTGGAGCGGCTTATTCCCGTTTCAAGTCGGAGCCACCAGTACTGCGGCGACAGGCAAGGCACGGAGCTTGCCGGCCTGGCCGCCGTCAGTCCGATGTCGGGCCGCACCAGCCAGGCAGATAGTCGGCGTCCTTGCCCTTGGCGAGCGCCAAGGCCTCTTTCATCGCCTTGTCGAAGTTCTTCGCAACCGCATTGCGGTCGATGCGCCGGCGCAGGAAATCCGCCCAGATGAATTCGCTGAACGGCGTCGTGTCCTTGGCGTAACCGCCCAGCCGGCGCAGTTCGCCGGCGAGGCTGCGGTAAGGATCATCGACTAGTTCGCCGATTGTCTTTGGGATCGCCGAATAATCGCGGCGCCGTCCGTTCTCGTCGAACGGGTGCATCCAGCCGCGGTTGTCGAGCACGAAAAGAAACGCGTCCTTGTCGAGCGCGGACAGGTCGCTGATCACGGTCACGAGCACGTCCTTGACACCTTCCTCGAGCAGGGCGCGGGCGAGATGATGATGATCGGTGACGTAGTTGCGATTTTTGGGACCCAGCACGACCGGCACCATGTGCTTGCCGAGAAAAGCGCCGGTCTTCTGTTTCGCGTCTTGCGCCCGGATCATCTGGCGCTTCAACTCGACCTCCCTCATGCCGACCGTGATCTGCGTCGGCCGCAAGTCCTCGACCGGGACCGGCGTTACGATGGGTTCTCGCGGGTCAATCATGGCACTCCACCCTGTTCTTGCTGCTGCGGTTTGCCCGGACCAAGTGTTTTGATCGCCGCGTCGACACTGTGGAATATCCGCTGCGTGCCGACAATTTCGGCGATGCCGAACCGCCTCAGCGCCGCCTGCGCGCGCAGCGATTCCATGCGTGCGATTGCAAAGACCGCGCCCTTGTCGCGACAATGGCGGATGGTGTCGATCAGCGCCTGGGCGGCGGTATAGTCGATCTCGACGATGTTGCTGGCCTCCAGCACCACCAGCTTCACGTCCTCGCTCCTGGCGTCGATGAGGTCGCGCAGGCCACGCTTGAAACGGTCGGCGTTGACGAAGGAAAGCGGCGCCTGGAACGCCGCCACCAGCACGCCGGGGTGCTGCTCGCCCGCGCCGGAATTGCTCGGCGGCCACCAGACCGAGGTGCCCGGCACCTGCGCCAGCTCGATCGGCTCGGTGCGCGTCGAGCCCCAGATGCCGTGCAGCAGCGACAGGCCGATACCTATGGCGACGCCGGTTTCGATCGGCAGGACGACGATGGCGATCATGGTGATCAGGATCAGCGCGAACTCGACCGGCGCCTGGCGATAGACCTTGGCGAATACCTGCCAGCGCAGGATATGCTGGGCCACGAACATCAGCACGCCGGCAAGGGCGGCCTGCGGCACGTTGGCAAGCAGGCTTCCCCCAAAGAGGCTGAGCGCCAGCACGATGGCAGCCGCGATCAGGCCCGACAGCTGCGAGCGACCTCCTGTCTGGGCGACGATGGCCGTGCGCGGCGGGCTGGCGTTCACGGCAAAGGCGCCGAACAGGCCGGCCACGATGCTGCCCGCGCCGACGCCGACGAAATCGCGGTTGACGTCGGGCGCTTCGCCGTCCGGCGGCGCGAAGGAGCGGCTCGTGGCCGCCGTCTGCACCATGACGACAATGGCGATCAGCAGCGCGAGCGGCACAAGCGCCTGCGCATCCTGAAAGTCGGCGGTCGGCATGCCGGGAGCCGGCAACCCGTTGGGCAAGGCGCCGAGCACCTCGACGCCCCGGTTCGTCAGGTCGAAGGCGATGACCGCAAGCGTCGCCAGAACCATGCCGACCAACGCTGCCGGGATTCGGGCGCTGATATGCTCCGAGGCGAAGACGAGGGCGAACACGCCAAGTCCGAGCGCCAGGCTCCATGGATTGGCGAGGGGGAGATTGGCGGCGATTTCACCGACGCGCCGAACCGTCTCGCCACTTTGCGGCGGCAGGCCGAGCAGACCCGGCAATTGCGAGACGATGATATGGACGGAAATGCCGGCAAGGAAACCGGTCGTGACCGGCACCGACAGGAGATCGGCAATCCAGCCGAGACGGAAAATGCCGCTGAGCGCCACCAGCAGCCCCACCATCAGCGCCAGCATGGCCGCCAGCGCCAGATAATGCGGCGAGCCGGAGGTGGCGATCAGCGCCAGGCCGCCGGCGAATAATGGCGTGATCGTCGAATCCGCGCCGGCCGACAGGTGGCGGTTGGCGCCGAACAGCGCGAAGGCCACCGAGCCGGCGACAAAGGCGAAGAAACCGATCTCCGGCGCGAAGCCGCCGAGTCGCGCCGTCGCCATCTGTTCGGGAATGGCGATCGCCGCGAGCGTGATGCCGGCCGCCAGATCGCCGTTGAGGTCCTTGAGGCTCCAGCCAGCCAGCGCCCGTAAAGGCAGCCATGAGGCCAGGTTCATTGCGCTTGCGGTTTTTGCCCGATCCATGACCGACCTTGCCGCATGGTGGCGAAAACGACCATGGCCATATCGTCGCAATCAGCGGTATCCATTTGAAATTACCATCAAAATTGTCTCTGGAAAAGCCCGGCCGACATTGGAGTTTCGGCGAGGCTTCCTATATAAGCGTGCAGTGATTCCCGACTGGATTGTGACCTGATTTGACCGACCAGAAGACACCGCGCGGGCCGGACGGCGGCCCCACCGGCATCGAGCCGATTTCGATTATCGAGGAGATGCAGCGCTCCTATCTCGATTACGCCATGAGCGTGATCGTCAGTCGCGCGCTGCCCGACGTGCGCGATGGACTGAAGCCCGTGCATCGCCGCATCCTCTACGCCTCGCATGAGAGCGGCTACCACTGGAACCGCAAATATGTGAAGTCGGCGCGCCCGGTCGCCGACGTGATGGGTAAATACCATCCGCATGGCGACGCCTCGATCTACGACGCCCTGGTGCGCATGGCGCAGGACTGGTCGCTGCGCGTGCCGCTGATCGACGGTCAGGGCAATTTCGGCTCGATCGACGGCGATCCGCCGGCGGCGATGCGCTACACCGAGTCCAGGCTGACCAAGGTTGCGCATGAGCTGCTGGAGGACATCGACAAGGAAACCGTCGATTTCCAGGACACTTACGATGCCTCGGGCAGCGAACCCAAGGTATTGCCGGCCCGCTTCCCGAACCTTCTGGTCAACGGCTCCGGCGGCATCGCCGTTGGCATGGCCACCAACATTCCGCCGCACAATCTCACCGAAGTCTGCAACGGCGCCATCGCCATCATCGACAATCCGGCCATCGACTTGACAGCATTGATGGAGATCATACCTGGTCCGGATTTCCCGACCGGCGGCATTGTGCTTGGCCGCTCCGGCATCTACAACGCCTATTCGACGGGCCGCGGCTCGATCGTCATGCGCGGTCGCGTCAACATCGAGGCGCGCGGCAACGATCGTGAATCGATCATCGTCACCGAGATTCCGTATCAGGTGAACAAGGCCTCGATGATCGAGAAGATGGCCGAACTGGTACGCGACAAGCGCATCGAAGGCATCTCCGACATTCGCGACGAGAGCGACCGCCAGGGCTACCGCGTCGTCATCGAGTTGAAGCGCGACGCCGTGGCCGACGTCGTCCTCAACCAGCTCTACCGCTTCACGCCGCTGCAGACCTCGTTTGGCGCCAATATGGTGGCGCTTAACGGCGGCAAGCCGGAAGTGCTGACGCTGATCGACATGCTGAAGGCCTTCGTCAGCTTCCGCGAGGAAGTCGTCAGCCGCCGCACGAAGTATCTGCTGCGCAAGGCCCGTGAGCGGGCACATGTGTTGGTTGGTCTGGCGATTGCCGTCGCCAATATCGACGAGGTGATCAAGCTCATCCGCACCGCGCCCGATCCGCAGACGGCGCGCGAGCAGTTGATGGAGCGGCGCTGGCCGTCCCACGACGTCGCTCCGCTGATCCAGCTGATCGACGATCCGCGTCACCGCATCAACGAGGACGGCACCTATAATCTGTCGGAAGAACAGGCCCGCGCCATCCTTGAGCTTCGCCTGCAGCGCCTGACCGCGCTCGGCCGCGACGAGATCGCCGACGAGTTGAATGCGATCGGCACCGAAATCGTTGATTTCCTTGACATTTTGTCGTCGCGCGCGCGCATCCAGCAGATCGTCAAGGACGAGCTGATCGCGGTCCGCGACGAGTTCGGCACACCGCGCCGTACCGAGCTGACCGACGGCGGTTCGGATATGGAAGACGAGGACCTGATCCAGCGCGAGGACATGGTCGTCACCGTTAGCCACTCCGGCTACATCAAGCGCGTGCCGCTCTCGCTCTACCGGGCGCAGCGCCGCGGCGGCAAGGGCCGCTCCGGCATGTCGACCAAGGAAGAGGATTTCGTCACCCGGCTGTTCGTCGCCAACACGCATACGCCGGTGCTGTTCTTCTCCTCGCGCGGCATCGTCTACAAGGAAAAGGTCTGGCGGCTGCCGATCGGCAACCCGCAATCGCGCGGCAAGGCGCTGATCAACATGCTGCCGCTAGAGCAGGGCGAGCGCATCACCACGATCATGCCGCTGCCCGAGGACGAAACCAGTTGGGGCGAGCTCGACGTGATGTTCGCCACCACGCGCGGCACCGTGCGCCGCAACAAGCTGTCCGACTTCGTCCAGGTCAACCGCAACGGCAAGATCGCAATGAAGCTGGAGGAAGAGGGCGACGAGATCCTCGGCGTCGAGACCTGCACCGACAATGACGACGTGCTCCTGACGGCGAATTCCGGGCAGTGCATCCGCTTCCGGGTCTCCGACGTGCGCGTCTTCCAGAGCCGTAATTCCGTCGGTGTGCGCGGTATAACCATGGCCGAGACGGACCGCATCATCTCGATGTCGGTGATCGAGAATGTCGATGCGTCACCGGCCGAACGCGCCGCCTATCTGAAGCGCGCGGCTGCGGATCGCCGGCTTGCCGTCGGCACCACCGGCGACGAGGAAGAGATCGCGCTGACCAATGAGGAGGTCGGCGAGGAAGCCGATCTCTCCGAGGAGCGCTACGAGTTCCTCAGGGCGCATGAGCAGCTTGTGCTGACGGTGACCGAATATGGCTACGGCAAGCGCTCGTCGTCCTACGATTTCCGCCTGACGGGTCGTGGCGGCAAGGGTATCCGCGCCACCGACGTGTCGAAAGTGGCCGAGATCGGCCGTCTGGTCGCGACCTTCCCAGTCGGCAATGACGATCAGATCATGCTGGTTTCGGACGGCGGCACGGTCATCCGCGTGCCGGTCAACGGCATACGCTTCGCCAGCCGCGCCACCAAGGGCGTGACGATCTTCAACACAGCCGAAGGCGAGAAGGTCGTGTCGGTGGAGCGGATTTCGGAGCCGCAGCCGGACGAAGAGGTCGAAGACGTGGCTTCAAGCGAGATTGGCACCGACGATGCGGGCGAGGGCGAGTAGCCAATAGGTTGGTCTAAGCTTCACCGGCCCTTTGGGCCGGTGCGGTCATGGCGGGATCAGTGGCGACGATAGACGTTGCGCCGGGCAAAACCATCGAGCCGCCTGGTGTTGGCCTTGACGCGCACCCGCGCTGCTTCCTGGTGCAACCCGAATGCAGTCGCGATCAGCATCACGACGGTCATTGCAGTGGCAAGCATGTAGATCAGCATTTGCGTGTTCTCCTGCACTTACAACGATGACATGGTGATTTGGTTTCACCCCTTGAAGCGGTAAACTAGTGAACGCTGCGTGAAGCGTTCGTGATCGTCGCATTCATCTGTCGTTCATCGGCGCGAAAAGGTTCACGGCCGGGCAATCGATGGGATTTGCCTTTGTTTGAGAGGCTCGCTAGAAGCCTGCCATGACCGATCGCACCGCTCTTTACGCCGGCTCCTTCGACCCGCTGACCAACGGCCATCTCGACGTGCTGAAAGCCTCGCTGGCGGTGGCCGACACCGTCTACGCGGCGATCGGCATTCATCCGGCCAAGAAGCCGTTGTTTTCCTTCGAGGAACGCGTGAAGCTGATCGAAACCGCTGCCAAGGCCGAGTTCGGCCGCGACGGCGATCGCATCAAGGTCGTTTCCTTCGACGGGCTGGTCATCGACGCGGCCCGCAAGCACGGCGCCTCGATCATGATCCGAGGCCTGCGCGACGGCACCGACCTCGATTACGAGATGCAGATGGCCGGCATGAACGAAACGATGGCGCCGGAATTGCAGACGGTTTTTCTGCCGGCCAGCCCTTCGGTGCGCACCATTACCGCCACACTTGTACGCCAGATTGCCTCGATGGGCGGCGACATACGCCCCTTCGTGCCGGCGGCCGTTGCCGGCGCGCTCACCGACAAGTTCACCAAATAGGCTTTCCCGGAGATCCCCATGCAGCTGAAAAAGCTCGCTTCGTTCCTTGTCGTGCTTGCCGGCCTTTTCGCGGCATCCTTGCCTGCCGTTGCCGCCGACAAGGAAAACACCATGATCATCACGCTGAAGGATGGCGACGTGACCATCGCGCTGCGTCCCGATCTGGCGCCCAAGCACGTCGCGCAGATCAAGAAACTGGTACGTGACGGCGCCTATGACAATGTCGCCTTTCACCGCGTTATCGACGGCTTCATGGCGCAGACCGGCGATGTCAAGTTCGGCAACATGAAGAAGGGTTTCAACCCCGAGGCCGTCGGCACCGGCGGCTCCGATCTTCCCGATCTGCCGGCCGAATTCTCCCAGAGCGAGCAGTTCACCCGCGGCGTCATCGGCATGGCCCGTTCGCAGGACCCGAACTCCGCCAACTCGCAGTTCTTCATCATGTTCGCGCCGGCGCCGAACCTCGACGGCCAGTACACCATCGTCGGCAAGGTGGTCGGCGGCATGGACCTCGTCGACAAGATCAAGAAGGGCGACGAGGCCGACAACGGCACGGTCAGCGACCCCGACCGCATGATCAAGGTTCGCATCGCCGCCGACGGCAAATAACTCCCTCAAATTTTCAAAAAAGGATTTCTGACATGGCTGAGATCAAGGACCGCGAGAACGCGCTCATCATGGAAACGACCAAGGGCCAGGTCGTCATCGAGATGTATCCCGAGCTGGCGCCAGGCCACGTCGCCCGCATCAAAGAGCTGGCGCGCGAAGGCGCCTATGACGGAGTGGTGTTCCACCGCGTCATCGACGGCTTCATGGCGCAGACCGGCGACGTCAAGTTCGGTAATTCCTCGAAGCCCACATTCGCCCCATCCCGCGCGGGCATGGGTGGTTCCGACAAGCCGGACCTGAAGGCCGAGTTTTCCAATGCCAATCACGGCCGCGGCGCCTGCTCGATGGCACGCGCCCAGAACCCGAACTCGGCGAACTCGCAGTTCTTCATCTGCTTCGACGACGCCGCCTTCCTCAACCGCCAGTACACGGTGTGGGGCCAGGTCATCGAAGGCATGGAGAATGTCGACAAGATCAAGCGCGGCGAGCCGGTGCAGGATCCCGACAAGATCGTGTCGCTGAAGGTCGCGGCAGACGTCAAGTAAAGGCAAACGATGATGGGCGCAGTCTGGTCCCTGCTTGGCATCCTGTCCGGCGCCTTCATCGCCATCCAGGCGCCGATCAATTCGCAATTGGCGCGCGGCCTCGGCCTTCCGGTCGCGGCCGCAGCGTTCTCCTTCCTGTCCGGCGCGGTCGTCCTTGGCATCATTGCCTTCGCGGTGGTGAAGCTGCAGGGCGTCTCGCTCGACTGGAAGGCGCCGGCGCCCTGGCTGTTCGTCGCCGGCGGCATGCTCGGCGGTTTCTATGTGACGCTGTCGACAATCCTCACGCCGCGCATCGGCGCGGCAGCGCTGATGGCCTTCCTGGTCGCCGGGCAACTGCTCGCCGGCATGCTGATCGACCGCGCCGGCTTCCTTGGCGTGGCGGTGCGCGAAATCTCGCTTGGCCGCGTCGCCGGCGCCGTGCTGCTGCTTGCCGGGGCGCTGCTCATCCGGCTTTTCTGATGCGCGTCGATCTGTTCGACTTCGATCTGCCCGAGGAGCGCATCGCGCTGCGCCCCGCTGAGCCGCGAGACAGCGCCAAGCTTCTGGTCGTCAAACCGGGCGAGACGCTGCGGGACAGCATTGTCGGCGATCTGCCGTCGCTGCTTCGTGAAGGCGACGTGCTGGTGTTCAACGACACCAAGGTCATCCCGGCGCAGCTGAAAGGCATGCGCAAGCGTGGGGAGGCGATGGCGCAGGTCGAGGCGACGCTGCATATGCGCGTGGCGCCGGATCGCTGGCAGGCCTTCATGCGGCCGGGCAAGCGCATCGTCGCCGGTGACCGCATCCATTTCGGCCATGACGGCAATTCCTGTTTTCTCGGCCAGCTCGACGCCACGGTGATCGAAAAGGGCGAGGCGGGCGAGGCGCTGCTCGGTTTCGACCTTTCCGGGCCGTTCCTCGACGAGGCGCTGCATGCGGTCGGCCACATTCCGTTGCCGCCCTATATCGCCTCGAAGCGCGATGACGACGAGCGCGACCGCGCCGACTACCAGACGATCTATGCCAGGGAAGAGGGCGCGGTCGCCGCGCCCACCGCCGGCCTGCACTTCACGCCGGAGCTGTTCGCCGCGCTTGACGCCAAGGGTGTCGAGCGCCGCTTCGTCACGCTGCATGTCGGCGCCGGCACCTTCCTGCCGGTGAAGGCCGACGACACGGCCGATCACAAGATGCATGCCGAGACCGGCTCGGTAAGTCCCGAGACCGCGGCCGAGCTCAACGCGGCCAAGGCACGGGGAGGGCGGATCGTCGCCGTCGGCACGACATCGCTGCGCCTGCTGGAGAGCGCGGCGCGCGACGACGGCAGGATCGAACCTTGGTCCGGGCCGACCGACATCTTCATCACACCCGGCTATCGCTTCCGCACGGCCGATATGCTGATGACCAATTTCCATCTTCCGCGCTCGACGCTGTTCATGCTGGTCGCGGCCTTCAGCGGCCTGGAGACGATGCGTTCGGCCTATGCGCATGCCATCGAGGACCGCTACAGGTTCTACTCCTATGGGGACGCCAGCCTGCTTTACCGCGCGGAGCTAAGCGATGGACGATGATCTCGACGGCATGGACCGCGATGTCCTGATCGCGGAAGTGAAGAAGCTGCGCGCCGGCATTCGCGCCCATCGCGACGCGACCGGGCATGATCTGTGCTGGCATCACCCGGATCTCTGGGACCTGCTGCCGGAAAAGACCGAGCCGTCGATCGCCGTGCCGCCATGGCCGAAATTCATGCGCGGCTGCATCCGCTACCGGCAGTCGCTCGACGAGCAGGCGCCCGGCGCGCCGGTGCACGACAAGGAATTCAATGGCTGAAAATTTCTCCTTCAACGTGCTCGCCACCGACGGCAGGGCGCGGCGCGGCCTGGTCTCGATGCCGCGCGGCGAGATCCGCACCCCGGCCTTCATGCCGGTCGGCACCGGCGGCACCGTCAAGGCCATGTATATGGACCAGGTGCGCGGCGTCGGCGCCGACATCATCCTTGGCAACACCTACCACCTGATGCTGCGTCCAGGCGCCGAACGCGTGGCCAGGCTTGGCGGGCTGCATGAGTTCGCGCGCTGGCCCCACCCGATCCTGACCGACAGCGGCGGTTTTCAAGTGATGTCGCTGTCGAAGCTGCGCAAGCTGACGGAAAAAGGCGTCACCTTCCGCTCGCATATCGACGGCGCGCCTTACGAGATGTCGCCGGAGCGGTCGATAGAGATCCAGGGGCTGCTCGATTCCGACATCCAGATGCAGCTCGACGAGTGCACCGCGCTGCCGGCCAAGCCGACGGAGATCGAGCGCGCCATGGAATTGTCGCTGCGCTGGGCCGAGCGCTGCAAGGCGGCGTTCGGCGACCAGCCGGGCAAGGCGATGTTCGGCATCGTGCAGGGCGGCGATAGCGCGCCGCTGCGCGTGCGCTCGGCGCGGGCGCTGAAAGCGATGGACCTGAAAGGCTATGCCGTCGGCGGGCTGGCGGTCGGCGAGCCGCAATCGGTGATGCTGGAAATGCTCGACATCACCTCCCCGGAGCTGCCGGCCGATAAGCCGCGCTACCTGATGGGTGTCGGCACGCCGGACGATATTCTCAAATCGGTGGCACGCGGCATCGACATGTTCGACTGCGTGATGCCGACTCGCGCCGGCCGCCATGGCCTCGCCTACACGCGGCGCGGCAAGGTCAATCTGAGAAACGCCCGCCATGCCGACGATCCGCGTCCGCTCGACGAGGAAAGCGATTGCCCGGCCGCGCGTGATTATTCGCGCGCCTATCTGCACCACCTCGTGCGCTCGCAGGAGTCGCTCGGGGCGATGCTGCTGACCTGGAACAACCTGTCCTACTATCAGAAGCTGATGCAGGACATCCGGGCAGCCATCGAGGCGCAGGCCTTCGAAGCGCGCGCCGCCGAGATCACCGAAGGTTGGGCGAGGGGCGATATTCCGGCCCTTTGATCGCTGGAGCCGTCAGAAAACTTTTCATAAATCAAATGAAGAGTAAGTATCCCTTGCCATATCGAGGTAAAGGGCGGCACGACCTTGGCAAAAATAGACGCGTCGATCGCTGGTTCTAATGTAGTAAATGCTAATACACTTATTAACCGGCCTGAATCGGCGGCGATTCGGCAATGGAACTCCAGTCTATTACTTGTAATTTCGGCGGTCGTGCTTGTCGGCCTGGGCTTGCGTCTGCTCGGCGCGCGCGGGGATCTCTGGCAAGACGAGGTCTGGAGCATCACGCTGCTGGGTCCCCTGACGTCGATCGACCAGATATTCTGGCGTATAAACCACGACAACAATCACTTCCTCAACTCGATGTATCAGTATGTCGTCGGCCCTGATGCCGCGCCGCTGGTCCAGCGCGGCCTGTCGATAACGCTCGGTGCATGCACCGTCGTTACGGCCGCGGCTATATCGCGCGGACGCTGGGCGATGATTGCGTCGGGATTGCTGTTCGCCGTGAGCTATCCAATGGTTCACTACGGCTCGGAGGCGCGTGGCTACGCTGGCCTTGTGCTGTTCACACTCGCTGCCGTGGCCCTTCTGGAGCGCTGGTTCGACAAGCGGGGACCGTATGGCGCCGCCTTCGCTGTCGCAATTCTGCTTGGCTTCCTTTCCCATCTGACGATGATCGAAACAGTCTTGGTGCTCACGGTCTGGACGGCGTGGCAAAGCTGGCGACGCAGCCGCAGCCTGATTGTCGTCAACAGGGAGGTCGTCCAGGCCTTCTTGCCTGCTTTCCTTGCCGTGCTGCCGCTTGCCGCGGCAGTACTCGTGGGCGCTCGACTGTTCAGCTTCAGGATCGGCGGGTTTTCCTCTTTCTCGAGCGGTTCGCCGCTGGCTATGGCGCAATGATCCGCTATCTTTTCGGTCTGCCGGACTGGATCGGCGACTGGACGTGTGTCGCGATCGTCTGCGCCCTGATTTTGGCATATGCAGGCGTCTCGCGCGATCGCCGGGCCAGTCTCTATGCCATCGGCATCGTCGCGTTGCCCGCCTTGATGGCAGCCGCGCATGTGCCGAATGTCGAATTCCCGCGCTATTTCCTCGTCAGCGGAACCTTGTTGCTGCTTTGGGTCGGAGAGCTGATCGGACGCGGCCTCGACGCTGGCGGTACGAGGAGGCTTTGCGCCGCTGGGATGCTCATGCTCGTTGCGGGCGGCAACGCGGCGCTGCTTACCCGTTTCTACGAGCATGGGCGTGGTTCCTATTCCAACATGGTGGACGAGATGACGAAGAGCGGCACCGCCACATATGCCACCAACGCTGATTTCCGCACCGGCATGATGGTCGATTATTTCGCTGCGCGCATGGGTCGTCAGGCATCGCTCGTCACCCAGGACAGGATTTGCGCCGGACGCGCGGAGTGGCTCATTCTCGAAGGCGATCTCCAAAAGCAGCCGGAGCGCGTGGACTTCGATTGTGCACTTGCCTACGAACGAGCCGGAACCTCGGCCTTGTGGGGCCTTTCCGGTTTGGGCTGGACACTATACAGCCGCCGGGATTGAGCAGTCATGCCGGGCGGACTCAGGTACTCACCGAGTTCGCCGCCCGCAGGCTGCAGCCGGTGATCTTGAAACTGCCGTCCGCCTGCTGCTGCAGCGTATAGACCGCCTCATAATCCTTGCCGTCAGGTCCGACGATCAGCACCTGCTGGACGATCGAACCGGGCCCGGTCTGCTCGACCTTGCCGAAGGAATAGGATTGGGGCTTTCGCACCGGCGCATAGCCGTTCGTCACCATGTTCATGAAGGTTTCGACGGTCGGGAAGATCTGCTTCACGTTCGGCGCGGCGAAGCTGTAGGCAGTGGCGCCGTCATTGGCGATGAAGGCCTTCAGCTGGCTGTCGATGACCACCTGAGCGGCCTTGGTCTCGGCATCGCCGGCGAAGGCAAGCGAGGCTATCAACATCGGAACAAGAGCTAATGCGAACAATGCACGGCGCATGGCCTGCCTCCCCGGAAATTCGCTTGGCGAACGCAATCTAACATACGCATCGCGGTGTTGCGTGGTTTCAGCAGCCTACGAAGATTCCGCTATTTCGGCGCCAGGGCGCGATTAGGCGCCTCTTTGAAGCGCGTGCCGCGTAATGCTTGAAAGCCGGGCGGCAGTCTGCCACAAGGGCCGCTTATTCGCGTCGAAGGCTGGCAGGACCGGGCAATGAAGGCATTTTTCGTGCAGATTAAATGCGATCTGGGCAAGTCCTATGAGGTCGCCGGCGCGCTCGCCGATGCCGAGATCGCCTCAGAAATCTACTCGACAGCCGGCAATTATGACCTGCTCGCCAAATTCTATATCGACGACGAGGAAGACGTCGGCCACTTCGTCAACGAGCGGGTGCAGATTCTGCCCGGAATCAAAGACACTTTCACCATCGTCACCTTCCGGGCGTTCTGACCGGCTGCCCCGCCGAGAAGCAGAAGCTGACCCTGTCTTGCCGCTCTTGCCTTAAAATTAGGCAATTTGCATAGAGTGGCCGCCACGATTTCCTAAATCACCGATTGCGCTTGATTTTCTCAGGCGAGGCCAGTGAAATGGTCTCAGAGGGGAGTACGCGATTGGCAGCGTTCGACGAAATGCTTCCGGAAGTCTCCGGATTGAGAAGACCTTATGAGGCTTACGATCGCTGGCTGAAGGAGCAGGACCCAGCCAGGCTTACCGAGAAAATGCAGGACGCCGAGCGCGTCTTCCGCAAGACCGGCATCACCTTTGCCGTCTATGGCGAGCAGGAAGCTTCCGAGCGGCTTATCCCCTTCGACATCGTGCCGCGCATCATATCGGGCAATGAATGGCGCCGGCTTACGCAAGGCATCGAGCAACGCGTCCAGGCGCTCAATGCCTTCCTCGACGACATCTACCACCGCCAGGAGATCCTGCGTGCCGGTCGCGTTCCGAGGGAGTTGATCGCCAAGAACGAGGCCTTCCTGCCCGAGATGATCGGTGTCAGACCGCCGGCCGGCGTCTATACCCATATCATCGGCGTCGACATCGTGCGCATCTCGGAGAACGAATTCTACGTGCTGGAGGACAATGCCCGCACGCCATCGGGCGTCTCCTACATGCTGGAGAACCGCGAGACGATGATGCAGCTCTTTCCGGAGCTGTTCCAGAAGATCAAGGTGCGGCCGGTCGAGAACTATCCGCAGCTCCTGCGCCAGTCGCTCGCCGCGGTGCGGCCGCAAAACACGAAGGGTATGCCGACCATCGCGGTGCTGACGCCGGGTTCCTACAACTCGGCCTATTTCGAACACGCCTTCCTCGCCGACCAGATGGGCGTGCAGCTCGTGGAAGGGCAGGATCTGCGTGTCGTCGACGGTCATGTCGCGATGCGCACGACCGAAGGCTACAAGCAGATCGACGTGCTCTACCGGCGCGTCGACGATTCGTTCCTCGATCCGCTGACCTTCCGGCCGGACTCCGCGCTCGGCGTGCCGGGCATCATGGATGTCTACCGCGCCGGCAACATCACCATCGCCAACGCGCCGGGCACCGGCATTGCCGACGACAAGGCGATCTATTCCTACATGCCGGAGATCGTCGAGTTCTACACCGGCCGCAAGGCGATCCTCGGCAACATCCCGACCTGGCGCTGCTCGGAAGCGGACAGCCTCAAATATGTGCTCGAGCACATCGGCGAGCTGGTGATCAAGGAAGTGCATGGCTCCGGCGGTTACGGCATGCTGGTCGGCCCGGCGGCGACCAAGAAGGAATGCCAGGAGTTCGCCAAGAAGCTGCAGGCAAAGCCTTCGAATTACATCGCCCAGCCGACACTGGCGCTGTCGACCTGCCCGATCCTGACCGAAAAGGGGCTGGCGCCGCGCCATGTCGACCTTCGGCCCTATGTGCTGGTTTCCGACCGCATCCAGATCGTGCCCGGCGGCCTGACGCGCGTGGCGCTGAAGGAGGGCTCGCTGGTCGTCAACTCATCGCAAGGCGGCGGCACCAAGGATACCTGGGTGTTGGATGATTGAAATGAGCGAGTAGAGAGTAGCGAGTAGCGAGAGTAGCGAGTAGGGGAAAGAGGGGGATACCACGGCAATCAATTCCTACAGAGATCTGATTGTTTGGAAGGCGGCCTTGAGTTTGGCAGTGGATTGCTACTCGGCCACGAAAGGTTTTCCGAACAGCGAAGCATACGGAATGACCTCTCAGATACGACGCTCGGCGGCTTCCATAGCGGCAAATGTTGCCGAAGGTCACGGAAGAGAAAGTACAGGAGCCTTCATCCAATTTCTTCGCGTGGCGCAGGGCTCTCTAAAAGAGTTGGAGACACATCTCATCTTGTGCGGAGAGGTAGGATTGATGGTCGAAGCGGAAGTCGCCAACTTGCTCGGCCAAACTGACGAGATCGGAAGAATGATGCGTTCGATGATCAGAAGCCTGCAGCAAAAATCATGAAGTCTTTTTCCCCCTACTCGCTACTCGCTATTCGCTATTCGCTCGACATCGGAGCAAGCTGACATGCTTCTCGGCCGCACCGCCAACGGTCTCTACTGGATGAACCGCTATATCGAGCGGGCCGAAAACATGGCGCGCCTCGTCGACGCCGGACTGCGCATGGCGCTGACGCGCACGCAGAGCGCGTCGGAGGAATGGAACTCGGTGCTGCTCAGCGCCGGCTCGGACGTCTCCTTCAGCCAGAAGTATCAGGACTATACCGCCGCCAACGTCTCGGACTTCCTGCTGCGCGACACGTCGAACCCGTCGAGCACGATGTCGTCGATCGAGACCGCGCGCAACAATGCGCGCATGGTGCGCACGGCGCTGACGCGCGAGACCTGGGAAAGCATCAACGAAGCCTGGATGTCGCTGAAGCGCATGCTGGCCAGGCCGATCGACGAACGCGATCTGCCGACGGTGCTCGACGCCATCAAGCGCGAGACGGCGCTGATCCGCGGGTCGTTCTACGGCACGATGCTGCGCAACGAGATTTTCGATTTCTCGCAGCTCGGCACCTATGTCGAGCGCGCCGACAACACGGCGCGCATCCTTGACGTGAAATATTATGTGCTGCTGCCTTCGCTGTCCTGGGTGGGCTCGACCCTCGACAACTACCAGTGGGAGTCTATCCTGCGCTCGGTGTCGGCGCACCGCTCCTATCGCTGGGTCTATGAAGCCGACTACAAGCCGACGAATATTGCCGACTATCTGATCCTCAATGTGCGCATGCCGCGCTCGCTGACCTTCTGCTACCGCTTCTTAGGCGAGCACCTGAAATTCCTCGCCGACGATTATGGCGAACGCCATGCCTGCCACGGCACGGCCGAGAAGATCCAGGCGCTGCTCAAGAAGGGCTCGATCAAGGATATATTCGATCACGGCCTGCACGAGTTCCTGGCCGAGTTCATTCGCGACAACACCAGGCTGGGCGACGAGATCGCCCAGGACTACCGGTTCTATTGAGCACAGCTGAGGGCGGGCGTCATGCGGCTCAAGATCTCCCATCGCACCGAGTACCGCTACGATGCGCCGGTGCAGTACCTGCTGCAGCGGCTGCGTCTGCTGCCTTCGAGCGGGCGCACGCAGACCGTCGGCTCCTGGGCGATCAAGGTCGAAGGCGCGCGCGAGGAGGTGCGCTTTACCGACCATTTCGGCAACGAGACGCGGCTGATGAGCGCCGAGAGCGGCCACAGCGCGATCACCGTCGAGGCGACGGGAGACGTGACAACGCATGACACGGCGGGCGTGACGGGTCCGCATCAGGGCTTTGCGCCGCTCTGGCTGTTCGCACAGCAGACGCAACTCACCACCGCCGGCGAAGGCATACGTGAATTGGCCGGCACGGTCGGGCAGGGCACCGAGATAGAGCGGCTGCACGGGCTGATGGGCGCGATCGGCGAACGCGTCGCCTACAGACCGGGCACGACCAGCGTCGCGACGCCGGCGGAGGAGGCCCTGGCGCTGAAATCCGGCGTCTGCCAGGACCACAGCCACATCTTCATCGCCGCGGCCGGCGTGCTTGGCTTTCCCGCCCGCTATATCAGCGGCTACCTGATGATGGATGCGGCGGTCGAGCAGGCGGCGAGCCATGCCTGGGCCGAGGCATATGTTGTGGGTCTCGGCTGGGTTGCCTTTGACCCGGCGAACGGTATCTCTCCCGACGAACGCTATGTGCGGGTGGCGATGGGGCGCGACTATCGCGATGCCTCGCCGGTGTCGGGGATACTGCTGGGGCAGGCGCAAGAGAAGCTTGCCGTGAGCGTCACGGTAGAGCAGTAATCTGCGCCGGGAATCGCCGGACCGGTTCAGCGTTTGATAGAATCGCCGAACCGCTCTATCTCTTTGTTTTCACGCAGTTCCGGGTTTTCACGCAATTCCGAACGGAAAACCGCTACACACTTTTCCTGGAATTTGCTTAGCAGAAGAGCGACAATGACCTATTGCGTCGGCCTCAAGATCGAACGCGGGCTCGTGTTCATGTCGGACACGCGCACCAATGCCGGCATGGATTCGATCTCGACCTTCAAGAAAATGCATGTCTGGGAGCAGCCGGGCGAGCGCGTCATCGTGCTGATGTCGGCGGGCAACCTTGCCACGACGCAGGCCGTGGTCAGCCTGCTCGACGAGCGCAACAAGGCGGTCAGCGACCGCCATGAGAAGCTGCTCGATACGCCGTCCATGTATCAGACGGTGCGGCTGGTCGGCGACACGGTCAAGGAAGTGATCGCGCATGCCTCACCGGACGGCGAGAAGGCGGATTCCTATTTCAATGCCTCCTTCATTCTCGGCGGCCAGATCAAGGGCAGCCCGCCAAGGCTGTTCATGATCTACCCGGAAGGCAATTTCATCGAGTCGACCGACGACACGCCATTCTTCCAGATCGGCGAGACGAAATACGGCAAGCCGATCATCATCCGCGCCTATGACCGGGCCATGAGTCTGGCCGAGACGGTGAAGCTGCTTCTGGTGTCGTTCGATTCGACGCTGAAATCCAACCTCTCGGTCGGACTGCCGCTCGATCTGTTGTTCCTGGAACAGGACGCGTTCAAAGTCGGGCTGAACCGGCGGATCGGCCGGGACGATCCTTATTACCGCACCATTTCCGACGGCTGGTCCAATGCGCTGAAATTAGCCTTTTCAAATCTGCCGGATTTTCCGGGATAGGACCTTTTCGATCCCGCGTTGCTTCATTTTATTTAACATGTTAATTAAAGACCGAGAACGGTCGACCGGCTGGTATCTCCGAAGGCTGCTGGGAGGAAAACATGGACAATGAGGAATTCCGCGACTGGTCGAGGCGGGCAGCCGATTGGGGCGTCGATTACCGCGCCGGCCTGCGCGACCGTCCCGTGCGGCCGGCAATCGCGCCGGGCGAGATTTTCAGGAGCATCGAGGCCTCTCCACCCGAAATGCCCGAGCCGATGGAAAAGATCTTCGCCGATTTTGAAGCGAAGATCTTGCCGGGCATGACGCATTGGCAGCATCCGCGTTTCTTTGCCTATTTCCCTGCCAATGCGGCGCCGGTGTCGGTCGTGGCGGAATATCTGGTCTCGGCGATGGCCGCGCAGTGCATGCTGTGGCAGACCTCGCCGGCGGCGACCGAGCTCGAGATGCGCATCGTCGACTGGATGCGCCAGGCGCTGGGCCTGCCCGAGGGCTTTTCCGGCGTCATCCAGGATTCGGCCTCGTCGGCGACGCTTGCGGCGGTGCTCACGATGCGCGAGCGGGCGCTCGACTGGCAGGGCAACAGACAAGGCCTCGCCGGGCAGGGCAAGCTGCGCGTCTATTCCTCCGACCATGTCCATACCTCGATCGACCGCGCCATCTGGGTCTCCGGCATCGGTGAGGAAAACCTCATCCGCATCCCGGTTGCCGGACGCTTCCGCGCCATGGACACGGCGGCGCTTGAAGCCGCCATCGTCGCCGATCGTGAAGCGGGACTGCTGCCCACCGGCATCATCGCTTGCGTTGGCGGCACCAGCACCGGCGGCACCGACGACATTGCGGCAGTGGTTGCGGCCGCGAAGCGTCACGGGCTTTACCTGCATGTCGACGCCGCCTGGGCCGGATCGGCGATGATCTGTCCGGAATACCGGCGTTTCTGGACCGGGGTCGAAGGCGCCGATTCCATCGTCTTCAATCCGCACAAGTGGCTGGGCGCGCAATTCGACTGCTCGATCCAGTTCGTCCGCCAGCCGGAAGACCTAGTGCGAACGCTGGCGATCAAGCCGGATTATCTAAAGACGCGCGGCCATGACGGCATCATCAACTATTCGGAATGGTCAGTGCCGCTCGGGCGCCGCTTCCGAGCATTGAAACTCTGGTTCCTGCTACGTGCCCATGGCCTCGACGGCCTGCGCACAATGATCCGCAACCACGTCGCCTGGAGCGAAGGGCTCGCCGTGCGGCTGGCCAAGGAAGTGGATTTCGAGATCGTCAGCGAGCCGATGCTGTCGCTGTTTTCGTTCCGGCACCGGGCGTCGGGCACCGATCCAGACGAGCACAATCTGCGTCTGGTCGACGCGATCAACACCGATGGCCGAATCTATCTCACGCAGACGCGGGTCGACGGGCGGGTTGCCATCCGCTTCCAGGCCGGCCAGTTCGAATCGACGGCGGCGGACGTCGACGCGGCCTTCAACGTCATCTGCGAATGTGCAAGATCGTTGACGGCCTGAGCTAGCTGCCGAAACGCGGCCGGGGGAGAAGATCGTGACCGTCCGCAAAGCTGCAGCGCAAAATGTGACTGGCGTCTGGAATGGCCGTTATTTCTATCCGCGCGATCTGGCGCCGGTCTCCTTCGTCGCGACGCTTTTCGAGACGGCATCCGGTTTGACGGGAACGACCCACGAACCGGCCGGACCGGCTACCGGCGCGTTGCGTTATGCGACGTTGGAGGGACGACGCGACGGCAGATCAGTTGTTTTCGTGAAGACATATAACAATGCCGGATTGCATGTGCACCCGATCGACTACAGCGGACGTCTGAACGGCGATGCCACCGAGATCGAAGGAATCTGGCGCATCCTCGGGAACTGGTCGGGCAAGTTTCTGTTGATCCGCTCGCCGGGCAAGGCCGCCTCCATCGAACGCAAAGTGGCGGAGCGCGTCTGATACCCGGGATTTGGCGGCGTTTGCTTACCGTCGCCTGAAATTTCATTAGCCGGCCGGTTGCCTTTTCACCGCTTTCGTTTTCTCGTATAGAGGGGAAAAACGAAAACGGGAGGACGCGCGATGTTTCTTTCGCCACGCCACGCCGAAATCATCCAGATGGCGAAAGACCATGGCAGGGTTCTGGTCGATGACCTGGCGACGCATTTCAACGTGACGCCGCAGACCATCCGCAAGGACCTCAACGATCTGTGCGACCAGCGCCTGCTTACCCGCATCCACGGCGGCGCGCTGTTTCCGTCGGGCATCGAGAACATGGAGTATGAGGCGCGGCGCAAGATTGCCGCCGATGAGAAGGAGGCGATCGGCAGCGCGGCGGCACGGCTGATTCCGGACAATGCCTCGCTGTTCATCAACATCGGCACCACGACCGAGGCCGTCAGCACGGCGCTTCTCGACCATAACGGACTTATGGTCATTACCAATAATATCAACGTTGCCAATAGGATGCGCATCTATCCTTCGATCGAGGTGGTGATCGCCGGCGGCGTCGTGCGCGGCTCCGACGGCGGCGTTGTCGGTGAGGCGGCGGTCGATTTCATCCGCCAGTTCAAGGTCGATTACGCCGTCATCGGCGCCTCGGCTATCGACCATGACGGCGCGCTGCTCGACTTCGATTTCCGCGAGGTGAAGGTGGCGCAGGCCATCATCGCCAATGCCCGCCATGTCATTCTGGTCTCCGACCGGACCAAATTCGAGCGCACGGCGCCGGTTCGGATCGGTCATCTTTCGCAGGTGAATACCTTCATCACCGATCGTTGCGAAATCCCCTCGATCCGCAGGATTTGCGAGGAGACCGAGGTCCGGCTGATCGAGACGGCGCTTGAATAGACTCGTATCGCGGCTACCGCACACGGCCATGATATATTTCGTTTGACATTCGCTTTGAGTTCGAAATAATTCCGTCACGGTTTCGTAAAACATAAAAATGGTGCAATGCGAAATCGTTGGAGGAACTCTTGGACGCATCTCCGATCCATGACATTTTCGTCATCGGCGGCGGCATAAATGGCTGCGGCATAGCCCGCGACGCCGTTGGTCGCGGATTTTCGGTATACCTCGCCGAGATGAACGATCTGGCCAGCGGGACCTCCTCAGGCTCGACCAAGCTGATCCATGGCGGCCTGCGCTATCTCGAATTCTACGAGTTCCGGCTGGTGCGCGAAGCGCTGATGGAGCGCGAGGTTCTGTGGAAGAACGCGCCGCACATCATCTGGCCGATGCGTTTCGTGCTGCCTTACGCCAAGGGCCTCAGGCCCGCCTGGCTGATCCGGCTCGGACTTTTCCTCTACGATCATATCGGCGGGCGCAAGCTGCTGCCGGCGACGAAGACGCTGGACATGGCCAGCGATCCGGCGGGCAAGCCGCTCAAGCCATTGTTCCGCAAGGCTTTCGAATATTCGGACGGCTGGGTCAATGACGCCCGCCTGGTGGCGCTGAACGCCCGCGATGCGGCGGATCGTGGCGCCATCGTCCGCACCCGCACCAAGGTTGTCAGCGCGCGCCGGGATAGCGCGATTTGGACCGTAAAAGTGCAGAATGTGCTTACCGGCGAGACCGAAGAGGTTCGCGCACGGCTTCTGGTCAACGCCGCCGGCCCCTGGGTCGATCACGTGCTTCAGACCGCCGTCGGCCAGAAAGAAGTCCACAATGTCCGCCTCGTGCAGGGCAGCCACATCGTCATCGCCAAGAAGTTCGACGATCCGCGTGCCTATTTCTTCCAGAACAAGGATGGCCGCATCATCTTCGCCATTCCTTACGAGGAAGAGTTCACGCTGATCGGCACCACCGACCGCGACTATCCCGGCGATCCGCATGACGTGAATATCTCGGACACCGAGATCGACTACCTCTGCGCCGCGGCAAGCGAATATTTCGCGCAACCCGTGAAGCGCTCCGACATCGTCTGGACCTATTCGGCAGTGCGCCCGCTCTATGACGACGGCGCCTCGAAGGCGCAGGAGGCGACGCGCGACTATGTGCTGAAGGCCGATGGCGGGGAGGAAACTGCCCCCTTGCTCAATGCTTTCGGCGGCAAGATCACGACCTTCCGGCGGCTGGCGGAATCGATGCTGGAAAAGATCGAAGGTTTTCTCGGCAAGCGCGGCAAGCCATGGACGCATGACGCGCCGCTGCCCGGCGGCGATTTCCCGGCGACCGGTTTCGATGCCCAGGTCGCCAGGCTGAAGAAAACCTATCCGTTCCTCGACCAGCGGCTGGCGCGCCGGCTCACCCGGCTTTACGGCACGCGCGCGGAAAAACTGCTCGGGCTTGCCAAGTCGAATGCCGATCTCGGCCGCAACTTCGGCGCCGACCTTTTCGAGGCGGAAGTTCGCTATCTCGTCGAGAATGAATGGGCGGTCACCGCCGAGGACGTGCTGTGGCGCCGGACCAAGCGCGGCCTGCATTTCAGCCGCGAGCAGACGGCGACACTGGAAGAATTCATGCGCGGACTGAGCAGCCGGCACGTCGCGGCGGCGGAATAAGGATCGACCGCTGATGCGCAAGGCCTGGGAGGAGGCATGATGTTGGAACTGAGGAACGTGACGAAGACGGTCGGCGCGCAGGAGCATATCCGCGACGTGTCGCTGACGCTTCAGCACGGCTCGCTTAATGTTCTGCTGGGACCCACGCTTTCCGGCAAGACCAGCCTAATGCGGCTGATGGCGGGCCTCGACGCGCCGACTTCCGGTTCGGTCTGGTTCGACGGCAAGGACGTCACCGGGCAGCCGGTGCAGAAGCGCAACGTCGCCATGGTCTACCAGCAGTTCATCAATTACCCGGCGATGACTGTCCACGAGAATATCGCCTCGCCGCTCAGGGTGGGCGGCGTCGAGCACGCGAGGATCGACAAGGAAGTGCGCAACGCGGCGGCTCTGCTGAAGCTGACGCCCTTTCTCGACCGCACGCCGCTCAATCTTTCAGGCGGCCAGCAGCAGCGCACCGCGCTTGCCCGCGCCATCGTCAAGAACGCCAGCCTGGTTCTGCTCGACGAGCCTTTGGCCAATCTCGACTACAAGCTGCGCGAGGAATTGCGCGCCGAATTGCCGAAGATATTTGCCGCCGCCGGCACCATCTTCGTCTATGCGACGACCGAACCGCATGAAGCATTGCTGCTTGGCGGCAACACTGCAACGCTTTCGGAGGGCCACGTCACGCAGTTCGGCCCGACCGTCGAAGTGTTCCGCAAGCCGGTCGACCTGGTGACGGCGAGGACCTTCGCCGATCCGCCGCTCAACACCATCGTGCTCGCCAAGAAGGGATCGGACTTCCTGCTCGAAGGCGGCGTCAAGCTGCCGGTGCCGCCGGAGCTCAACGGCGTTCCGGACGCGAGCTACACGATCGGCTTCCAGCCGCATCATCTGTCGCTGGAGCGGCCGAACGCCAGCGCCGTGCCGGTGCGGGCGAAGGTAACCATCACCGAAATCACCGGCTCGGAAAGCTTCGTCCATCTCGACTTCGCCGATGCGCGCTGGGTGATGCTTGCGCATGGCATTCTCGACTTCGAGACCGACGATGAAGTCGAGGTATACATCGATCCGCGCCACATCATGGTCTTCGACCACAACGGTCGCGCCGTGACGGCGCCGAAGCTGGCGGCCTGAGGAGCAAACGATGGCGCGCATCGAGGTCAATCACATCCGCCACTCCTATCTGCCCAACCCGCGGAAGGATTCCGATTTCGCGCTGAAGGAGGTGCATCACACCTTCGAGGACGGCGGCGCCTATGCGCTGCTCGGGCCGTCGGGCTGCGGCAAGACCACCTTGCTCAACATCATTTCGGGACTGTTGCATCCCTCGCACGGCCGGTTGCTGTTCAATGGCCGGGACGTGACCAATCTGTCGACGCAGGAGCGCAACATTGCCCAGGTGTTCCAGTTCCCGGTCATCTACGACACCATGACCGTCTACGACAATCTGGCCTTCCCGCTGCGCAACCGCCGCGTGCCGGAAGCCGATGTCGACCGCAAGGTGCGCGAAACGCTCGACATGATCGATCTCGCCTCGATGGCGAACCGGAAGGCGCGCAGGCTTACCGCCGACCAGAAGCAGAAGATATCGCTTGGACGCGGCCTGGTGCGCTCGGACGTCAACGCCATCCTGTTCGACGAGCCGCTGACCGTGATCGACCCGCATATGAAGTGGGTGCTGCGCTCGCAGTTGAAGCAACTGCATCGCCGCTTCGGCTACACTATGGTCTATGTCACGCATGACCAGACCGAGGCGCTGACTTTCGCCGACCAGGTAGTGGTCATGTACGACGGCGGCATCGTGCAGATCGGCACGCCGGCGGAACTCTTCGAGCGCCCGCGCCATACCTTCGTCGGTTATTTCATCGGTTCGCCAGGCATGAACGTCTTGCCGGTTTCGCTCGAGGGCAGGACGGCAAAGCTCGGCGCGCAGCGCATCGAACTGCCGGGCGTACCCAAGGCCGAACCCGGCGCCGTCGAGCTCGGCATCCGTCCCGAATATGTGCGGCTCGGCCGCGAAGGCATGGCCGTCCAGGTCAGCAAGGTCGAGGACGTCGGCCGCCACAAGGTGGTGCGCGCCAATCTCGAGGGCAAGGAGATCGCGGCCGTCATCGGTGAGGACGACGAGGTCCCGGCCGAGCCGAAAGTCCGCTTCGATCCTGCGGGCATCAACATCTATGCCGATTCCTGGCGCGTCGAGATGGGGGCATAGATGGACAAGACCTGGAACAACAAGGCCTGGTTCCTTGTCATGCCGGTGTTGGTGCTGGTGGCGTTCTCGGCCGTCATCCCGCTGATGACCGTCGTCAACTATTCGGTTCAGGACACGTTCGGCAACAACGTCTTCTTCTGGGCGGGGACGGAGTGGTTCGAGGAATTGCTTCATTCGCCCCGCTTCTGGGAAGCGATGGTCCGCAACCTGATCTTCTCCTTCATCATCCTGGCGATCGAGGTGCCGCTCGGCATCTTCGTCGCGCTCAACATGCCGAAGAAGGGCTGGGGCGTGCCGGTCTGCCTGGTCCTGATGGCCCTGCCGCTGCTGATTCCGTGGAATGTCGTCGGCACCATCTGGCAGGTGTTCGGCCGCAACGACATCGGCCTGCTCGGCTACTATGTCAAGGCGCTCGGCATCGACTACAACTACGTGCAGGACCCGATCGACGCCTGGGTCACCGTCATCATCATGGATGTCTGGCACTGGACCAGCCTGGTCGTTCTGCTTTGCTATGCCGGCCTGGTCTCTATTCCCGATGCTTTCTACCAGGCGGCCAAGATCGACGGCGCATCGCGGTGGGCGGTGTTCCGCTACATCCAGTTGCCGAAGATGCAGCGCGTGCTTCTGATCGCCGTGCTTTTGCGCTTCATGGACAGTTTCATGATCTACACCGAGCCCTTCGTCGTCACCGGCGGCGGTCCCGGAAACTCGACGACGTTCCTTTCGATCGATCTCGTCAAGACCGCACTCGGCCAGTTCGATCTCGGTCCGGCGGCGGCGATGTCGCTGGTCTACTTCCTGATCGTCCTTTTGCTGTCATGGGTCTTCTACACCGTGATGACCAACTACGATGCGGAGTGCTGAGATGAGTGGCGCCAACGAAAGAACGGACAGAGTGAGCGAGACAGCGCTTTCCGAAGGACTGGCCAGCACCCTGTCGCAGGATGAGGTGGCGCGGCTGATGCGGCGCCGCGGCGAGGAATCGCGCTGGTGGTGGATCGTGCCGACGATCTACATCTTCGTCTTGCTGCTGCCGATCTACTGGCTCGTCAATATGAGCTTCAAGACGAATGAGGAAATCATCTCTTCGCTGACGCTTTACCCGCACGCGCCGACCCTGAACAACTACTACATCATCTTCACGCAGTCGGCCTGGTATTCGGGCTACATCAATTCCATCACCTATGTTGTGATGAATATGGTGATTTCAGTCGCCGCCGCGCTGCCGGCAGCCTACGCCTTCTCACGCTATCGCTTCCTTGGCGACAAGCACCTGTTCTTCTGGCTGTTGACCAACCGCATGGCGCCGCCGGCCGTCTTCGCGCTGCCGTTCTTCCAGCTCTATTCGGCTTTCGGTCTGATCGACACCCATATCGCGGTGGCGCTGGCACACTGCCTGTTCAACGTGCCGCTGGCGGTGTGGATCCTCGAAGGCTTCATGTCGGGTGTGCCGAAGGAGATCGACGAGACCGCCTATATCGACGGCTATTCCTTCCCGCGCTTCTTCGTGAAGATTTTCATGCCGCTGATCGCGAGCGGCATCGGTGTAGCCTGCTTCTTCTGCTTCATGTTCTCGTGGGTGGAACTGCTGATCGCGCGCACGCTGACCACAACCGACGCCAAGCCGATCGCCGCCACCATGACCCGCACCGTATCTGCGGCCGGCATGGACTGGGGCCTGCTCGCCGCCGCCGGCGTGCTGACGCTGATCCCCGGCGCGCTCGTGATCTGGTTCGTGCGAAATTATATCGCCAAGGGCTTCGCCCTGGGGAGGGTCTAAGCCATGAACCTCAACTTCTCCTGGATGGCGTGGACGTGGCCGACGGCCGCCTTCTTCATTGTCATTGCGCTGATGCTCTTCGGCATGGGCGTCTGGGAATATGTCTCGCCCGGCGGTAATCCGCGCGTCGGCGTGCTGCGCTTCGAGACGACGCGCGGCGACCGCCTCTTCCTGTCGCTGCTCGGCAGCGCCTTCATCCATCTCGCTTGGCTGGGTCTGGTTGGACCCAACCTGTGGTGGGCTCTCGCTCTCTCCGTGATCTACGCCATTGGCGTGTTCCGTTACGTATAGAGGGGGAATAGTCGGAGCGGCCGCGTGCTGGCGGCCGCTCCGGATCAGACTTGCAACCTAAGACTGGAGGAGACACATGCGACGGCAATTTCTAACATCGACGACCGCCCTTGCCCTATTGCTCGGAGCGGGCCATGCCTATGCCGGGATGGATGAGGCAAAAGCCTTTCTCGACAAGGAGATAGGCGACCTATCGACGCTTTCGCGCGCCGATCAGGAAAAGGAAATGCAGTGGTTCATCGACGCCGCCAAGCCGTTCGCCGGCATGGACATCAAGGTCGTGTCGGAAACCCTGACAACGCACCAGTACGAGTCGCAAACACTTGCACCGGCCTTTACCGCCATCACCGGCATCAAGGTCACGCATGACGTCATCCAGGAAGGCGACGTCGTCGAAAAGATCCAGACCCAGATGCAGACCGGCCAGAACATCTATGACGGCTGGGTCAACGACTCCGACCTGATCGGCACGCACTGGCGCTACCAGCAGGTGCGCAATCTGACCGACTGGATGGCCGGCGAAGGCAAGGACGTCACCGATCCGATGCTCGACGTCGACGACTTCATCGGCACCAAGTTCACCACGGCGCCGGACAAGAAGCTCTACCAGCTTCCCGACCAGCAGTTCGCGAACCTTTATTGGTTCCGCTACGATTGGTTCAACGACGAGAAGAACAAGGCCGACTTCAAGGCAAAATATGGCTACGATCTCGGCGTGCCCGTCAACTGGTCTGCCTATGAGGACATCGCCCAGTTCTTCACTGGTCGCGACGTCGGCGGCAAGAAAGTCTTCGGCCACATGGACTATGGCAAGAAGGATCCGTCGCTCGGCTGGCGGTTCACCGACGCCTGGCTGTCGATGGCCGGAAACGGCGACAAGGGCCTGCCGAACGGCCTGCCTGTTGACGAATGGGGTATCAAGGTCGATGAAAATTCTCGCCCTGTCGGCTCCTGCGTCGCGCGCGGCGGCGACACCAACGGTCCGGCATCGGTCTACGCGATCCAGAAGTACCTCGACTGGTTGAAGGCCTATGCGCCGCCGGAAGCGCAAGGTATGACCTTCTCTGAATCGGGTCCGGTTCCGTCGCAGGGCAACGTCGCGCAGCAAATCTTCTGGTACACCGCCTTCACCGCCGACATGGTCAAGCCCGGTCTGCCGGTGATGAACGATGACGGCACGCCGAAATGGCGCATGGCGCCGTCGCCGCACGGCTCCTACTGGAAGGACGGCATGAAGCTCGGCTACCAGGACGTCGGCTCGTGGACGCTGATGAAGTCGACGCCGACCGACCGCGCCAAGGCCGCCTGGCTCTACGCGCAGTTCGTGATCTCCAAGACCGTGGACGTGAAGAAGAGCCATGTTGGCCTGACCTTCATCCGCGACTCCACGATCCACGACAAGAGCTTCACCGAACGCGCTCCCAAGCTCGGCGGCCTGATCGAGTTCTACCGTTCACCGGCACGCGTGCAGTGGACGCCGACCGGCACCAACGTTCCCGATTATCCGAAGCTGGCACAGCTCTGGTGGCAGAATATCGGTGACGCCTCGTCGGGCGCCAAGTCGCCGCAGGAAGCCATGGATGGCCTCTGCGCCGATCAGGAGAAGGTACTGGAGCGTATCGAGAAGTCGGGCGTCCAGGGCGATATCGGTCCGAAGATGGCCGAAGAGCATGACCTTGCTTACTGGAACGGCGACGCGGTCAAAAAGGGCAACCTTGCGCCGCAGCTGAAACTCGACAACGAGAAGGAAAAGCCGGTCACCATCAACTACGACGAGTTGGTCAAGAGCTGGCAGAAGTAAAGCCGCCAGCTAGCTTTTGGGCCGGAGCTAAGCAACTCCGGCCCATTTGCGTTCGAGGGGGAAGCAATGCATTCGCGAAACATTGACGAAATTGTTCGGTCTTTTGGGCATTTGTTGAATCCTGAAAGCCGCGCTCGTGACCGCGCATCGGCCTGCACCATTGAAGATCGGCCCTTCGATCGATCGACAGTGCTGGAAAAATGGCAAAACGGCCCCAGTGGTACCCAAGCTGAATATCCTCGATCCGTGGCCTATCTGGCCGCCTATGCAATGATCTTCGGCGAAGGGATCAATCCAGAGGGTGTGCCGACCGATGATGGTCGTTGGTTTCGGCCTGATCATTCGGTCGTCCGGGCTTTCATTCGCAGCCGAGATTTGATTTTGAACGTTGATGCCGAGCCCATGCTTCGCCTCGCCGATGCCGCTTACGGCAGGATTGCAGCGGCACTAACACGGCTGCCCAGGAGTGAATGATCTATGTCCGGCTTCGTCCTAGCCATCGACCAAGGAACGACTTCAACTCGCGCGATCCTGTTCGACGGCAACATGAAAGTCGCGGGCACCGGCCAGCAGGAATTCACGCAGCACTATCCTGCCTCCGGCTGGGTCGAGCATGATCCGGAAGACATCTGGGCGAGCGTGCTTGCGACAGTGAAGGCGGCGCTGAAGGCCGCCGGCCGCACGGCGTCGGACGTGGCGGCGATCGGCATCACCAACCAGCGCGAGACGGTCGTCATTTGGGACAAGGCGACCGGCAAGCCGATCCACAACGCGATCGTCTGGCAGGACAGGCGCACGGCGCCGCTCTGCCGGAAGCTGAAAGAGCAGGGATTGGAGAAAAAGTTCGCGAAGAAGACCGGCCTGCTGCTTGATCCCTATTTTTCCGGCACCAAGATCGCCTGGATGCTGGACAAGGTGAAAGGCGCCCGCAAGCGCGCCGGGAAGGGCGAATTGCTCGCCGGCACGATCGACAGTTTCCTGATCTGGCGGCTGACCGGCGGCCAAGTGCACGCCACGGACGCCACCAACGCCTCGCGCACGCTGGTCTACAACATCGAGAAGAATGTCTGGGACGACGAGCTGCTCTCGATCCTGAACATACCGGCCGCGATCCTGCCGCAGGTGAAAGACTGCGCCGATGATTTCGGCGTCACCGAAAAGAGTCTCTTCGGTGCCGAGGTGCCGATCCTCGGCGTCGCGGGCGACCAGCACGCGGCGACCATCGGCCAGGCCTGTTTCGAGCCCGGCATGATGAAATCCACCTACGGCACCGGCTGCTTCGCGCTGCTTAATACCGGTGCCGACCTGGTGCGGTCGACGAACCGGCTGCTCACCACCATCGCCTACCGCTTGAACGGCAAGACCACCTATGCGCTGGAAGGCTCGATCTTCATCGCGGGTGCGGCCGTGCAGTGGCTGCGCGACGGCATCAAGGTGATCGGCAAGGCCGAGCAGAGCGGCGCTCTTGCTGCGACCGCAGATCCGGCGCAGCAGGTCTATCTGGTGCCGGCCTTTGTCGGCCTTGGCGCGCCTCATTGGGACGCGGAGGCCCGCGGCGCCATCTTCGGCCTTACGCGCAATTCAGGCCCGGCCGAGTTCGCGCGCGCAGCACTGGAGTCGGTCGCCTTTCAGACGCGCGACCTGCTCGACGCCATGCGCAGGGACTGGAAAGGCGCCTCGGCAAAGACGGTGCTGCGGGTCGACGGCGGCATGGTCGCTTCCGACTGGACCATGCAGCGGCTGGCCGACATTCTCGACGCACCGGTCGATCGGCCGACGATCCCGGAGACGACGGCACTGGGTGCGGCCTGGCTCGCCGGCTCAAAAGCGGGCGTCTGGCCGAAGACGAAGAACTTCGCCGAGAGCTGGGCGCTCGAACGACGCTTCAAGCCGGAGATGGATGCTGAAACGCGCTCGGCCAAGCTTGCCGGATGGCGCGATGCGGTGCGGCGGACACTGAGCACGAACTGAGATCTGAAAAGAGAGGGCCCGCGCCTTGGCGCGGGCTCGGTCAACGACCCTGGGTACTGACTGGGGCCGTCAGTAGGGCGACCTGCACTGCTGACGCGGGCCGCTGTTAGGCTGGAAGGTGTTGTCCGAGGCGCGGTACGAGCGGTAGCGGTCGTAGCACCATTGGACATGCGAGTTGCCGCGATAGACACGATTGTTCTCGCTGTTGATGATGGCGCCGGTGATCAGCGCGCCGGTGGCGAAGGCTGCGAGCGGGAACCAATAATCGCCATGCCGGCGATAGCCGCGGCGATATTCACGATAGCCGCGATGGCCGTTCCAGTAGATGGCGCCGTCACGACGGGAGAAATCGCGGTTGAAGCTGCGGTGCCGTCTCCAATCCCGATACTGGACGGTCTGGAAATCCGACGATAGGCCCTGGGGTAGTGGCACATAAGCTGGCTGGGCGTTGACTGGCACCATCTCCGCCGCGATGAACGACGCCGAGAGGGCGGCTGCCAGCAGGCCCGATGCGATCTTGTTCATTGATCTTCTCCTCGAGGGTTGATGGGCGTTCCCCGTTTTGCGAAACGGGTCCGGGTTGCAATGGTTCCCATTCCAATACCAACCCCTTGTTATTGTAGAGATTTCTGAAGTGACGCGGACTCGGATTGAAGTGACCCGGACCCGGGTTATTGGCGCAGGCACGGAAGCCTTTCGCAAACACCCTCAGCGCCCCTTCGAAATCTGTTCAAAAACCCACCTGGACGCTCATCTTTTTCCGGTTGACCGGTCGCGGCACTCTCCCTATGTTCCGCGCAATTTCGAGGGCGGCGTTTTGAGCCCGCGGGAGCGCGTAGCTCAGCCGGTAGAGCAACTGACTTTTAATCAGTAGGTCATGGGTTCGAATCCCATCGCGCTCACCAAAAACAAAAAAATCAAATAGATAACGGATCGGATCGCCGAGGCTTCGGAACAAAAGCCATACGCTGCTGTTTCCTTATCGAAGGGACCGCAATTCGGGATGCGGACGTGGACGTACTGAACCTGGAATTGGCCAAGGCCAGACAGCGCGTTAGGCGCGCAGAGACTTCTCTCAATCACGCCAAAGAAATGCTCGACGAGGAATGCGGCATCGGGATCAGTCTCGCGCTGTGCGGCCGCATACGGTCGGAACTGACGCGAGTGGCAGAGGCCAAAAAGCGGCTGATGAAGATCGCCCCCACCGCATCGGCCTGACTTTTCTCAAGACCGGCGAGACGAACCCGAAAGTCACCTGATCTTCGGTAAATGCTCGGGCCTGCAAAGCGGTGACGGCGCTTGGCTGGTTGCCGGCCAATCGCCTGGCTAGAGCGTTTCACCGTTTCACGGAAACGGTGATACGCTCTATCTCTTTGTTTTTGCGCAATTCCGGACGGAAAACCGTTGCACACTTTTCCTGGAATTGCTCTAGCCGGTCAGGCGCGCGCGGCAGCCACTCGCCCTAGCCAGCGCTATCGCCGTAAAAGCAGCCTCTTGCGAAATGAGCAATCAAGTCGGCAGGTAAAATCTCTATGATTTGTTCCAATGCAACGACGCTCATATCAATAGGGTATGGCTGAATCGATGCCTTCGGAGGGAATTCGTTGATCGACTTCTTCATTGCGGGAGTCCAAAAGGGCGGCACCACGGCATTACATTCGTTGCTGTCTCGGCATCCTGGTGTCGAACTGCCCGCAATAAAGGAAATCCATCACTTTGATGACGACACCGGCGTGGATTGGGATCGTCCCGATCATTCGCGGCTTCATGACAGTTTCGACTGGTCTCGGCCGGCTTTGCGGGGCGAGGCGACGCCGATCTACTGTTATTGGCCACACTCGATTGAACGCATTCGCCGGTACAATCCCGAGGCCAAACTCATCGTCGCTCTCCGGCATCCAGTTTTCCGCGCGTTGTCGCATTGGCGGATGGAGACCGCGCGACAAGCAGAAAACCTGCCATTTGCGGATGCTGTCTCGGCCATCGGGAGGCGCAGGGTTTCAGAAGCGCCGAATGGCGTTCACCGCGTGTATTCGTATGTGGAACGTGGATTCTACTCGCAGCAACTCGAACGCATCTATCGTCTCCTCCCTCGTGGTAATGTTCATGTCTACCGAGCGGATGCGCTATGGAACCAACCAAATCTCACTCTGTCGTCAGTCGAAGCGTTTTTGGGACTGGAAGCAGTTGTCGGTCGGGGCACGGCCAAACCTCGCTATATCGTTCCAACTTTCGCACCATCTCACAGTGCGGAGCCTTCGCTCGCACGGCGGCTGCAACGCGAATTTGAAGCCGACATAGCCAGGACAGCCGAGCTCGCTCGCCTTGATCTTTCTGATTGGCTAAGCGAGGGGTATGCGGAGCCGATGCAGCCCTAGATCGAAATGAAACCTAAAGATTCGCGGCCGCCGGCAAACTTGTCCCTGGACAGGGTCGTGGTTACACTCCGGCCTCCGAAGGAGGCTCCAGGATGGCACTTGACCTTTCGGTAGACGCTCAGGCCCGCAAGGCGGCGACGCCGCCCGGTAGGTATCTCTTCGGTCCGGTCGCCGACTTCCTGATGCTCGGCGGCAGCGCCTTCCTGATCCTGCCGATCTTGTTTCTCGTGCCGCGCGATTATGAAGGCCCCCTAGCCGCGACGATGGTCGTTGTGGCCTACCTGGTGAACTATCCGCACTTCGCCCACTCCTACCAGATTTTCTACCGCAATTTCGGCCGCAAGGCCCGTGGCGACGGGTACGACAGGAGCCTGCAGCTTCGCTACATTTTCGCCGGCGTTATCGTTCCGGTGATCATGACCCTGTTCTTTGTCTATGGCGCGGCGACGTCGAACACGCGGCTGCTCGGATTTGCGGCCAATGCCATGTTCTTCTTCGTCGGCTGGCACTACGTCAAGCAGGGCTACGGAATGCTGATGGTCGACGCCGTGCTGAAGCGCAAGTTCTTCGACAACCGGGACAAGAAGGTGCTGCTGGTCAACAGCTATGCGGTGTGGATCCTGGCCTGGCTGCAGACGAATACGGCGGTGACACAGGGGCAGTATTACGGCCTTCAATACTACACTTTCGCGGCGCCGCGCTGGATCACCGACATTGCCGTGCTGGCGGCCGTCGGATCGACGGCGGCCACGCTTTCGATGCTGGTCAACCGCTGGCGCAGAAACGGCGGCGGCCTGCCTTACAATGGCATCGTGGCCTATGTCGCCTCTCTCTATCTCTGGATCCTGATTGCCAGGATAAATCCGCTCTGGCTGCTCGTGGTGCCGGCGCTCCACTCGCTGCAATATCTTGCCGTGGTCTGGCGCTATCAAACCAATGTCGAGCGTGACGTCTCGGATGCGGCGCGGGATCCGGAGCCGAAAATACTATCGGCTTTTGGGCCGCGTTACAGGCTACGGGTGCTGGGATTCATCATCGGCGGCGCCGCCCTTGGCTATCTCGGCTTCTGGCTGATCCCGTTCGTGCTGACCGCCCTGATCCCGTACGACAGGCAGGTCCTCGGTTCGTCGCTGTTCTTCTTCATCGTGCTGATCTTCATCAACGTGCACCACTACTTCCTCGACAACGTCATGTGGCGCCGCGGCAATCCGGAAATGTCCAAATATCTGTTTCGTTAGTGAAATCTGAACCTGGGGCCGATCCAGCAGGTCACGTGACCAGCGAGACATTCCCGCCGGCATGGCGTTCCAACCGTCCGGCAAGGTCAAGCTCCAGAAGCACCATGGCGATCTGCGCGGCGCTCATGCCGGTGTGGCGGATGATTTCGTCAACGGCAATGGGCGTGGGCCCGAGCGCTTCCAGCACATCGGCGCGCTCGTTTTCGCCGGGCGGCGGCATGGCCGACATGTCGGGCGCCTCGGCAAACGGCGCGGTTCTCGGGGGGCGGGTGCCGGCAAGCGGCGCCAGCGCCCCGAGCACATCGGCGGCTTCGGTGACGAGCGTGACGCCGTCCTTGAGCAGCGCGTTGCAGCCGGCGGCGCGCGGATCGAGCGGCGAGCCCGGCACGGCGAAGACCAGGCGACCCATTTCGTTGGCGAGGCGCGCGCTGATCAGCGAGCCGGAGCGCTGTGCCGCCTCGACCACCACCAGGCCAAGCGCCATGCCGGCGACCAGACGGTTTCGGCGCGGAAAATCCTGGGCGCGTGGCTGCCAGCCGAACGGCATCTCCGAAACGATGGCGCCGCCACGGTCGGCGATCTCGTCGCACAGGCCGGCATTCTCGGGCGGGTAGGGGACATCGAGCCCGCCGGCCAGCACGCCGACCGTACCGCTCGAAACGCTGCCCTTGTGCGCTGCCGTGTCGATCCCGCGCGCCAGTCCGGAGACAATGGCGTAGCCGTCGCGGCCAAGGTCGGCCGCCAGCATGCGCGCCATCTTGATGCCGGCAAGGGAAGCGTTGCGGGCGCCGACAATCGCCACCGCCGGCAAACGGAAGACCGCGCCTTCGCCTTTCACGGCGAGCAGCGGCGGCGGGTTGTCGAGGGTCTTCAGCAAGGGCGGATAATCGGCTTCGCCAATGCCGACGAAGCGGGCGCCGGCACGCCGGGCGGCGTCCAACTCGGCTTCGGCTTCGGCGACGGAGGGGACGCGGACGATGCGATTGGCGCCGCCGGAAATCATCAGCTCCGGCAGCATTTCGAGCGCGGCTTCAGCCGAGCCGAAGCGGTTGATCAACCCGCGAAAGGAAGCCGGGCCGACATTCGGCGCGCGGATCAGGCGAAGCCAGGCAAGCCGTTGCCGGTCGCTGAGCCGCGGGCCGGCGGCCGGCGCACTCATCCCTTCGCCCCGATCTTGCCTTCGGTGCCGGCGAGCAGCCGAGAGATGTTGGCGCGATGCTTGACGATGACGATCAGGCTCATCACCGCGAACAGGCCGGCGATCTCAAGCGTGCCTATGAAATAGAGCGCGATCGGCACGACCACTGCCGCCGCTAGTGCCGCCAGCGAGGAATAGCGGAACAGGAAGGCCATCGCGAGCCAGACGACGGCAAAGACGAGCATGCCCTGCCAGGCAAGGCCAAGCAGCACGCCGAGATAGGTTGCGACGCCCTTGCCGCCCTTGAAGCCAAGCCAGACGGGGAAGAGGTGGCCAAGGAAAGCGCCAAAACCTGCCAACAACCCGAAGTCCGGCGAAAAATGCCCGGCGACCAGGGCGGCGGCAGTGCCTTTCAGCGCATCGAGCAGCAGCGTCGCGGCGGCAAGGCTCTTGTTGCCCGTCCTCAGCACATTCGTCGCGCCGATATTGCCGGAGCCGATGTTGCGGACATCGCCAAGGCCGGCCGCGCGGGTGATCAGGAGCCCAAACGGAATGGAGCCGAGCAGATAGCCGAAGATCAGTGCCAGCCCGTAAGCCATTGTCTTCCCCACGTTTCTTGTTTTGCTGGACGGCAGCGTGGCCGCTGACGCCCGGAATTGCTCGGCTCAAATACTGTGTGGCCTGCAATCATCGTTTGCAAGACCTTGCCCCGTCACCGCGCCGCCGACATCGCGCGAGGCGAACGGCGCCCCGATCAACTCGCGTGGCGCCAACGCATCATAGTGATAGAGTCGCGGCGCTTCGCCAAGCAAGCCCATTCCGGTGCGCAAATCTCACCCTCGGAGCTTCGGTCTCGCCAATCAGGCCGGAGCGCAGAGGAACGAATGGGCGATCAGGGGCGGGTCGGCGGGCATTCTCTCGACAATCCGCCAGCCGCAGCCTTCAACCAGACGGGCAAGAAAATCGGGATTGTAAAAGCACATGCCGCCGTTCCGCTCCGGGCTTCTGTCCTCGAATTCCGCGATGCCGTCGTCCAGGAGGAAGGTGAAGAAAAGGCGGCCCCTGGTCGTCGTGTGGCGGCGCAGGATGGTGAAGATCGACGCCGTGTCATCCGGATATTGGTGCGTGATCACAGAAAACAGCGACACGATGTCAAAGGCTTGCAAGGGCAATGGGAGCTGCGTCTCACGCGAGAGGGAGCGCCCGTTGGGGTTATAAAGCGCGTGACGGGCGTCCAGAAAGACAAAAGAGAACCGGCGATCCCGCACCCTGGAGCGCAGGAAGTCGATCATCGGCGAGAAGCAGTCGACGCCCGTGTAGGAGCCGATCGGTATCTTCTTGTTGAGGATGGCCTGCGTAAACCGCACGCCGCAGCCGAAGTCCAGGACCCGGCTGGATGCGAGCATCTTTAGACCGATCTGCCGCCGCATCCTCTCCAGCAGCCAGGCGCCGCTATCCTCCGACGGCATCAGGGAGCTGATCTTGTGGGAGTTGCGATTGAATTTCGGCGGCACGACGAAGTCCGGCGACGGACGCAGGCGATACCACATCGTCCACAGCCAGGAAGGACGATGCGGGTTCATAGCGGGAGTTCCCGGGGTACCGTCCCGCAGCTTGAACCGTTGCGAACTCGATTGGCGCAAGGGCGCGTTGGCCGGCCCACGCTCAGGCCGAAAACACGGTGCGGCCGGCCACCATCGTTTGCAAGACCTTGCCCTGCAGCCGCGCGCCTTCGAAACAGGTGTTCTTCGAGCGCGAGCGCAGCCCGCTTTCGCTGACGATCCATGGCTCGTCGAGATCGACCAGCACGAGGTCGGCCGGAGCGCCCGGCTTCAGCGTGCCGCCAGGCAGGCCGAACAGTCTCGCCGGCGCCGTGGACAGCGTCTCGACCAGCCTCAGCAGCGGCACGTCGCCATTGTGGTAGAGCCGGAGCGCCACGCCAAGCAGCGTCTCCAAGCCGATCGCGCCGGCGGCGGCATCGGCGAAGGGCAGGCGCTTGGTGTCGACGTCCTGCGGGTCGTGCGAGGAGACGATGATGTCTATCGTGCCGTCCTTGATCGCTTCGATCATCGCCAGCCGGTCGTCCTCGGCGCGCAAGGGCGGGGTCAGCCGGAAGAAGGTGCGGTATTCGCCGACATCGTTCTCGTTGAGCGACAAATTGTGGATGGCGACGCCGGCGGTGACATTGGCACCGTCCGTCTTTGCCCGGTTCAACGCGCCGGCCGCCATCGCGGACGAGATTTTTGCGGCGTGATATGCACCGCCGGTCAGCCGGGCCAATGCCAGGTCGCGTTCTAGCGGGATGAGCTCCGCCTCGCGCGGAATGCCCGACAGGCCGAGCCAGCTTGCGTAGAGGCCTTCGTTCATCACGCCGGATGACGCGAGATCGGCATCCTGAGTTTCATGCGCGATGACGCCGCCGAAATCGCGCGCGTAGGTCAGCGCGCGGCGCATTACCAGCGCGTTGGCGATCGTGTGGCGGCCGTCGGTATAGGCGACGGCGCCGGCCTCGCGCAGCAGGCCGAATTCGGTCATCTCACGGCCTTCGAGGCCCTTGGTGATCGCGGCGGCAGGGAAGATGTTGACGCTTGCCGTGTCCCTGGCGGTTCGCAGCACGAATTCGACCAGCGCCACATTGTCGATCACCGGATCGGTGTCGGGCATCATGATGATGGACGTGATGCCGCCAGCGGCCGCCGCGACGCTCGCCGAGGCGATGGTCTCGCGATGCTCGCCGCCGGGTTCGCCGATGAAGGCGCGCGCGTCGACGAGGCCCGGCATGATTGTCTTGCCGTCGCAGTCGATCACGGTGGCGCCTTCGGGCGCGCCTTGGTTCAGTGCAGCTTTTCCGGCCGCGGCGATCTTGCGGCCATCGACGATGACGCTGCCGATCTCGTCCACGCCGCGCGACGGGTCGACGATGTGCGCCTTGCTGAAGACGGTCACGCTCATGCGCCGCGACCCTCGTGGTTGCGGCCGTCGTGGTTGCGACGAGGGTCGAGCAGCGCTTCCATGACGGCCATGCGTACGGCGACCCCCATCTCGACCTGTTCCTGGATGACGCTTTGCGGCCCGTCGGCGATCTCGGAGGCGATTTCGACGCCCCTGTTCATAGGCCCCGGATGCATGACCAGCGCGTCCGCTTTCGCGGCCTTCAGCTTTTCGGCATCGAGGCCGAAATAGCGGAAATATTCGCGGATCGATGGCACGAAGGCGCCTTCCATGCGCTCGCGCTGCAGGCGCAGCATCATCACCACGTCGGCATCTTTCAGCCCCTCGGCCATCGAGCGCGCGACGATCACGCCCATTCTGTCGATGCCGGACGGCAGCAGCGTCGAGGGCGCGACGACGCGCACCTGCGCGCCAAGCGCGTTCAAGAGCATGATGTTGGAGCGGGCGACGCGCGAGTGCAGGATGTCGCCGCAGATCGCCACGATCAGTTTCGACAGCGGCCCCTTGGCGCGGCGGATGGTCAGCGCATCGAGCAGCGCCTGCGTCGGATGTTCATGCGCCCCGTCGCCGGCATTGACGACGGAGCAGCCGACCTTCTGCGCCAGAAGGGCGGCCGCACCCGCCGACTGGTGGCGGATGATCAGGATATCCGGGCGCATGGCGTTGAGGGTCATCGCCGTGTCGATCAGCGTCTCGCCCTTCTTCACCGAGGAGCTTGCCACCGACATGTTCATGACGTCGGCGCCAAGCCTTTTCCCGGCCAGCTCGAAGGACGACTGCGTGCGGGTCGAAGCCTCATAGAACAGGTTGATCTGGGTGCGGCCACGCAGCGTCGACGTCTTCTTTTCGGACTGGCGCGAGATCGCCACAGCCCGGTCGGCACGATCGAGCAAGAGCTCGATATCGGCGGGGGAAAGATCGCGGATGCCCAGAAGATGGCGGTGGGGAAAGAGCGGCAGGGACGAAGCGTCGGTCATCTCAAGGCGCTGCTATAGGGTGCGGTCCGGCCAGCCGCAAGCGCCAGCTTTGGATTGCGGGCGTTCTCCCCGGTATTTTCGTCGCGCGCCTTATATGGCTTGGGCTATAAGGCCGAGTGGCTTCGGATTCGCGACCCGCGGCCTTGAAAATAAATTGACGTCTCTGCCAGTTGAAGGATTGGGCGTGACCGACGAGGTGATCAACCAGCCGCCGCCGTTGACGGGCGGCAATGCATGGCGGGGCGATCCGTTGCTCATCCAGCTCGCCGAGCGCTTTTCCGATCCCGTGCGCAAGGATCTCGACGGGCTTGGCAAGTTCGTCGTGACGCCGGAGGCGCAGGAGCTCGCCCGCCTCGCCAACACAGACACGCCGAAATTGCGGACGCATGACCGCCAGGGCCGGCGCCTCGACCTGGTCGAATATCACCCGGCCTATCACGCCTTGATGCGCCGCTCGGTTGCCGGCGGCCTGCATTCTTCGGTTTGGGAAAACGGCGATGCCGAGATCGGCCGCCGCCATCAGGTGCGGGCGGCGCGCTTCTACCTGACCGCCGAGCTGGAGACCGGGCATCTGTGCCCCATCACCATGACCAATGCCTCGCTGGCGGCGCTGATGGCAAGCCCGAAACTCTTCCGCGAATGGGCGCCGCGCGTGACGACGCGCAAATACGACCAGACGCAGAAGCCGCCGGTGCAAAAGACCGGCCTGACGCTCGGCATGGGCATGACCGAGAAGCAGGGCGGCACCGATGTGCGCGCCAATTCTACCAAGGCCGAGCGTACGGGAAGCGGCTTCTACCGGTTGACCGGCCACAAATGGTTCATGTCGGCGCCGATGTCGGATGCCTTCCTGGTGCTCGGTCAGGCGCCTGAGGGATTGTCCTGCTTCCTCGTCCCGCGCATCCTGGGCGACGGTTCCGGCAATGGCTTCCGCTTCCAGCGGCTGAAGGACAAGCTCGGCAACCGCTCAAATGCCTCGTCGGAGGTGGAGTTCGTCAACGCGATCGGCGAGATGGTCGGCGACCCGGGCGCCGGCGTCAAAACGATCATGGACATGGTGACGCTGACTAGGCTCGATTGCGCGATCGCTTCATCGGCGCTGATGCGGGCGGGGCTGGCCGAGGCCGTCCACCATACGCGCCATCGCCAGGTGTTCGGCTCAAACCTGATCGACCAGCCGCTGATGCAGCGGGTTCTGGCCGATATGGCGCTCGACGTCGCCGCGGCCACGGCATTGTCGTTCCGGCTGGCACGCTCTTTCGACGAGGCGGCAAGCGATCGCGGTGAGGCGGCCTTTGCCCGCGCTATGACGCCCGTCGTGAAATACTGGGTGTGCAAGATCGCGCCGCAGCTGCTCTACGAGGCGATGGAGTGCCTTGGCGGTAACGGCTATGTCGAAGAGGCGCCGCTCGCCCGCTACTACCGCGAGGCACCCGTCAATGCGATCTGGGAGGGCTCGGGCAATGTCATGGCGCTCGACGTGCTGCGCGTGCTTGGCCGCGCGCCCGGCCTGTTCGAGGAGGTGCTCGCCGGCATCGACCGCGATCTCGGCGCCGGCGGGCGCGGTACCATCGGCGTGCTCAAGGCAGCCATGCAGGTGGCGGCGACCGACCAGGGCTCGGCGCGCCTGCTCACCGAACAGCTCGCGCTTTCGGCCGCCGCGGCGGAACTTCGCCGGCTGGGGGCGGGGCGGATCGCCGACGCCTTCGTCGAGACACGGCTCGGCGGCCAATGGCGCACCACCTACGGCATGCTCGATTCGCGCCACGATGCGCGCATGATCATCGACACGCTCTATCCGCCGGTGACCTGACCCAGCCTCCCAAAGACCGGATTGCCGCCCTGTGGACAGCCGTTAACCTTAACGAATGGTTTCCGTTGCAGCGGGCTCTTGCAAAGCCCAATCTCAGCCTGCTGGAGTAGGGAAAGGTTAACCATGACCTTCCGGGCTCCGCCAAGCGGGAAGCGCATGCGGCACGTGTTGAGCTCAGTTCTGGCCTTGCATTGGGCGGTGGTTTTCGCCCTGCTTGCCTATATCTGCATGGACGGCAGTCGCGGCATAGCCGCCGCGCTTGGCGTGCTTGGCCTCTCAATCCAGAGCCTCCGGGTTCCGCAGCTTGAAAATGTTGCCGTGGTCGCGCCGCTTTCGATCGCGCTCTTGACCGTCGCGGTTCTGTTCTGCTGGGCCTTCGTCGAAACGCTGCTGAACGCGGCGGCAAGGCCGGACGCGGGCGAGAGCGTGGCGCGGATTGCCTTCATCTGCGCATCGTTCCTGCTTTCGCTGATCCTCGTCGGCGGCGTGGTGCAAGGCATCGACGGCCTGTTCATGATCGTCGCCATCCAGATGACGGCGCTGCTTGCCTCCTATGTCGCGGTGACGGCCGAACGCCGCTCCACCTTTGCGGCAATGAGTTTGCCCGAAGGCGATGTTCGCACCGCCTCGCGCATGGCGATGGGCGCCGCGCACAGTTCGCTTCTTTCCCGCATATCCGGCCGTCCGGAAAACACGCCTGGAGGCGGCCGCTGATGCGCACGCTGTTCGCACTTTGGGTTGCTCCGATGGCGATCTTCTGGGGATGGTTCTTCCTGTCGCTCAACGACATGAATTTCGGCTATGTGATGCTGACCCGCCAGTTGCACGATTTCGTCTTTGAGCTCTACGGCCAGATGCTCGGCATCGATCCGGCTATTATCCCGGGCATGGTGGCGCGGACCTGCATTTTCGACTTTTTCCTGCTCATGGGCCTATGGGCCTTCCGCCGCCGGCGCAACATCGCCGAGTGGATCAGGCAGCGTCGGCAAAGCACGATCGGCGAAGATCGCCCTAGCCGAGCAACTGGAGCCGGTCCAACGCTCCCTGCAGAATAAAGGCGGCAGCGGCCGAATCGATCTTGCCGGCACGCTTCTTGCGCGAAAAATCCATCTCGATCAGCGTGCGTTCCACTGCCACCGTCGACAGCCGCTCGTCCCAAAGCACAATGGGCAGGTCGGATAGCGTCGCCATGTTGCGGGCGAAAGCGCGGGATTTCTGGGCACGCGGCCCCTCCGAGCCGTCCATGTTGACGGGAAGGCCGAGCACGATGGCGCCGACATTGTCCTTCTCGAGCTGAGCGAGCAGCTGGGCGGCATCGAGCGAGAACTTCTTGCGCAGAATGACCGGGCGTGGATGGGCGAAGGAGAGTCCGCGGTCCGACACGGCCACGCCGATCGTCTTATCGCCGAGATCGAGCCCGGCGAGCGCGCGGCCGGCGGCAAGCCGCTGCGGCAACTCCTCGATCGAAATAACGGCCATCGGCTTCCTTTGACATCCGGGCGTCACACATCCTTTTGACGGTGGGGAGCGCCGCGCTACTTTCAATTTGTGGCGGGCGTTCTATCCTCCGGCAATGGAAAAATCGAGGAAGCATTGATGAAACTGACCTGGTACGGACATTCGGCATTCCGCGTCGAGACCAAGGACGCCAGCATCCTCATCGACCCCTATCTGGTCGGCAATCCGTCGTGGAGCGGCGGCTGGGAAGGACCGGCGGAAGGCGCGACACACGTCCTCCTGACCCACGGTCACAACGACCATGTCAGCGGGGCGGTCGAAGTGCTGAAGAAAAGCGGCGCCATGCTGGTCGCCAATTTCGAGATATGCATGTATCTCGTCGGCCAGGGTGTCAGTGGCGACAAGATCAATCCGGGCAATATCGGCGGCACCGTCGATTGCGGGCCGTTCACCACGACCTTCGTCCAGGCGCTGCACTCGTCCTCTTTCGGCGGTGAAGGCGGCACCAACACCTATCTCGGCAATCCGGGCGGGCTGGTCCTGCATTTCCCCGAAGACAAGACGCTCTACCACATGGGCGACACCGATATCTTCTCCGACATGGCGCTGATCAACGAACTGCATGAGCCGAAGATCGGCATCGTGCCGATCGGCGACCGCTTCACGATGGGCGGGGCGGTTGCGGCCCTTGCCTGCCGCCGCTTTTTCGGCTTCGATACCGTCGTTCCTTGCCATTTCGGCACCTTCTCGATGATCGACCAAACCGCCGACAAGTTCGTCGCCGGCATGGAAGGTTCGGGCGTCAAGGTGGCGCTGCCGGAGATCGGCAAGGCGATCACGATTTAAGCCGTTCGTCAGGAATCTGGAACAGAACCATGGCCTTGAGGCTGACTCTTTGCGTTTCGATGCTGGTGGCGGCGACGCCCGCCCCTGCGGCGGACGATTTCATGGCGCTACCGTGAGATGGCACTCCGGGCGCTGATCAGTCCGTTCCTGCCGCGCGAGCGCCCGATCTTCCGGAAGCTGGAGCTGCATGTCGCACATGGCTGCAACCTGGCCTGCGAAAGCTGTTCGCATTATTCCAATCATGGGCATGCCGGCACGGTCTCGGTTGAAGAGGCGGACCGCTGGATGGCCCTGTGGAGCGGCAGGGTTGCCGTCAACCGCTTTTCGCTGCTCGGCGGTGAGCCGACCATCCATCCGCATTTGCCCGGTTTCGTCGCCCTGGTGCGGCGGCATTGGCCGAAGACCCAGATAGAGATCGTCAGCAACGGTTTCTTCCTGCACCGTCACCCGTCGCTTCCGGCGGTGCTTGCGGCGGACCCTGACGCCCGGCTGATCATTTCGGTCCACCATGATTCCGACGAATATCAGGAGCGGCTGAAGCCGGTCTTTGCCTTGCTCGAAAAGTGGCGGCGCGATCACGGGCTCGTCGCCAACATCCGGCCCGCCAGCAAGAACTGGACCCGCCGCTACGAGGGTTTCGGCGACGCGATGCTGCCTTTCGAAGATCGCGATGCGCGCAGAAGCTGGGAAATCTGTCCGGCGCGCCACTGCAAGCAGATCCTCGATGGGCAAATCTGGAAATGTGCGCCGCTTGCCTATCTGCCGATGCAGAAGGCGCGGTATCGCCTTTCCGAAAAATGGGACCCGTATCTGGCTTATAAGCCGCTCGAGCCGAACTGCTCCGATGCCGAACTTACAGCTTTCGCCGCCCTGGAAGATGAGGCCGCATGCGGCATGTGCCCGGCAAAGCAGCGGCTGTTCGAATTGCCGGTGCCGCTGCGCCGGCCAAGGACGCGCGACGGCGCCGTGGCTTGACCGGCATCATCCATGTTGCGCGGCAAGCGCCGCGCCGCTATAGCCCGCACTGGTTTTCCCGAGGCGATAGAACATGTCCGTTGATCTTCAGACCGTGAAGCGCGTCGCGCACCTTGCCCGTATCGCGGTGAGCGAGGAAGACGCCGAGCGCATGACCGGCGAATTGAACGCCATCCTTGGCTTCGTCGAGCAACTGAACGAGGTCGATGTCACGGGCGTCGAGCCGATGACCTCGGTCACGCCGATGGAGATGAAGAAGCGCCAGGATGCCGTCGCCGACGGCAACAGGGCCGCCGATATCGTCGCCAACGCGCCGGCAACGGAAGAGAACTTCTTCCTCGTTCCGAAGGTGGTGGAGTAGGTCGTGGCTGTCGAGATCGCTGTCGAGACGCCCTTGCAGGACGACGTGCGCGCGCTGGTCGCCGAACTCAACGCCGCGCTGCTCGAACTGACGCCGCCCGAGCATTGTTATCATCTCACCGTCGAGCAGATGGCCGGCGAGGATACGACCGTGTTCATCGCCCGCGACAACGGCCTGGCCGTCGGCTGCGGCGCGCTCAAGCGCCATGACGATGCGGTCGGCGAGGTCAAGCGTATGTTCACGCGACCGTCGCATCGCGGCCGCAAGATCGGCGCCGAGATCGTCGGACGGGTTGAGGCGCTGGCCCGCCAGGAAGGGCTGACGCGGCTGGTCCTTGAAACCGGCGATCGGCACCCCGCCGCCTGGACCGTCTATGAGCGCGCCGGATTCTCGCGTTGCGGACCGGTGCTGGATTATCCCGATTCGGAGTGGTCGGTGTTTTACGAAAAGAGCCTTGCCTGATGAGCGATCTCACACATCTGACCATTTCCGAGGCCCGCGCCAAGCTGCGCGGCAAGGAGATCTCCGCGGCCGAGATCACCGAGGCCTATCTCGCGGCGATCGAGCGCGCCAATCCGGTGCTCAATGCCTATGTGGCTGTCACCGCCGACAAGGCGCGCGACATGGCCAAGGCTTGCGACGTCAAGCTCGCCAAGGGTGAGGGCGGTGCGCTGGAAGGCATTCCGCTCGGCATCAAGGACCTGTTCGCCACCGAAGGCATCCATACCCAGGCCTGCAGCCACGTTCTGGACAGCTTCAAGCCGCGCTATGAATCGACCGTGACCACCAATCTGTGGGCCGACGGCGCCGTGATGCTCGGCAAGCTCAACATGGACGAGTTCGCCATGGGCTCGTCGAACGAGACCTCCTATTACGGCCCGGTCATCAACCCGTGGCGCCGCTCGCGTGTCGATACGGTCGTCATGCCGACGACGCATCAGGGCGATGGCGGCTTTGTCTCCGCCGGCGGCACGAAGACTGCTCGGACCCTGGACAATGCCCAGCTTGTGCCGGGCGGCTCGTCCGGCGGCTCGGCGTCGTCCGTGGCCGCATTCCTCTGCGCCGGCGCCACCGCAACCGATACTGGCGGCTCGATCCGCCAGCCCGCCGCCTTGACCGGCACGGTCGGCATCAAGCCGACTTACGGGCGCTGCTCGCGCTGGGGCATCGTCGCCTTCGCTTCCTCGCTCGACCAGGCCGGGCCGATCGCGCGCGACGTGCGCGACGCCGCGATCCTGTTGAAGTCGATGGCTTCCGTCGACCCGAAGGACACGACCTCGGTCGACCGTCCGGTGCCGGACTATGAAGCGGCGATCGGCAAGCCGATCAAGGGCATGAAGGTCGGCATTCCGAAGGAGTACCGCGTCGACGGCATGCCGGAAGACATCGAGGCGCTCTGGCAGCAGGGTATCGCCTGGTTGAAGGAGGCCGGTGCCGAGATCGTCGATATCTCGCTGCCGCACACCAAATACGCTTTGCCGGCGTACTATATCGTGGCGCCTGCCGAGGCTTCGTCGAACCTCGCCCGCTATGACGGCGTGCGCTACGGCCTGCGCGTGCCCGGCAAGGACATCACCGACCTGTATGAGAAGACGCGCGCCGCCGGTTTCGGCCGCGAGGTCAAGCGCCGAATCATGATCGGCACTTATGTTCTGTCGGCCGGCTATTACGACGCCTATTACCTGCAGGCGCAGAAGGTGCGCACGCTGATCAAGCGCGACTTCGAGAACGTCTTTGCCACCGGCGTCGACGTCATCCTGACGCCAGCGACCCCGTCAGCGGCCTTCGGCATCGCCGACGAGGACATGGCTTCCGATCCGGTGAAAATGTACCTCAACGACATCTTCACCGTGACGGTCAACATGGCCGGCCTTCCAGGGATTTCCGTGCCGGCCGGCCTCGACGGCAAGGGGCTGCCGCTCGGCCTGCAGCTCATCGGCCGTCCGTTCGACGAGGAAACGCTGTTCCAGACCGCGCATGTCATCGAACAGGCAGCGGGCAGGTTCCAGCCGGAGAAGTGGTGGTAAAATGTCGTCCCTGTCTCGCATATCCATAGTCGAGAGGGGAGGCGAACTGATCATCGGCAATCCGCCACGGCGTTCGGCCATCAGGGTCGGCTTCCTTCCGCTTTCGATCGGGATTGTCGCCGTCACCGCGCATTGGGGCTTTTTCGACAGATCGCCGGAAACGATCGCCATGGGCCTGATTGGTCTTGTTTCATTCATGGCCGTTGTCGGGCTATTTGCGTATTTCCTCGGCAAGGAACTGATGTGGCTAGCCTCTGGCGGGGAGGAGCTGCGCTTCACGAGAGATGCCGTGCAGCGCGAAACCAGGGGCAGCCCGCTTCCCAACCGCGCTTCCGTGACCTTCAATGCGCCGCTCTCGGTCGAAATCCTGGGCCATCCTTATCCAACCGACGAGGCGGGCCTGAAGCAAGTTATCCGCCTGGCCAGCGCAACGGGTTCGATCTCATTTGGCCGGGAACTCAGCCGTCCCGAGGCTGAAGCAGTGGCGGAAGCCGTGAGGCGATTTACCGCCAGCAATCATTCGCGTGTCCGATAGGTATCAGCGTGTTCTACGACCTCTCCAAAATCTTCTGGTTCTTCATCCAGCCAATCGACCTGGCCATTTTCCTGCTGCTTGCCGGCCTGCTGGCGACGCTGTTCGGGCGCCGGCGGCTGGCCGCGACCGGCAGCGTGCTCGGCTTCACGATCCTGATTCTATCGGCCTGGACGTCGCTTGGCGCGATGATGCTGAACCCCTTGGAAGAACGCTTTCCCAAGCCGCCATTGCCCGAAAAGGTGGATGGCATCGTCGTGCTTGGCGGCGGCCTCGAGGGCGCCATCAATCTCGCGCGCGGCGGCTATGAGTTGAACAGCAGCGGCGATCGCATGGTGGAAACGGCGATTCTGGCGAGGCGCTTCCCGCAAGCGAAAGTAGTCGTCTCAGGGGGGAGAGGCTCGCTGTTCCTCGACGGGGAAGGCGATGCCGACACCGCACCGCGCCTGCTTGGCGCGCTCGGCGTTTCGGCCGATCGCATGATCCTCGAGGACAAATCCCGCAACACTTACGAGAACGCCGTCTTCTCGCGAAAGCTTGTCGAACCGAAGCCGGGCGAGACCTGGCTGCTGGTCACTTCAGCTTTCCACATGCCGCGCGCCAAGGCGTTGTTCGACAAGGCGGGATTTCCGACCATTCCCTGGCCGGTCGATTATCGCACCTCGGGCAGGGAAGGCGTCGGCTTCTACCGCGACAACCCCGTCGATTCGGTGCAGGCGACCACGATTGCGGTCCGCGAGTGGATCGGACTCTTCGCCTACAGGCTGTCCGGCAAGATCGATCAGTTCTTTCCTGGGCCGGACGACTGACCGAGCACGGCTTGCCGCGCCGCGGAGAAGAACTGGCGGCGCACCAGCACCGCCAGAAGCACCAGCGTCGATACCACAAAGACGATCGGATCGACGAACCAGCCGAGATAGCCGATCGAGAAGAAGACGGCGCGCAGGCCGGAGTTGAAGTGCTTGCCGGCGAGCACATTCATGCGCGTCGCCCGCCACACCGCCGTTTCGCTGACCGGATTGCGTGAGGCCGGGCCATGCGGGGTCGGCACCGCGCCGATCAGGATCGAGCAATAGTTGAACAGCCGGTAGGCCCAGCCGAATTTGAAGAAGGCGAAGGCCAGGATCACCACCAGGCCGAACACCTTGGTCTGGAAGGCTTCGCGCGACGAAGCCTCACCGAACGGCAGGTCGGCCAGAACCTGAAGCACGCGGTCGGAGGCGCCGAGCAGGGCAAAGCAGCCGCCGAGCGCGATCAGGGAAGAGGACGCAAAGAAGGCGGTGCCTTGCTGCAGGCCGCCCATGATGGCGGTGTCCACGATGCGGATTTCGCGTTCGGCCATGTTGCGCATCCAGGCCTCGCGCTGGGCGTTCATCGCGGTTGTCAGCGAGACGCGACGGACCAGCTTGCCGTCCGAGGCGAGCGTGTGCGCCACCCAGACGATCAGGAAGAAAGCCAGCGCCGCCAGATCGGCCACGGAAAGGTGGAGTGAATCGCCCATATAGTGCTTGTATCACAAGCGGTGCGGCAGCATGGCGATGTCGCTGGCGGAGCAAACAAGGTCGGCGGATGCCGAGCCGCGACGCGCAAAACAGCACAAACATCAATTCAATTCCTATATGTAGGGTTTCGGTAGGCCCCAGGAGACGACAGCCCCGTGTTCCTTTCGGTTTTCGACCTGTTCAAGATCGGCATCGGTCCGTCGAGCTCGCACACGATGGGGCCGATGACGGCCGCGCGCCGTTTCCTCGACGAGGTCCTGGCGGGCGACTGGCCGCGACCGGTCGGCGTCAAGATCGAACGCATCGGCGCCAGCCTGCATGGATCGCTCGCTTACACCGGCATCGGCCATGGTTCCGACCGCGCCGTGGTCCTTGGACTGGCCGGTCAGACGCCGCAGACGGTCGATCCGGACGAGGCTGACGGCATCGTCGCCAGAATCGGCGCGGAGAAGCGCATTTCGCCGCCCGGGCATCCGACATACCGCTTCGATCCCGCCAAGGACCTTGTGCTCGACCGCAAGACGCCGCTGACCGGTCATGCCAATGGCATGGCCTTTTATGCCTATGACGCATCCGACAGGCTGCTGCTCAAGCGCATCTATTATTCGATCGGCGGCGGCTTCGTCGTTTCCGAGGAAGAGCTGCAGCGCATGAAGGCCAAGGGATCGGCGACGAGCGAGGGCAAGAAAGTGCCGTATCCGTTCAAGAATGCCGTCGAGATGCTGGCGATGGCGGCCAAGAGCGGGCTTTCCATCGCCGAGATGAAGCGCGCCAACGAGGAGAAGCACATGTCGCGCGAGGAGCTCGATGCGGGCCTGGACGCGATCTGGGGCGCGATGAAAGGCTGTATCGACCGCGGCCTGTCGCAGGACGGGATCATGCCGGGCGGGCTGAAGGTGCGCCGCCGCGCGCGGCAACTGCACGACAAGCTGCAGGAACAGTGGCAGCAGAACCGGCCCAACCCCTTGCTCGCCAATGACTGGCTGTCGATCTACGCCATGGCGGTCAACGAGGAGAATGCCGCCGGCGGTCGCGTCGTGACGGCGCCGACCAATGGCGCGGCCGGCACTTTGCCGGCGGTGCTGCGCTACTGGCTGCATTTCCATCCCGAGGCGGACCAGCCAAGCATCCGCGACTTCCTGCTGACGGCCGCCGGCGTCGGCGGCATCATCAAGTCCAACGCCTCGATCTCAGGCGCCGAGGTCGGCTGCCAGGGCGAAGTGGGTTCCGCCTCGGCAATGGCCGCCGCCGGACTTTGCGCCGTCATGGGCGGCACGCCCGAGCAGGTCGAGAACGCCGCCGAGATCGCGCTCGAGCATCATCTCGGCATGACCTGCGATCCTGTCGGCGGCCTAGTGCAGGTGCCCTGCATCGAGCGCAACGCGCTTGGCGCGGTGAAGGCCGTGACCGCCGCCTCTTTAGCCATCAAGGGCGACGGCACGCATTTCGTGCCGCTCGACGCCGCGATCGAGACCATGCGCCAGACCGGCCTCGACATGAACGAGAAGTACAAGGAAACCAGCCTCGGCGGGTTGGCGGTCAACGTCGTCGAGTGCTGAAGCGGCGTGTCTTCCGGAGCCATGGGGCGAAACCATGAAGAACATCATCGAGATCGACGGTCATAAGACGTCCGTGTCCTTCGATCCGGAGATTGGAATGCTCAGGGGCGAGTTTCAGGGACTTACCGGTGGCGCGGACTTCTATGCTCAGAACGTCGAGCAGCTCTATGCGGAAGGGGCGAAATCTTTGGAGATTTTCCTTGCAATTTGCAGGGAGAAAGGCATCGAGACGGCGGCGCAGGCTTCCTGAATTGGCAGCTCTTGCCTGTGCAAAACTCCTCGGGGCGTTGAACCCTCACCATGCGGTCGCTAGATTGCGACCATGCTCAATCTCATCAAATTGTGCGTCGGCTGCGACAGCGTCGAGGACCTCGAGGAGTGGATTGCCTTCCGCCTCGACGAGCGACGTCGCGCCGGTGAGCCGGCCGAGCACTGGCACACCACCCGCATGGTGCCGACGCGCGGCAGCGAGATCACCGATGGCGGCTCGCTCTATTGGGTAATCAAGGGCAGCGTCCAGTGCCGGCAGCTGATCACCGAGATCCGGCCCTTCACCGACGGCGAAGGCATCGGCCGCTGTCATCTGGTGCTCGATCCCGAGGTCGTGCGCACCGACTGGCAGCCGCGCCGTGCCTTCCAGGGCTGGCGCTATCTCAAACCTGCCGACGCTCCCACCGATCTCGGCAAGGGCAGGACGGCACTGGCCGAAATGCCGCCTAGGCTCAGGCTGGAACTCGCCGAACTCGGCCTCTTGTAGCGCGGCTTCTCGTCTCGGCCGCGGTGCTGGCCCTTCCGCTCCTGCGATGTGGGACTTGCAAGCGCCGGACCTTGGTCCCATCCTATTTGTTATGCTCAGTCATCCGTATGGCGGCGCTAATCGATGGGCGTGATCCTTGCTTTGGCAGCGGTGCTTGTGGTGCTTTTCGGCGCTGCGATGCTCTTTGTGCGCGCGGATCCGGCAAGAATGGCCGACGGCATGAGATCGCTCGGGCCGGCCTTTTTGGGCCTGGTCGGCGCGCCCATGCTGATCTTCGGCCGCAGCCTCATCGGCGGACTGCTTTTACTTGCGGCGCTGGCCTGGGTCGGCTGGATACGCACGAGGCGGCCACCGGTACACGCCGCCGCATCCAAACATTCCACGGTGCGCACCGCCGCGCTCGAAATGGACCTCGACCATGATAGCGGCAGGCTCGAGGGTCTTGTCCTGGCCGGGCGTTTTGAAGGCAAAATGCTGGGCGCGATGGGGCTGACGGACCTGCGCCAGCTTTATGGCGAGCTCAGCCCCGATCCGGAGAGTCGCCAGCTTTTAGAGACGTATCTTGACGGCCGTTTTCCCGTCTGGCGCAAGGACGCGCAGCCGCACGGTGGCGAAGGGCTGGGTGTTGCGCCAGGTGCGGGCGCCATGACTAAGGAGGAGGCCTACAAGGTCCTTGGTCTTGAAGCGGGGGCTGCCGCGGCGGATATCCGCAAGGCGCACCGCCGCCTGATGCAGCGCCTGAACGCCGATGTCGGCGGCACGTCTGTCCTGGCGGCGCGGATCAATGAAGCCAAGGACGTCTTGCTCTCCAATCACGATTAGTCTCCTTCGACGCGGGTACCTTCCGGGAGATTTCGACAACCGCCTATTGCTCGACGGCGTAGCACGAGATTTTCTTGCGCTTCAGGGCATCGCAGGCTTTCCAGGCGGCGTCCTTCGAGCCGAAGCCGCCGAAGCGGGCGCGGTAGTAGGTGGTGCCGTCCTTGTCGAAGGCGACTGTGAAGCCCGACGCATCAGCCAGGACCCTCGGCGCCTGCTTGGCAGTCTGGTCAAGCAGGGTCTGGGCTCCCGATTTCGTCGGCGAGGAGGCGACCTGAACCACCCACCCGGACGGCACCGACGCCGTTTTGACCGGATCGATCGCCGTCGCGGCGGGCGCGGGTTCGGCATAGGCGGTAACGGCCTGGGCCGAGTTCTCCTGGGGTTTGGGGGCCGCCGCCATGGCGGCCACGGCAACCGTCTTCACCTTCCTGACCTTGATCACCGGCTTCGTCTCGTCGGCGACCTGCTGGGTGTCGTCCTCGACGTCATCGGCTGAGGCAACGACAGTGTCATCCGACGCCGGCATGGCATCCGGTGTCGGCGCGTCTTGCTTGGGTAAAAAGACCTTGGCCAACGTCTTGATCGGATTGTCGCCGCCCTTGGCAATAAGATCGCCGCCGCCGCGCGTCGAGGCACGCGGCAGATAGGTGTTGATCAGCGCGGCCATCTGGTTGTCGCGACCGCGGCCGGAAGCGCCGCCCATCACCACCGCGACCAGGCGACGGTCACCATCGGCGACGGAGGAGACGAGATTGTAGCCGGAGGCGCGGGTGTAGCCTGTCTTGATGCCGTCGACGCCCTTGATGCGGCCAAGCAGGCGGTTGTGGCCGTTGATGCGCTGGCGACCATAGAGGAACGAGCGCTGCGAGAAATAGCCGTAATATTGCGGGTAGTGCTCGCGGAGAGCGATGCCCAGCATCGCCATGTCGTGAGCCGTGGTGAACTGGCCGGGGTCGGGCAGGCCGTTGGCGTTGCGGAAGACGGTGCCGTTCATGCCGAGCTGGCGCGCCTTGGCCGTCATCATACGGGCGAAATTGTCTTCGCTGCCGCCGAGCAGTTCGCCAAGCGCGGTGGCCGAGTCGTTGGCGGATTTCGTCACGATCGACAGAATCGCGGTCTCGACCGGAACCGAGCCGCCGGCCCGCACGCCAAGCTTGGTCGGCGCCTCGGCGGAGGCACGTGCGGAAAACGGAACCGGCGTGTTCTTGCTGATCCTACCCTTCGCCAGCGCTTCGAAGGTGAGGTAGAGCGTCATCATCTTGGTAAGCGAAGCTGGATAGCGCCGGCCATTGGCGTCGGCCGAATAGAGCACCTTGCCGGTCTTGGCGTCGACGACAATGGCCGAGGACCTTGCAGCCATCGCTGCGGCCACATCCGCAACGACAACAGTCACCGCGAGCGCGGCGATCATGATTGCCTTGAGCGAGAAAGATTTGGAGACCAACCCCGACAACGCCTGACGCACCGCTACTACCCTGAATTCTCGTTGCCCCGGAGGCGGCTAAGGGAGTGCCTGCCTCGCTTCCGGCCAAGCTATCGCGGGCAGCGTTACCAATCCGTTTATGGTAACCGCCGCGTTCACTATTTTTCGGCAAATCGAGCTTCTCTTTAATCGAATTTTACCAGCCTCCGGCGCTGAAGCCCCTAGGGGCCAAGGGATTCTTGACTTTTGTGCATCGCACAATATATTGAGGTGCATTGCACAAGGGCGCCCGGGGCCAAAAGGGCGTTTCAACCAAAGGGAAGAATGAAATGACCCAGACCTATGAGGACTTCACGAAATACGGCAAGGACTTTGCCGACACCGGGCTGAAGAGCTTCGCCTCGCTCACCAAGGGCGCTCAGGCAATCGCCACCGAGGCTGGTGAATACTCCAAGAAGAGCTTCGAGGCCGGCAGCGCCGCCGTCGAGAAGCTGTTTGCGGCCAAGTCGATCGAGAAGGCCGTCGAGATCCAGACTGATTACGCCAAGCAGAGCTACGAGAGCTTCGTGGCCGAGGCCAGCAAGATCGGCAATCTCTATGCCGAGCTCGCCAAGGAAGCTTACAAGCCCTTCGAATCGGTCGTCGCCAAGGCGAAGTAATTTCGTCAGATCGCATCCGACACCCTGCGGAAAGGACCCGGTCGCGGAAATGCGGCCGGGTTTTTTCATGCGCAATCGCAACCCTATGCACGTTACCGCATTCACGATTGAGAAATTCGCTGAGGTTTGCCCACCTAGCCATATTGTCAGCTAAACAGAAGGGCTTAAAATCGTCCATCGAGAACCTACATGTTGAACTCGCATGAGGATTCGAAAAGGCTGGACTACGTGACGATCGGTTTGACTGCCACGGCAGGCGTGGTGCGAATGCAAAGTGACGGGGACCGCAACGATTCCGGTCGCGGCACTGCTGTCATCACGCGCACCAAAACCAAGACCAAGAAGCCCAGTCTCTACCGGGTCCTCATTCTGAACGACGACTACACCCCGATGGAGTTCGTCGTTCACGTCCTGGAGCGTTTTTTCCAGAAGGACCGCGAGGCCGCCACACGCATCATGCTTCATGTTCACAATCATGGAGTGGGCGAGTGCGGTGTCTACACATTCGAGGTGGCCGAGACCAAAGTGTCCCAGGTCATGGATTTCGCCCGACAGAATCAGCATCCGCTGCAATGCGTGATGGAGAAGAAGTGAGGTAACATGCCGGCTTTCTCCCAAGGCCTGGAAAAGGCGCTACATCAGGCGCTGACATTCGCCAACGAGCGGCATCATGAGTATGCGACGCTCGAACACCTGCTGCTCGCCCTGATCGACGATACGGAGGCCGCCGCGGTCATGCGCGCCTGCAATGTCGATCTCGACGAGCTCAAGCACACCGTTCTCACCTATATCGACACCGAGCTCGACAACCTCGTCACCGGTTACGACGAGGATTCCAAGCCGACCGCCGGCTTCCAGCGCGTCATCCAGCGCGCCGTCATCCATGTGCAGTCGTCCGGCCGCGAGGAAGTGTCCGGCGCCAACGTGCTCGTCGCAATCTTTGCCGAGCGCGAGAGCCACGCCGCCTATTTCCTGCAGGAACAGCAGATGACCCGCTACGACGCGGTCAATTACATCTCGCATGGTATTGCCAAGCGCCCGGGCGCTTCGGAGTCGCGCACGCCGCGCGGCGCCGACGACGAGCAGGGCGGCCAGAACGGCGCCGAGCCGCAGGAAGAGGGCGGCAAGAAGAAGCAGCAGGACGCGCTGACCGCCTACTGCGTCAACCTCAACAACAAGGCACGGGCCGGCAAGATCGACCCGCTGATCGGCCGCGACAGCGAGATCAACCGCACCATCCAGGTGCTGTGCCGCCGCTCCAAGAACAATCCGCTCTATGTGGGCGACCCGGGCGTCGGCAAGACGGCGATCGCCGAAGGTCTCGCCAAGCGCATCGTCGAGGGCGATGTGCCGGAAGTGCTGCAGGATGCCACCATCTTCGCGCTCGACATGGGCACGCTGCTGGCCGGCACCCGCTATCGCGGCGACTTCGAGGAGCGGCTGAAGCAGGTCGTCAAGGAACTCGAGGACTATCCGGGCGCGGTGCTGTTCATCGACGAGATCCACACCGTGATCGGTGCGGGTGCGACGTCGGGCGGCGCCATGGATGCGTCGAACCTTCTGAAGCCGGCGCTGTCGTCCGGCGCCATCCGCTGCATCGGCTCGACCACCTACAAGGAGTTCCGCCAGTTCTTCGAGAAGGACCGTGCGCTGGTGCGGCGCTTCCAGAAGATCGACGTCAACGAGCCGACCATCGAGGACGCCATCGAGATCATGAAGGGCCTGAAGCCCTATTTCGAGGAGTTCCACAAGGTCCGTTACACGAGCGAAGCCATCAAGGCCTCGGTCGAGCTCTCGGCGCGCTACATCAACGACCGCAAGCTGCCGGACAAGGCGATCGACGTGATCGACGAGACCGGCGCCTCGCAGATGCTGGTGCCGGAGGGCAAGCGCAAGAAGACGATCGGCATCAGGGAGATCGAGGCGACGATCGCCACAATGGCGCGCATCCCGCCGAAGACGGTCTCGGCCGACGATGAGAAGGTGCTGCAGGGGCTCGATATCGAGCTGAAGCGCGTCGTCTACGGCCAGGACACCGCGATCACCGCGCTGACCTCGGCGATCAAGCTGGCGCGCGCCGGCCTGCGCGAACCGGAAAAGCCGATCGGCTCCTACCTGTTCTCGGGTCCGACCGGCGTCGGCAAGACGGAAGTCGCCAAGCAGCTTGCCGCCTCGCTCGGCGTCGAGCTGATCCGCTTCGACATGTCGGAATATATGGAACGCCACACCGTCTCGCGGCTGATCGGCGCGCCTCCCGGCTATGTCGGCTTCGACCAGGGCGGCTTGCTTACCGACGGCGTCGACCAGCATCCGCATTGCGTGCTGCTGCTGGACGAAGTCGAAAAGGCGCATCCGGACCTGTTCAACATCCTGTTGCAGGTGATGGACCACGGCAAGCTGACGGATCACAACGGCAAGCAGATCGACTTCCGCAACGTGATCCTGATCATGACCACCAATGCGGGCGCATCGGACGCGCAGCGCGCGGCGATCGGCTTCGGTTCGACCAAGCGCGAAGGCGACGATGTCGAGGCGATCAACCGGCTGTTCACGCCGGAGTTCCGCAACCGCCTCGACGCGATCATCCCGTTCGGCTCGCTGCCGGTGCCGGTCATCCATCAGGTGGTGCAGAAGTTCGTCATGCAGCTCGAGGCCCAGCTTTCCGAGCGTGGCGTCACCTTCGACCTGTCGCCGGACGCGATCGCCTGGTTGGCCGACAAGGGTTATGACGAGCGCATGGGCGCGCGTCCGCTCGGTCGTGTCATCCAGGAGCACATCAAGAAGCCGTTGGCCGACGAGGTGCTGTTCGGCAAGCTCAAGAAGGGCGGCACGGTGCGCGTCACCGTCGAGAAGAAGGAAACCGGCGAGTCCGGCCTGAAGCTCGAATCGCTTGCCGACGAGTCGCCCGTGCAGCCGAAGAAGGAAGAACCGGAAGACGCGCCGAAGCCGAAAAAGACGGTCGCCAAGACAGTGGCCAAGAAGCCGGTCGCCAAGAAGGCCGTGGCGCAGAAGCCGGATCCGAAGGGCAAGGACGGCAACAAGCGCAGCCTGGTGCCGCAACTGCCGCGCAAGGGTTGACAGGCCTTCTCGTTTGAAATGCAACAGGCCTTCTCGTTTGAAATGCAAAAGAGCCCCGGCCATGAACTGACCCCCGAAAGTTGGACACAACCTTCGGGGGTTTTGCATGTCCAGATTCAGCGAGATTGAGAAGCGCTCGATTGTTGAGCGCTACTTGAGCGGGGACGAGAGTTACGCAAGCGCTGGCGCCGCTGCTGGCATTGACGCGGCGACAGTCCGCAAGTGGGTTGCCTTGTACCAAGCGCACGGCGATGCCGGGCTGTTGGGCAAATACGATCATTACGACGCGGCGTTCAAGCTGTCAGTGCTCGAGCGGATGTGGGGAGAAGGTCTGTCGTACCGCCAGACGGCGTTGTTCAACATTCGCAACGCGGGTTGCCTGGCGGGCTGGGAGAAGCGCTATCATGCGGGCGGGATCGAGGCGCTCGCCCCGCGCCCCAGAGGAAGACCGCGATCGATGCCAAAACCGGCGCCTGGCTGGCCTGCCGGTCCTGCTCATCGGCGTCGGCTGTCCGATCGACGAGGTCCTGCGAAGGCGCGCCGCGGGCGGGCTGAAACACCATATGTGACCGGAACGGACGACGGTCCCGTACCGCTGCCAGTCCGCCTCTGGCAGGAAGAGGTGCATAAACCCGGCCTCTACGACTTGGAAGTTGATACGTCGGCCCTGACCCCGGAAGCGTGCGCCGCCGCAATCCGGCAGCGGCTTATCGCCGGGCCGGAGCCGACAGCCTTCCAAACATTGGCGCGCTTGCTGGCCGGTTGATCCGGCGGGCCGGTTCAGCTTCCCAGCGCCGCCCGGATCTTGCCGGCATTCTCGGCCAGCACCTCCGGCTTTTCCATCTGCCCGCTATGCGGCTTCAACGGCACGCCCTCGAAGCGCGGGATGACGTGGACATGCAGGTGGTAGACGGTCTGCCCGGAGGCCGGTTCGTTGAACTGCATGAGGGTGACACCGTCGGCGTTGAACGCCTTTTTCACCGCTACCGCCACTTTCTGCACTACCGCAAACAGCGGAGCGAACGTTGCCGGATCGGCGTCGAGGATATTGCGCGACGGCGCGTTGGGCACCACCAGCGTGTGGCCGGTGCCTTGCGGCATCACATCCATGAAGGCGACGACCGCCTCGTCCTCGTAGACGCGGTGCGAAGGGATCTCGCCGCGCAGGATCTTCGCGAAGATGTTGCCGGGATCATAGGCTTCAGCCATGGCGGGAGCTCCTGAATTACGGTTTGTCGTCCGGTGTAGCGAAGCCGGTCCCAAGCGGCAAGACGACGGAGCAAGCGCCTGGCAGACTCGGTCTATTCCCCGAGGTCCTTGCGGAAGGGCGTGTGCTCTTCGAGATATTCGCCCATGCGCTCGACCTCGCGCCGCTCGCGCCTGAGATAGTCGGCGACGGCATTGCGCAAGCCGGGATGCGAGATGTAGTGCGCCGAATGCATGGTCACCGGCCGGTAGCCGCGCGCCAGCTTGTGCTCGCCCTGCGCCCCGGCCTCCACCACCTTCAGCCCGCGCTCGATGGCGAAGTCAATCGCCTGGTGGTAGCAGACCTCGAAATGCAGGAAGGGATGGTCCTCGATACAGCCCCAGTTGCGCCCATAGAGCGCGTCGGAGCCGATGAAATTGATGGCGCCGGCAATGTAGCGCCCGTTACGCTTTGCCATGACGAGCAGGATGTCGTCGGCCATGCGCTCGCCGATCAGCGAGAACAGCCGCCGATTGAGATAGGGCCGGCCCCATTTGCGGCCGCCGGTATCCATGTAGAAAGCAAAGAAATCGTCCCAGGCGCGTTCGGTGATGTCCTTGCCGGTCAGCCAGTCGATGCTGATCCCATCGGCCAGCGCCTCGCGGCGCTCCTTCTTCATGGCCTTGCGCTTGCGCGACGCAAGCGTGGCGAGGAAATCGTCGTAGTTCGAAAAGCCTTCGTTGAAGAAATGGAACTGCTGGTCGGTGCGATGCAGGAACCCTGCTGCTTCCAGCGTCGCGACGTCGGTTTCGTTCGCGAAGGTGACATGCGCGGAGGAGACGCCGAGCTTGTCGGTGACCATCTTCAGGCCGGCGGCGAGGCCGGCTCTCACCGCGCCGGCGTCCTCGGTTTTGCCGACCAGCAGGCGAGGGCCGGTGACCGGTGAAAACGGCACCGAGCATTGCAGCTTGGGATAGTAGCGGCCGCCGGCGCGCTCGAAAGCGTCGGACCAGCCATGATCGAAGACATATTCGCCCTGGCTGTGCGACTTGAGATAACAGGGCACGGCGCCAAGAAGCCTGCCTTGCGCGGTTTCAAGTCTCAGATGATGGCCCTGCCAGCCTGTGCGTCGGACAGCGCAGCCAGAGTCTTCCAAGGCGCTTAGAAAAGCAAATGAAACCAGCGGGTTGTAGCCGTTTTCTTTGTCGCTACGCGTGGTTCCGGCAAAGCCGTTCCATTCCTCGCAGGTGAATGCGCCGACGCCTGCCGCGACGCGGATCGCATAATCCGCGTTCGCTGCCCGTCCATCGTCGTCGTCGCCTTGATCCATGGGGCTTATTTAAGCGTCCTCAGGGCTGCTACAAGTCACGATTCGGGGACCGCTTCAGGCGACCTTGACCAGGTCGGGCTCGAAACCCTCGAAGGTCATCTGGTCGGCGTATTTGAAGGTGAGGTCGACCGCCGGCTGGTCATGCACGGTCCAGGTGAGGACCGGCATCTTCAGCTTTTCGCGCACGAAGCTGACGAACGGGTTCGGCAGATCGCCGGCGGCGTAAGAGGTAAAGGCGAGGTCGTGCGCGAGCATGGCGAAATGCGCTTCGATCAACTGGTTATCCCTGCCATAGGCGGTCAATCCGCCGGGGATGCCGGGCGCGTCCTTGGCGAAGTCGCGGATCAGCCAGTGATCGAACGACATGATCGCGACCTTGCCCTTGTAGCGCTTGAGCAGCCGGCCGACACTTGCCACCAGGCCCGCGTCATGCCCGGGAACGCCTTTCAGCTCGACCACCAGCGGCACGCGGCCGCCGATCAGGTCGAGCGCTTCCTCGAGCGTCGGCACGCAGTCTTTGGTGCCGCCGATCTTGAGTGTCGCCAGCTCGGCCGCGGTGCGCTGCCAGACAAATCCGTCATGACCGGTCAGCCGTTTCAGATCCCCGTCATGGATGATGACCGGGATGCCGTCGGACGAGATATGCACGTCGCATTCGATGGCATAGCCGCGCTCGGCGGCCGCGGCGAAAGCCGACAGCGTGTTTTCCCAGCGCGTCTTGTTCATATTGTGGAAGCCACGATGCGCGACGGGCCGCGCGATCAGCCAGGACAGGTCGGTCATCTCGAACCTCACTCGACTTCGAAGATCGCTTCGATCTCGACCGCGGCGTTGAGCGGCAGCGAGGCGGTGCCGACGGCGGAGCGGGCGTGCTTGCCGCGCTCGCCGAGGGCTGCGACCAGGAAATCGGAGGCGCCGTTGGCGACAAGATGCTGCTCGACGAAATCCGGCGCCGACGCGACGAAGACCGTGATCTTGACGAGGCGGCGGATCTTTTCGAGATCGCCGAGCGCCGCCTTGGCCTGCGCCAGGATGTTGATGGCGCAGAATTTCGCCCCTTCCTTGCCTCCCGCCGTGTCGATGTCGCGGCCGAGCAGCCCGGTTGCCTGCAGCTTGCCGTCTTTCAGCGGCAGCTGGCCGGCGGTGAACAACGTGTTGCCGGTGCGGCAATAGGGCACGTAGTTGGCGGCGGGTGCGGCGGCTGCCGGAATGGTGACGCCAAGATCGCTTAGCCGCTTTTCGATTGTTTCGCTCATTGGTTTTCCCTATTGCTGGAAGGCGCCGCGTTGGCCGGGCCGAAATTGCTATTTTTGCCTCGCTTCCGCCATGACTTTTTTTAAGCTGGACCATCTTTCCCTGCGGCCTGCCTCCGGCCGCGACGATCGGAGTAACGCATGCGCGCAACGCGCCTTTTTCTTGCCGCTGCCTGTATCTCGGCGGCGTACCCGATGTCGCCGGCCTTTGCGGTGCCCGCGCTGCAGGCCCATCGCGCCGTCTATGATCTGACGCTCAACAAGGCCTCCGACCGTTCGGGCATCACCGGCATCACCGGCCGCATGGTCTACGAGTTCAACGGATCGGCCTGCGAAGGTTATACGGTCAAGTTCCGCTTCGTCACCCAGATCGTCACCAACGACAACACCAGGCTGACCGACCAGCAGACGACGACTTTCGAGGACGCCGAAGGCAAGACCTTTTCCTTCGTGACGAAATCCTTCGTCGACCAGAACCTCGACAAGGAGGTGAAGGGCATGGCCACCAGGGAAGCGAAGGGTCTCAAGGTCGATATCGACAAGCCCGAGAAGAGCAGCCTGGAGCTTGCGATCACGCAGTTTCCGACCCAGCATCTGGTCGAGCTGATCGGCAAGGCCGAGAAGGGCGAGAATTTCTACCAGACCAATTTGTTCGACGGCTCGGAAGACGCCAACAAGGTGATGGCCACCACCGTCATCGTCGGTAAGAAGACGGATGCCGACAAGACGGATCCGGAAGCGCCGGCGCTGGCCAAGCTCGCCTCGGACAAGTACTGGCCGGTCGACATCGCCTATTTCGACGATACCGACAAAAGCGGCGAGGAGGTGCCGGAGTACCGGATCAGCTTCAAGCTGCACGAGAACGGCATCACCCGCGACCTCGTCATGGACTATGGCGACTTCTCGATGACCGGCAAGCTGGTGAACCTGTCGCTGTTCGACCAGACCAAGCCTTGCCCGGCGTCGAAATAGCAATTCTTTGACGACAGCCGACCCGGCTTGCAGGCTTGGCTTCCAAACGCCATGTGTGAGGCTTACCAAGTGCGGCGAGCCTGATGGCGGTCTATGTCGATGCAGCGATCTGGAAATGGGCCGGGCACCGCTGGTGCCACCTCCTCGCCGATGACGTCGACGAGCTGCATCGCTTCGCCGCCGAACTCGCCCTCAAGCGTTCGTCCTACCAGGGGCCACCCAAGACGTCGGCGCCGCATTACGATATAACCGGCTTCGAGCGCGACCGCGCGGTGCGGCTCGGCGCCATCGAGTGCAGCCGGGAGGAGATCGTCGCCGTGTTCCGCCGCGTTCGGGTGCCGAACGGCAAGCTAAAACGCTGACTCTGCGCGGATCGCCGCAGGCTGGGGCGTTTTCCGCCACCCGGCTTGCGTTTATCAGACTTCCCCTCTATATGCGCGCTCATTCCACACACGGACTTTGGTGTCTGCCCGGGAGAAATCCGGCTGAAACCTCCGGTGGCATCAGGACATCCCGTCCGAAATGCCTGTGTCCGTGGAGGCCAACCGGAAAGGAACTAAGAATGGCTCTGCCTGATTTCAGCATGCGCCAGCTTCTGGAAGCTGGTGTTCACTTCGGCCACCAGACCCACCGCTGGAACCCGAAGATGGCGCCTTACATCTATGGCGCTCGCAACAACATCCACATTGTCGACCTGTCGCAGACGGTGCCGCTGCTGCACCAGGCTCTGAAACAGGTGTCCGACACCGTTGCCAAGGGCGGCCGTGTGCTGTTCGTCGGCACCAAGCGCCAGGCGTCAGACATCGTTGCCGACGCCGCGCAGCGTTCGGCTCAGTACTATGTCAACTCGCGTTGGCTGGGCGGCATGCTCACCAACTGGAAGACGATCTCGAACTCGATCCAGCGCCTGCGCAAGCTCGACGAGACGCTCACCGGCGAGGCCCAGGGTCTCACCAAGAAGGAGCGCCTGAACCTCGACCGCGAGCGCGAGAAGCTCAACAAGGCGCTGGGCGGCATCAAGGACATGGGTTCGACGCCGGACCTGATGTTCGTCATCGACACCAACAAGGAAGCGATCGCCATCCTCGAGGCCAAGCGCCTCGGCATCCCGGTCGTGGCCATCATCGATTCGAACTGCGATCCGGACAAGATCGACTTCCCGATCCCCGGCAATGACGATGCGGCGCGCGCCATCCAGCTTTATTGCGATCTGATCGCCAAGGCCGCCATCGACGGCATCGCCCGCCAGCAGGGCGCGCTCGGCGTCGACATCGGCGCTTCCGCCGAGGTTCCGGTCGAGCCGGCGCTTGACACCCCGGCCACTGAGGCTCCGGAAGCTTGATGGCGAAGGCCGGTTCCGGCCTTCATCTTTCCAATAAGTTGGCGCGCTAAAGCGCTTCTGCCGAGCGCATCATCGAGTCCCGATGGTGCGTCGGCGCATTTTGAACCAAAGAGGCGACAATGAGTATTTCGGCTGCACAGGTCAAAGAACTCCGCGACTTGACCGGCGCGGGCATGATGGACTGCAAGGCGGCGTTGAGCGAGACCAACGGCAACATGGAAGAGGCCGTCGACTGGCTGCGCAAGAAGGGCATCTCGAAGGCCGACAAGAAGGCCGGCCGCACTGCGGCCGAAGGCCTGATCGGCGTCGACGCCGGCGTTCGCGAGGCAGCGATCGTCGAAGTCAATTCCGAGACCGACTTCGTCGCCCGCAACGAGCAGTTCCAGGAACTCGTTCGCAATATCGCGAAGGTTGCGCTTGCATACGGCACCACCGAGGCGGTCTCGGCCGCCAAATATCCGGGCTCCGACAAGTCGGTCACCGAGACCGTCAAGGATGCGGTCGGCACGATCGGCGAGAACATCAATTTCCGCCGTTCGGCCAAGCTCACCGTGCCGCACGGCGCAGTGGCGACCTATGTCCACAACGCGGTTGCCGAGGGCCTCGGCAAGCTCGGCGTGCTGGTCGCCATCGAGACCACCGGCAACGAGCATGCCGCCAACGCCTTTGCCCGCCAGGTCGCCATGCATGTCGCCGCAACCAGCCCGATGGCGTTGACGGCAGAAGAAGTCGACCCGGCCGCGGTCGAGCGTGAGAAGGCAATCTTCGCCGACCAGGCGCGCCAGTCCGGCAAGCCGGAAGCGATCATCGAGAAGATGGTCGAGGGCCGGCTGCGCAAGTTCTATGAAGAGGTCGTGCTTTTGAAGCAGGCCTTCGTGCTCAATCCCGACATTACCGTCGAGAAGGCGCTGAAGGATGCCGAGAAGGAGATCGGCGCCCCCGCCAAGATCACCGCCTACCTGCGTTACGCGCTCGGCGAGGGCATCGAGAAGGAAACGACCGACTTCGCGGCGGAAGTCGCGGCCGCGGTCAAGAAATAGCTCTTATCCGAGGGAGCGCTTAGCATCCCCCCTTAAGGTGAAGGGCTTACGAGCTCAGGCAACTCGGTCGGGTGTCCGCGTGGATGCCCGGCCGATTTCTTGTGCGGTGTCGATAAAGGCCCTGAGCTTCGGCGCCATTGATGCGCGGCGCGGGAAATAAAGGAAGAGGCCGGGCTCCTCGATCGCCGTCTGCGGCAGGATCTGGGCGAGGCTGCCGGCGGCGAGGTCGGCGCGCACCAGCGGCTCGAACACATAGGCGAGCCCGACCCCGGCCAGCGCCAGGTCGATGGCCGCGAGCGAATCGGTGACGACGGCCGTGCCGCGCGTTTCGACGACGATATCCTTGCCGTCCTCGTGCAAATCCCAGCGATAGAGTCCACCCGAGCGGACCAGCCGGTAGCCGATGCAATTGTGGTTCGCGAGGTCGCTCACGCCGCGCGGACGGCCGTGCTTTCCGATATAGGCGGGCGAAGCGACGACCACGGCCTTGAGGGGCGGCGTGAGCCGCACGGTAATCATGTCCTGCGCGATCATCTCGCCCAGCCTGATGCCGGCGTCGAAACCTTCGCCGACAATATCGACAAGCCCCTGCTCGGCGAAAACCTCGACCGTCACATCGGGATAGCGTTCGGCCATGGCCGCTACAACGGGCGTGACCGCCAAGGGGATCGCGATGTTGGAGGCGTTGATCCTGAGCAGGCCGGAGGGCCGGCCCTTGATGCCGCGGATCCGATCCATCCGATCGGCAATGTCCTGCAGCGCTGGGGCCGCCGTCTCCACCAGCGCCTTGCCGGCTTCCGTCAGCGATACGCTGCGCGTCGTGCGCGCGAAGAGCGGCTGGCCGATGCGCTCTTCGACCAGCCGTACCGCATGGCTGACCGCCGACGGGCTCATGCCGAGCTCAGCTGCTGCAAGCGCAAAGCCGCCGCGCCGCGCGACAGTGACGATGACCGGCAGATGGCTAAGCAGGTCGCGATCCATTCATGAACGATATCGCACAGTTCATGCGAACAATGCAATCTTATCGTTGCCGACTCTCCGGTCCACATTGTCGCCACACGTCGGCGGCGGGCTGATGCACCAGGAGAAAAAAGATGAATGCCTTGAGACATGTCACATTCGCGGCAGGCATTGCGCTGGCCCCGGTCGATGCCGGCGGTGCCGAAACGGCCGGCTGGCAGGCCCTTGCCGATGAGCGTGCCGTCATCCGCATTGCCGACGCCATCGACCGCGCAGTGGATGCGCAGGACTGGAAGCTGGCCCGCAGCTATTTCGCCGATCGCGTCACCGCCGATTTCAGCAGCCTTTCGGGACAGCCTGCGGCGAACATCGCGTCCGACGATCTGATCGGCGCCTGGGCGGGCAACCTCAAAGGCAGCAAGACCAGCCTGCATCTGCGCACCAACCATCAGGTCTCCTTCGACGCCGGCGCAGCGACGGTCCGCTCCAACGGCTATGCGTGGAACCGGATGGAGGGCAATGGCGACCCGCTCTGGGAAGTCTGGGGCACCTACGAGCATCATCTGACGCGCTTGGCTGCCGGCTGGAAGGTCGACGGCTTCGCGTTCCGCATGACGCATCAGCGCGGCAATCCCTGGGTCAAGACGACTCCCGGTCAATAGCACGTCATCAATCGGACCTGGATTGGAGAGACATCATGACAATGACCTATTACATGCTCGGCAACAGCGGGCTGAGAGTGAGCCGACTGGCGCTGGGTACGATGACTTTCGGCACCGAGTTGGGCTGGGGCGCGGACAAGGATACCGCCAGCGCCATATTCGACGCCTATGTCGAGGCGGGCGGCAATTTCTTCGATACGGCCGACCTCTACACAAGCGGCACCGCAGAGACATGGCTTGGCTCGTTCATCAGCGAACGGGGCCTGCGCGACAAGGCGGTGATCGCCACCAAATTCACCATGAATTCGGACCCCGGCAATCCGAACGCCGGCGGCAATGGCCGCAAAAACATTATGCGCGCCGTGGACGCCTCGCTGAAGCGGCTCGGGACCGACTATATCGACCTGTATTTCCTGCATGTGTGGGACAGGCTTACGCCGGCCGAGGAAGTCCTGCGCACGCTTGACGACCTGGTGCGCGCGGGCAAGGTGCGCCACATCGGCCTGTCCAACGTGCCGGGCTGGTATGCCGGCCGGACGCAGGCGATCGCCGAACTGCGCGGCTATGAGCCTATCTCGGCCCTGCAACTCGAATATTCGCTCGCCCAACGAGACATCGAGCACGAATTCGTGCCCTTCGCCACGCGTCACGGCGCCGGCATTATGGTGTGGAGCCCGATGGCGAGCGGGCTGCTCAGCGGCAAATACCGTCCGACACAAGCGGGTAACGCCGGTCGGCTCGACGGTTTTCGCAACACCACCCATCCGAGTTTCCAGAAATTCAGCGAACGCAACTGGGCGATCGTGGCCGAACTCGAAAAGGTGGCCGCCGAACTCGGCCACAGCATGGCTCAAACTGCGTTGAACTGGGTGGTGACACAGCCCGGCGTCGCCACTGTCATCCTCGGAGCGACGAAGGTCGCTCAGCTACAGGACAATCTGGCGGCGCTGGATTTTTCGATTCCCGTCGAGCTTCGCCAGCGGCTGGATAAGGTGAGCCGTGCTTCGGCGCCGTACCCTTATTCCTATTTCGGTCCGGAGATCCAGGTCAGGGTGGCCGGCGGGGTGGTGACCGGCGACAAGCCTTCCGGCTATGCACCACCGGTGACGATCGAAGGCGAGGTCGTCAGCATCAGCAGCAACTGAGCCAAAAAAGCCTGGAATTTTGCACGAGGGCGCGGCGTGACATCACCGCGCCCTTCGTGTATCGGGTCAACCCGTCATGACAGCATCGCCGGATGAAGCGGGGGCGGTTTTGCCTCCAAAATTGCCGCGCCGAGATATTCGAGGATCCAGATGACGGTGAAGCCCCTCTATCGACGTGTCGTGCTGAAGGCTTCCGGCGAAGCGTTGATGGGCGAGCAGCATTTCGGCATCGACGTTTCGGTGGTCGACCGCATTGCCGCCGACATTGCCGAGGCGCGTGCGCTTGGCGTCGAAGTGGGCGTCGTCATCGGCGGCGGCAATATCTTCCGCGGCGTCGCCGTGGCCTCGAAGGGCGGCGACCGTGTCACCGGCGACCATATGGGCATGCTCGCCACCGTCATCAACTCGCTGGCGCTGCGCACCTCGCTGAACAAGATCGGCGTCGATGCGGTCGTGCTTTCGGCGATCGCCATGCCGGAACTCTGCGAGAGCTTTTCCCAACGCCAGGCGACCGCCTATATGAACCAGGGCAAAGTGGTCATCTTCGCCGGCGGCACCGGCAATCCGTTCTTCACCACCGATTCGGCCGCGGCCCTTCGCGCCGCCGAGATCGGCGCCGATGCGCTGTTCAAGGGCACGCAGGTCGACGGGGTCTATTCGGCCGATCCCAAGAAGGACCCGAACGCGGCCCGCTTCGACCGCATCAGCCACGCAGAAGTCATCAACCGCGGGCTTGCGATCATGGATACGGCCGCGATTGCACTTGCGCGCGAAAACAACATTCCGATAATCGTCTATTCGATCCACGAAAAAGGTGGTTTCGGCGACATTTTGAGGGGTGGCGGCCATTGCACGGTCGTCGCGGACAAATAATCGGGCCCGGGATCCGTTAAACGACCACGGAACCGCAGACGGGACAACGACACAAACAGTGAACCCGGCGAACGGGTCGAGGAGATGATCATGAGTGGCGAGTACGAAGACCTGAAGCGACGCATGGACGGGGCGATTGCCGCCTTCAAGCACGATCTGGCCTCGCTGCGCACCGGCCGGGCCTCCAGCAACCTGCTCGATGCCATCCAGGTGCAGGCTTACGGTACGGCGATGCCGATCAACCAGGTCGCCAATGTGTCGGTGCCGGAGCCGCGCATGATTTCGGTCTCAGTGTGGGATAAGTCCATGGTCAGCGCTGTTGACCGCGCCATCCGCGAAGCCAATCTGGGCTTCAACCCGATCGTCGACGGCACCACGCTGAGGATTCCACTGCCGGAGCTCAACGAGCAGCGCCGCAAGGAATTGGTCAAGATCTCGCATGGCTATGCCGAAAACGCCCGCGTCGCCGTTCGCCATGTCCGACGCGACGGTATGGATTTCCTCAAGAAGGCTGAGAAGGACGGCACCATCAGCGAGGACGATCAGCGCAAGCGGTCCGACCAGGTTCAGAAGCTGACCGACGAGATGATCAGCACTATCGATCACCTGCTTTCCGATAAGGAAGCTGAAATCATGCAGGTTTAGGGTCGGGTTTTCCGGCTCGAAAGCGAGACCATGGCAACGCCCGCGCATGTCGCGATCATCATGGATGGGAACGGACGCTGGGCCAAGGCGCGCGGTCTGCCGCGCCTTGCCGGCCACCGCGCCGGCGTCGAGGCCTTGCGCAAGACGGTCCGCGCCGCGCCTGGGCTCGGCATCTCCTATCTGACCGTCTACGCCTTTTCCTCCGAGAACTGGTCGCGGCCGAAATCCGAGGTCAGCGACCTTATGGGCCTGTTGAAGCTGTTCATCCGGCGCGATCTTGCCGAACTGCATCAGAGTGGCGTGCGGGTGAGGGTGATCGGCGACAGGCAGGGGTTGCAGCCCGACATCAGGGGACTGCTTCAAGAGGCCGAATCGCTCACTGCCGGCAATGAGGCGCTGACGCTCGTCATCGCCTTCAACTATGGCGGCCGCGACGAGATCGTGCGCACCGCGCGCAAGCTGGCGGACGCCGTCGCGCGCGGCGACATGGCGAGCGAGGCCATCACGGCGGAGAGCTTTGCCGCGTCGCTCGATACCCATGGCATCCCTGATCCTGAGCTGGTCATCCGGACCAGCGGCGAGCTCAGGCTGTCGAACTTCCTTCTGTGGCAGGCTGCCTATAGCGAACTTGTCTTCCTGCCTTGCTACTGGCCGGACTTCAGCCGGGAGCATCTGGCCGATGCCTTGCGCGACTTTGCCGGCCGCGAACGACGCTTCGGCGGGCTTGCCGCCCGCGATGTCGCGCTTTAGGCGCCGCCGCGAATGAGCAATCTCCAGCAGCGCGTCATCTCGGCAATCTTGATGGCGGCTCTGACCCTTGCGCTCACCTGGCTTGGCGGGTTGCCGTTCCGGCTGTTTAGCGCGGGAATCGCAGCGCTGATCTTCTATGAATGGACGCGTATGTCGCGGTCTGGGAACGGCGCGACGCTCGGCCTCCTGCCGGAAGCGCTGATTCTGGTCTTCATCGGCGCGCTGATTGCCGGCTTGCCGGCCTTATGGCTGCTGCTCCTTGTCGCGATCCTTGTGGCAGTCGCGGCCATCGCCGCTCGCATCAGAGGGACTGCGCTGTGGGAAGCTCCCGGACTGGCTTATGCGGCTCTTTCCGGCTTTTCCCTCGCCTACCTCCGTGACGACATTCATTCCGGGCTGCTTGCGATTCTCTTCCTGTTCGCCGTGGTCTGGGCAACCGACATAGCCGCCTATTTCGTCGGCCGCGCGGTCGGCGGCCCGAAACTTGCTCCGTCGATCTCGCCCGGCAAGACGCAGAGCGGTGCGCTGGGAGGCGCGGTCGGCGGCGTTGTCGCCGGACTTTTGCTGACGATCGCGGCCGGCGCCGGCAATTTCGTCCAGCTTGGTCTCATCGCGCTGGCGCTCTCGATCGTTTCGCAGATCGGCGACCTGTTCGAATCCTGGGTCAAGCGCCGGCACGGTGCCAAGGATTCGAGCAATCTCATTCCCGGCCATGGCGGCGTCATGGACAGGGTGGACGGGCTTGTCGCGGCCGCGTTCGCGCTGTACGTCATCGGCTGGATCGCGGCGGGCGCCGAGCATCCGGCACTGGGGCTGTTTCCGAACTGAGAGACGTTGCGGTAGGGTGAAAAACGGCACCCGCCACGGATTCGCCCGGATTGATGCCACAGTCGCGGCGGAGTGTCGCGTGCGGGCGAATTTGAGGGCATGACTTGAACGACATCATTCACGCGGTCTTCAGCGCACAAGGCTTCGTCCTTGGCACGCTCGTGCCGTTTCTGTTCGTGCTGACCGTGGTCGTGTTCGTCCACGAGATGGGCCACTATCTCATCGGCCGCTGGTGCGGCATCGGCGTGAAGGCCTTTTCCATCGGCTTCGGCCCCGAGATCTTCGGCTTTTACGATCGCCACGGCACGCGCTGGAAGCTTTGCGCCATTCCGCTTGGCGGCTACGTCAAATTCGTTGGCGACATGAATGCGACATCGAGCCAGCCAAGCACCGAAGAGATCGAATCGCTGACCGACGCCGAGCGCCAGGTCGCCTTCCACACTCAGCCGATCTGGAAGCGCGCCGCGACGGTCGTTGCCGGGCCGCTGTTCAACTTCCTGCTGACGATTGCCGTGTTTGCGGTGCTGTTTTCCCTTTATGGACGTCCGGTCCTGGAGCCGACGGTGGCCGAAGTCACTGCAGGCAGCCCGGCGGAAAAAGCCGGAATCCAGCCGGGCGACCGATTCGTCAGAGTCGACGGCAGCAAAGTGGAGACTTTTGCCGACGTGCAGCGGCTGGTTTCAGGCCGGGCAGGCGACGCCATCACCTTCACGATGCTGCGCGACGGCAAGGAAATCACCGTTACGGCGACGCCGGCGCCCATGGAGCAGCAGGATGCGCTGGGCAACAAGGTAAAGGTCGCGGTTATTGGCGTCGTCAACAACGTCGAGCTCGGCCAGCCGCGCCTGATCTCCTATACGCCCGCAGGCGCCGTGGTGGCGGCGGTCGAGGAAACCGGGCACGTGATCGAGCGCACCGGCCAGTTCCTGCAGCGCTTTGCGCTTGGACGCGAGGACAAATGCCAGTTGGGCGGTCCGATCAAAATAGCGAAAATGTCGGGCCAGGCAGCCAAGCTCGGCTTCGAGTGGCTGGTGCAGCTTGTTGCATTTCTGTCAGTCGGAATAGGTTTTCTCAATCTCCTGCCGATTCCCCCCCTCGACGGCGGGCACCTCTTGTTCTACGGCGTGGAGGCCGTCATCAGGCGACCGGTCTCAGAGCGCATGATGGAGATGGCTTATCGGACGGGGCTGTTCCTGGTGCTCGGGTTCATGGGCTTCGTTTTTTGGAATGATCTGTTTGGGTGCTGAAATCATGAAGAAATTTGGCTTCAGCCCCAGTCACATTGAGATGCCGTTTACCATGCGTGGGGATATGCGTGACGCGAAAGCCACGCGGTACGGTTAAGTAAATACAAATTAACCGGGAGCCTTGCGTGTAGGGAAAATCCGGTTAATACGGTAAGGGAAATACCGCACGTCCGGTTTTCTCGCCGTGGGGACTACGAGAAAAAGGTACCAAAGCCCGATGAAGGCAGCATCCAAGTTTCTGAGCGCCGCGTCCGCGGCGGCTTTGTCCGCCGCTCTGGTTGTGCCAGGCGCGCTCGCAGTGCAGTTCGCTGCCACGTCGGTGGCTGAGGCCGCAGTGATTTCGCGCGTCGAGGTCAGCGGCAACCAGCGCGTTGATGCCGAGACCATCCGCAATTACATTTCGATCAAGCCGGGCAAGCCCTTCTCCAGTTCCGATATCGACGCCGCCGTCAAGGCGCTGTTCGGCACCGGCCTGTTCTCGGACGTTCAGATCAACCAGGTCGGTTCGAGCCTTGTTGTCAAGGTTTCCGAGTACAAGGTCGTCAACCAGGTTCTGTTCCAGGGCAACAAGAAGCTGAAGGACAACGCGCTCCAGGCAGCTGTCCAGCTGAAGCCGCGCGCGACCTTCTCGCAGCAGGCGCTGGACGCCGATGTCGAAGCGGTCAAGGCTGCCTACAAGCGCATTGGGCGCGATGACGCCGCCGTGTCCACGCAGGTCATGGACCTTGGCGACAACCGCGTGAACGTGGTCTTCAACATCAATGAAGGCGGCCGCACCCAGATCGCGGCGATCAATTTCGTCGGCAACCACGCCTATTCCAGCCGCCGCCTTTCCGACGTCATCAACACCAAGCGCTCGTCCTGGCTGTCCTTCGTGCTGCGCGACGACGTCTATGACGAGGACAAGCTGCGCGCCGACCAGGAACTGCTGCGCCGCTTCTACTACAATCACGGCTATGCCGACTTCCAGGTTGTCTCGGCCGTCGGTGAGCTTGACGACGCCACCAACAAATACACGGTCACCATCACCGTGCAGGAAGGCGACCGCTACACATTCGGCGACGTCAGTGTGGAAAGCACCATCCCCGAAGTCGACTCGAAGTCGCTGCAATCCGTAGTCGACACCCACAAGGGCGATGTCTACAACGCCAAGGACGTCGAGGATTCGATCATCGCGTTGACCGAGAAGGTCGCGGGTTCGGGCTATGCCTTCGCCCAGGTGACGCCGCGCGGCGACCGTAATTTCGAGAACCACACCATTTCGGTCGTCTACACCATCGACCAGGGCACCAAGGCCTATGTCGAGCGCATCGAAATCCGCGGCAACGACCGCACGCGCGACTATGTCATCCGTCGCGAATTCGATGTCAGCGAAGGCGACGCCTTCAACCAGGTTCTCATCCAGCGCGCGAAGAAGCGGCTGGAAAACCTTGATTATTTTCAGTCAGTCGACATCTCGACCGTTCCGGGCTCGGCGCCCGACCAGGTCGTGCTCGTGGTCACGGTAGTCGAGAAGTCGACCGGCGAGTTCTCGGTTGGCGCCGGCTATTCGACCGGTGGCGACACGCCCGGCCCATCCGTCGAGGGTTCCGTCACCGAACGCAACTTCCTCGGCCGTGGCCAGTACATCAAGCTGTCGGCCGGCGGTGGCAGGCATTCGCGCGACTACTCGGTTTCCTTTACCGAGCCGTATTTTCTCGGTCGGCGCATCGCCGCAGGCTTCGACATCTACAAGTCGACGCGCGAATACAACCACTATGATACCAATGTTACTGGCGCGACCGTTCGGTTCGGTCTGCCGATTACCGACAGCATTTCGACGCAGCTGGCGTACAATATCTCACAGGAAAAGTATTCCTACCCAGACAATTGCTTGACTAGTGGTGTCCTTGACCCTGCGAAGTGCGACGTTTCGCCGGCAATTCAAGCTGGCATCGCGGAGAGCCCATGGCTGAAATCATCGGTCAGCCTGGGTTTGGTGTACAACACCATCGACGACATGAAGAACCCGCATGAGGGTCTTTACATCACCGGCACGACCGAGTTTGCCGGCCTTGGCGGCGACGCCAAGTGGGTGAAGCTCACCGGGCGCGCCAGTGTCTACCAAACTTTGTCGGAACAACTTGACCTAGTCGGCCTGGTCTCGGGTGGCGCGGGCTATCTTGCGGCCTACGGCAGCAACGATTTGCGCGTCTTCGACTATTTCCAGAGCAACGACCGCATGATCCGCGGTTTCGAGTATGGCGGTATTGGCCCCGTGGCTAGCGGAGGCAGTGGTGATCATCTCGGTGGCACCACGTACTTCAATGCCTCCGCTGAGGCTCAGTTCCCGCTGCCAGTTATTCCGGAGAGCTTCGGTTTGCGTGGCGCCGTCTTTGCGGATGCGGCGACGCTTTATGGCAACAACCTCGTCGGTGTTGATTCGTCGTCTACGAGTATGAAACTCCGTGCTTCTGTCGGTTTGGGCTTGATGTGGGCCTCGCCGTTCGGCCCGATCCGCATCGACTATGCGATCCCGGTCAAGAAAGAGTCGACCGACAACGTGCAGGAATTCAACTTCGGTATCGCGACCCGCTTCTAATTTCGTAGTCGCGATTATCCGGGCCGGCTGACGGCCCGGACTAGACTGATCCGACCCAGCTGGATATTGCTTCTGGAATGACCGATCCGGTGTTCTTCGCGCCTTCACGCCGGTATACGGCTGGCGAAGTCGCGAATCTGACCGGCGCCAGCCTGCTCGATTCCGCTCAGGCCGGAATTGCCATCGAGGCGCTGGCTCCTGCCAATGAAGGTGGCAACGGCGCGCTCGTCTTTGTCGACGGCAAGCGCAATTTCGCGTTGATGCAGTCGCTCAGGGCGGCTGCGGTCCTTTGCCCTGCCGATTTTGCCGGCAAGGCGCCGCCAGGCATCGCCGTGCTGATGCATCCCCGCCCGCAACAAGCTTTCGCGATGGTCGGACGCCTGCTGTTTCCGCAGGCCGCGACTCCGGGACCGATGACCGGAGAAACCGGCATCTCGGCGCATGCATTTGTCGATCCGTCCGCGCATGTCGAGGAAGGGGCGATTGTCGAGGCGGGTGCCGTGATCGGTCCCGGCGTATCCATCGGCAGCGGCACGGTCATTGCGCCTCACGCCGTTGTCGGCCGTTCCTGCCAGATCGGCCGCGACGGTTTCGTCGGCCCGGGCGCCAGCATCCAATATGCGCTTGTCGGCAATCGCGTCATCATCCATGGCGGCGCCAGGATCGGCCAGGACGGCTTCGGCTTCGTGGGCGGTGCCAAGGGACCAGAACGCGTGCCGCAGATCGGCCGCGTCATCATCCAGGACGATGTCGAGATCGGCTCCAATTCGACCGTCGACCGCGGCGCGATGTCGGATACCATCATCGGCCAGGGCACCAAGATCGACAATCTGGTGCAGATCGCCCACAATGTTCGCATCGGCCGCAATTGCATTATAGCCGGACTTTCGGGTATTTCCGGTTCCGTCGTCGTCGGCGACAACGTCACGATGGGTGGCGGTGTCGGCCTCGCCGATCATTTGACCATCGGACCAGGGGCCAAGCTTGCTGCGAGAAGCGGATTCATGAGCAACGTGCCGGCAGGCGAGGTCTGGGGAGGTTACCCGGCACAGCCCATGGCGGAAGCCATGCGCGAGATAGCGATGCTGCGCAGGATGGCCAGGACGCGCAAGCAAGGCGACGGAAATGGCTGATATGGTGGCAACGACACTCGAGGCGGTTGACATCATGGGGCTTATGAAGCTCCTGCCGCACCGCTATCCGTTCCTGATGATCGACCGCATCGTCGATATCGACGGCAATGACTCTGCCATCGGCATCAAGAACGTGACGATGAACGAGCCGCATTTCCAGGGGCATTTTCCGGAGCAACCGGTGATGCCGGGCGTGCTTATCATCGAGGCCATGGCGCAGACCGCCGGCGCCATCTGCATCCGCAACCTCAATACGGAAAAACCGTCGCTGGTCTATTTCCTGACTATCGACAATGCGAAATTCCGCAAGCCGGTCGTCCCGGGCGACCAGTTGAAGATCCACGTCAAGAAAATCAAGATGCGCGGCAGCCTGCTCAAATTCGCCTGCGAGGCCATGGTGGACGGCGCGAAAGCCGCGGAAGCCGAAATCTCGGCTATGATGGTTACCGGCTGACGGTTCGAAATGCTCATGAAAGTCCAGACATCCATTCATCCTTCCTCGGTCGTCGAGGAAGGCGCCCAACTCGGCGAAGGCGTTCGCATCGGACCCTTCTGTTATGTCAGCGCCGACGCCGTGATCGGCGACCGCGTTGAAATGGTCAGCCATGTTTCGGTGCTGGGCGCGACGACCATCGGGGCCTCGACCAAGGTCTATCCGATGGCGACCCTGGGCGGACCGCCGCAGAACACAAAGCACAAGGGCGGGCGTACCACGCTGGTCATCGGCGAGAACTGCACCATCCGCGAAGGCGTCACCATGCATCTCGGCACGGACACCAGCCGCGGCGAGACGAGCGTCGGCGACAACGGCAATTTCCTGGCCTACGCCCACATCGCCCATGATTGCGTGGTCGGCAAGAACGCCACCTTCGCCAATGGCGCGACGCTCGGCGGCCATTGCGAGATAGGCGACAACGTCTATATCGGCGGCCTGAGCGCCGTTCATCAATTCGTGCGCGTCGGCGACAACGCCTTTCTCGGCGGATGCTCGGCTTTTGTCGGGGATGTCATTCCCTACGCCATCGCGGTCGGCAACCGAGCCAGCCTGCGCGGCTTGAACATCATCGGCCTCAAGCGCTCCGGCCTGCCGCGTTCCGAAATCTACCTGCTGCGCAAAGCTTATCGGATGATTTTCGATCGTTCCCGCACCGTCGGCGAGAATGTGGAACTCGCCAAGGCCGAGTTCGCCGCGTCGCCAACGGCTATGAAGATCATCGATTTCATCACCAGCCGCGGCAAGCGGCACTTTGCCGTCCCATCGCTCAAGGGTGGCGGCGACGATGACAATGGCGATGACGAGGGCTGAGCCCGCCGAAGCAGGGCTTGCACTCGCGCCGGGCTCCAGAGTCGGCATCATTGCTGGCGGCGGCAGCCTGCCCGTCGAAGTCGCCGATGGCCTGGTCAAGCATGGTATTGCACCCTTCATCATCATCGCCGCGGGTGAGGTCGACCGCGAGGCGGACTTTGCGGCCTACGATCAGGAAAAACTCGCGCTGGAAGATATCGGATTGCTGCTTCCATTGCTGAAGCGCCATGGCATTACGCACCTGGTCCTGGCCGGCGAGATCAAGCGCAGGCCACGGCTGAGCAAGATAAGGCCGACACTTGGTCTGCTGGCGATAATTCCCTCCTTGATCAGAGCGTTGCGACGCGGCGACGATGGCCTGCTGAAGGTGTTGACCCGAGGCCTCGAAACGCGAGGCGTCAAGGTCGTCGGTGCGCACGAAGTCGTTCCGGAACTGACAGCCGGCGAAGGTCCGTTGACGGTGACCGAGCCAAATCAGTCCGACTGGCGCGACATCGAGGCCGCCCGCAGGGCGGCCAAGGCCATCGGCGCGCTCGATATCGGCCAGGCTGCGATTGCGATCGGAGGTCGGACTATCGCGCTGGAAGGCATTGAGGGCACCGCCGGCCTGCTCGACAGAACGCGGGAATTGCGCGGCCATGGCAGGCTGGCCGGCAAGGCGCGCGGCGTGCTGGTCAAATGCGCCAAGCCGGGCCAGGAATTGCGCGCCGACTTGCCATCGATTGGCCCGCAAACGATCGAGGCCGCGCATGCAGCAGGCCTTGCCGGCATCGCTGTCGAGGCCGGCCGTTCGCTCATTCTTGAGGGGCCGGCCACAATTGCGCGCGCGAACGCTCTTGGCCTGTTCATCGTTGGTCTGCCCACTGAGCTGGCAAATGGGGGAGCCGGCTAATGGCCGCTGACAAGCCGCTCAAGCTCGCAATCGTCGCCGGCGAAGAATCGGGTGATCTGCTCGGCGCCGATATCGTGCAGGCGCTCGAGCGCACGACCGGCCGCAAGGTTCAATTGGTCGGGATTGGCGGCAGGCACCTGCAGCAACTGGGGCTGACGCCGCTCTTCGACGGCAGCGAGATCGCACTGATGGGCTTCAGCGCGGTGCTGCGCGACCTGCCGCGGCTGATGCGCCGGATCGGCCAGACGGCGGCGACGGTCGCGGCCGAGCGGCCCGATTGCCTCGTTACCATCGACAGTCCGGACTTTTCGCTGCGCGTCGCGAAGAAGGTTCGCGCAGCAGCGCCGGCCATCCCGATCGTCCACTATGTCTGCCCGAGCGTATGGGCCTGGCGGCCGGGCAGGGCGGTGGCGATGAAGCCCTATGTCGATCACATCCTCTGCATCCTGCCGTTCGAGGTGAAGGCGCTTGCCCGCCTCGGTGGGCCGCTTGGCACCTATGTCGGCCACCGGTTGACGCAGGATCCGGGCTTGCTTGGCGCCGCCAAGGCGCAAGGCTTGCCGCGCGACCTGTCCGGTGACCGCGTGAAGACGTTGCTCGTGTTGCCGGGTTCGCGCCGCGGCGAAGTGAGCCGGCTGATCGGTCCGTTCGGCGAGACGGTGTCGGTCCTGCGCGCCCGCGGGCACCGTTTGCGCCTGCTTTTGCCTACCGTGCCGCATGTCGCCGACTTGGTCAGAACGTCGGTCGCACGCTGGGCTGAAAAGCCCGAGATCATCCTTGATCCCGAACGCAAATGGCAGGCCTTCGGCAAGGCCGATGCGGCACTGATCGCATCTGGAACCGTGTCGCTCGAATTGGCGCTGTCGGGAGTGCCGATGATCTCGTGCTACCGGCTCGATCCGGTCATGCGCATGGTCCAGGGGCTGATCACGGTCTGGAGTGCCGCGTTGCCCAATCTGATCGCCGACCAGACGATCGTGCCGGAGCACTACAACCAATATGTACGGCCGCGCTATCTGGCGCGGCAGCTCGAGGGCCTGTTTTCAGACACCGCCTATCGCGCCTGGCAAAAGGACGGTTTTGCAGAGGTTGCAAGACGCATGACGACCGGCAGGTCTTCCGGCGACATCGCCGCCGAGGTAGTGATGGGGTACATAAAGAAGGGAGTAGTCAGTAGTCAGTAGTCAGTAGAGTAGGAAGGCCCTATGCCCTACTCACTACTGCCTATTTCACTACTCACTCACCTTTTCGCAATCGGCACGTAATCGCGTTCCGTGGCGCCGGTGTAGAGCTGGCGCGGGCGGCCGATCTTCTGGTGCGGATCCTCGATCATTTCCTTCCACTGCGCGATCCAGCCGACGGTGCGCGCGACCGCGAAGAGCACGGTGAACATGGTGGTAGGGAAGCCCAGCGCCTTCAGCGTGATGCCTGAATAGAAGTCGACGTTCGGGTAGAGCTTCTTTTCGATGAAGTACTCGTCGGTCAGCGCGATCTTCTCCAGCTCCATGGCGATGTCGAGCAACGGATCGTCCTTGATGCCGAGCTCGCCCAGCACCTCATGCGCGGTCTTCTGCATGATCTTGGCGCGCGGGTCGTAGTTCTTGTAGACGCGGTGGCCAAAGCCCATCAGCCGGAACGGATCGTTCTTGTCCTTGGCGCGGGCAATGAACTCGGGGATGTGATCGACATGGCCGATCTCGCCCAACATGTTCAGCGCCGCTTCGTTGGCGCCGCCATGCGCCGGCCCCCACAGGCAAGCGATGCCGGCGGCAATGCAGGCGAAAGGATTGGCGCCCGACGAGCCGGCGAGGCGAACGGTCGAGGTCGACGCGTTCTGCTCATGGTCGGCATGCAGGATGAAGATGCGATCCATAGCGCGCGCCAGCACCGGATTGATCTTGTATTCCTCGCACGGCACCGCAAAGCACATGTGCAGGAAGTTGGCCGCGAAGCCGAGATCGTTCTTCGGGTAAATGAAGGGCTGGCCGATATGGTACTTATAGGCCATCGCAGCGATCGTCGGCATCTTGGCGATCAGGCGCATCGAGGCGACCATGCGCTGGTACGGGTCCGAAATGTCGGTCGAGTCGTGGTAGAAGGCCGACAGCGCGCCGACCACGCCGCACATGACGGCCATCGGGTGCGCGTCGCGGCGGAAGCCGGTGAAGAAGCGCGACATCTGCTCATGCACCATCGTGTGGCGCGTCACGCGATAGTCGAAGTCGTCCTTCTGCGCCTTGGTCGGCAATTCGCCGTAAAGTAGAAGATAGCAGACCTCGAGGAAGTCGCCGTGCTCGGCGAGCTGGTCGATCGGGAAGCCGCGATGCAGCAGGATGCCGGCATCGCCGTCGATGAAGGTGATCCCCGACTCGCAGCTTGCGGTGGAGGTGAAGCCGGGATCATAGGTGAAGGCGCCGGTCGTGCTGTAGAGCGAACCGATATCGATGACGTCGGGCCCGACGGTCCCGCTTCGCACCTTGAGTTCGTGCGTCTTGCCGGCGAGTTCGAGCCTGGCGGTCGACTCGCGCGTTTTGCTGCCCGGTTCCAGTTTTGTCGCAGCTTCGCTCATTCTCAAACTCCTTTTGTATCCTCATGCCGGCAAGGCAATTCCCGCAAACGACACGTCGAAGTCACCGGAATGCGCGAACTCGCCACCGCATTTTTAGGAGGTGCGTGCCAGATTGGGCCAAGGCCTAATGTTGCACTGCGAAACACACCTTTCAATGCCAATCTTCTTGGGCCAGTTCGCTCCTAATCGATTTGATCTCCGATCCTCGCCAGGCTCTCCTGGCGACCCAGCACGGCAAGCACGTCGAACACGCCGGGCGAGGTGCTGCGGCCGGTCAGCGCGGCCCTGAGCGGTTGGGCCACGGCGCCGAGCTTGTGCCCGCCGGCCTGCGCAAACTCGCGGATCGAAGCCTCCGCCGAGGCGGCGCTCCAGTCGCCCTGGACAGAAGACAGTGCGCCATGCGCGCCGCGCAAGATCGCGCGCGCATCGTCGTTGAGCAGGCCAGCCGCCTTCTCGTCCAGCTGTAAGGGCCGCTCGGCGAACAGGAAGGCCGCGCCGTCGACCAGCTCGACCAAGGTCTTTGCCCGCTCCTTGAGGCCCGGCATCGCCGCAAGCAACTGCGCCTTGCGCTTGTCGTCGAGCTTGGCGGCCAGCGCGGGGCCGCCTTCGAGATAGGGCAAGGTGGCGACGAAGATGTCGAACAGCGCCTTGTCGTCCATCTTGCGCATATGGACGCCGTTCAGCGCCTCGAGCTTGGCGAAGTCGAAGCGGGCCGCGCCCTTGTTGACGTCGCCGATGTCGAACCAGGCGATCATGTCCTTGATCGAGATCACCTCGTCGTCGCCATGGCTCCAGCCGAGCCGCGCCAGATAGTTGAGCAGAGCCTCGGGCAGATAGCCCATGGCGCGATAGGCCTCGACGCCGAGCGCGCCATGCCGCTTCGACAGCTTGGCGCCGTCGGCGCCGTGGATCAGCGGGATGTGCGACATCGACGGCACGTCCCAACCCATGGCGTTGTAGATCACCGTCTGGCGGGCTGCGTTGGTCAGGTGATCGTCGCCGCGGATGATGTGGGTGACGCCCATGTCATGGTCGTCGACGACAACGGCGTGCATGTAGGTCGGGTTGCCGTCCGAGCGCAGGATGATGAAGTCGTCGAGATCCTTGTTCGGGAAGCGCACCTCGCCCTGCACGCGGTCCTGCACGACCGTCTCGCCCTCGGTCGGCGCCTTGATGCGGATCGCGCCCTTGACGCCTGCCGGCGCCTCGGACGGAGCGCGGTCGCGCCACTGGCCGTTGTAGCGCGGCGGCAGTCCCTTGGCTCTAGCTGCCTCGCGCATCGCCTCGAGCTCGGCCGGCGTCTCGTAGCTGTAATAGGCCTTGCCCATGCGCACGAGTTCCTCGGCCACCTCGCGGTGGCGCGGCGCGCGCTCGAACTGCGACACGGCTTCGCCATCCCAGGCGAGGCCTAGCCAGGTCAGCCCCTCGAGAATGGCAGCCGTGGCAGTCTCGGTGGAGCGCTCGCGATCGGTGTCCTCGATGCGCAGCAACATCGTGCCTTCGGTATGCCTGGCATACAGCCAATTGAACAGCGCCGTGCGCGCCCCGCCGATATGCAGGTAGCCTGTGGGCGAGGGAGCAAAACGGGTGACGACCTTGTCGGACATGGAACTCTCGAAGATGCACTGAAACGGCATATTTTGCGCGGGCTTTCGCGCGGTTGGCGTTCATGTAGCATAGGCGGTCTGGGGCGCAAGGGGCAGACCCGATGGCTGGACGTGGCCGGGGTGCGGGAGAGGGCGAGGGAACGACAGCTGGCGTCAGCGAGCGCCGGATGTTCGCCCATGCCACGCCTGCCGAAGAAGCGCCGGTTCAGCTTCCGGAACGGCGTCCACCGGCCGGGCTTTTGCCACCCGGTGACGGTGCGCTACAGCCAGCATCGCCAACAGCCACCGTCGGCCGGATCCGAAAACAGCTTGGCCGCGCTTCGCTTCCCGCACTGCGCCGAAGCATTGCCGTCGCCGCCGCGACCGAGCTCGATCGCGGCGTCGGCTTCCTGCTGGTGCCGGTCTTCCTGGCGGCCGGCGTCATCTATTACTTCTCGCTGAGCACCGAGCCCGATCTCTACAGGCCGCTTGCGGCTGTGGCTCTGATGGCTGTCTGCGCGGCGGTGTCGCGTTCCTGGCAGAGAACGCACCTTGTGTTCATGGCATCGCTTTTCTGTGCGCTCGGCTTCCTCGCGGCCAAGGTCGAGACCTGGCGGATGGCGACGCCGATGCTGGGTTCCGAAATCCAGACGCGGCTGACCGGCCGGCTCGTCACCGCCGAGGCGATGGCCAACGGCCGTGTGCGGCTCACCATCGATCTAATTTCCACGGCACATCCGACGCTGCGTTATGCGCCGGATCGCGTCAGGGTTTCGGCGCGCAGGATCCCGCCAGACATGACTGCCGGCTCGATGCTGACCGGCTATGCCAAGCTGCTGCCGCCGACGGGCCCGGTCCGGCCGGACAGCTACGACTTTTCCTTCGACAGTTATTTTGCCGGCATCGGCGGCAGCGGCTTTTTCCTGGGCGACCCAAAGCTGATTGCGCCGACTCCGACTACGCCAACCGGGGCGCCGTTCGGCGCGCGCGTCGCATCGGCCATAGAAAACGCGCGCGAAGGGATTGCCGACCACATCAGGAGCACCATCGGCGGTTCCGAGGGCGAGATCGCGGCGGCGCTGATTGTCGGCGTGCGCGCCGGCATTCCGGAAGCAATCAACGAGTCGATGCGGCGCACCGGCATTTATCACATCATCTCGATCTCCGGCCTGCACATGGCGCTGGTTGCCGGCACGATCATGGTCCTGCTGCGCGGCGCCTTTGCGCTTTTTCCGGATTTCTCATCCCGCCGGCCGGTGAAGAAATATGCCGCTGGAATCGCGCTGGCCTCGATCGCCGCCTACCTCGTGATCTCCGGCATCGTGGTGGCGGCCGAGCGAAGCTTCATCATGCTCGCCGTGATGCTGGTCGCCGTGCTCTTCGACCGCGCGGCGCTGACGATGCGCAACCTGGCGATCTCGGCCGTTGCCGTCATCCTTGTCTCGCCGCACGAAGTGGTCGGCCCGAGCTTCCAGATGTCGTTCGCCGCCACCGCTGCGCTTGTTGGCGCCTATGCCGGATGGGCCGACTATCGCGCCGGCAAACCGACCGCGCCGCCGGCAAAGCGCTCGTTCCTCGGGTTCGTTTCGCGAAAACTGGCGGTTGGCGTGGGTGGCGCCGCCATGACGTCGCTCATCGCGGGCAGCGCGACATTGTTGTTTGCGATCTGGCACTTCCAGCGCGTGTCGCCGCTCAGCCTGCTGGCCAATCTGGCGGTGATGCCGATCGTCTCGGTGATCGTCATGCCGTTTGCGGTGTTGAGCGCGCTGGCCATGCCCTTCGGCTTCGACGGCCCGTTCCTCTATGTGATGGGCAAGGGCCTGACCGCGATGATCGCGATCTCGGCCTGGATTTCCGAGCGCTCACCGGTTGACGCCGTCGGGTTGATCTCGATCCAGTCGGTGCTGCTGGCGACCATCGCGCTGGTCGTCGCGACCATGGCCACCACCTGGTTGAGGCTTGCCGCCTTGCCCTTCGCGCTCGCCGCGCTTGTGACCATTCCTCATATCCGCACGCCAGACGTGCTCGTCTCCGAGGACGCGCATCTGGTGGCAATGCCGATCGGCGGCGGCGAGCTTGCAATCAACCGCGCACGCTCCAACGAGTTCACCACCGACAATTGGAAACGGGCGCTGAAAGCCGAGGAAATCGTGCCGCCGGAGATATTCGCCAAAGACGCTCTCGACATCGCCGATCCCGTCGATCTGCCGCCGGGATCGCCTTTCTACTGCACCGGAGACCTCTGCATCGGCCGGCATCCTTCAGGCGCGATCGTCGCGCTGGCCGAAGACCGCGACAGCGCCCGGCCGGCCTGCGGCTTCGCCGATCTCATCGTCATCGACGACCCCACGGCCTACAATCCCTGCCGCGATCCGCGCGTGCTTGTGGTCACCAAGCGCCAGCTGGCGCGTGACGGCAGCGCCGCCGTCTTTTTCGACACGCAATCGGCAACTGCGCGGCCTGCTATTCGCTACGCGGTCGAAAAGCCATACCGGCCCTGGCACGAGCAACGGCAATACGCCCGTGAAGCGAGGGGCCTGCCGCCTTATAAAAAGCCTGAGAGGGCGGATGCGAAGCCCTCGCAACCAGCTGAGTAGATCGTAACGCAATTCCGAACGGAAGGCTACGCGAAGTCGCCGGGCCCAACCCCTGCGCACTTTTCCTGGAATTGCTCAGTAGCGGCGGATCAGACCGACGAGCTTGCCCTGAACCTTGACCCGGTCGGGCCCAAAGATGCGGGTCTCGTAGGCCGGGTTGGCGGCTTCGAGCGCGATCGAGGCGCCCTTGCGGCGGAAGCGCTTGAGCGTCGCTTCCTCGTCGTCGACCAGCGCCACCACGATCTCGCCCGGACTTGCCGTGTTGGCATTGCGGATGATGACGGTGTCGCCGTCGAAGATGCCGGCCTCGATCATCGAGTCGCCCTTGACCTCCAACGCATAATGCTCGCCGCCCATGATCATGTCCGGCGGCACTGAGATCGAATGCGTCTGGTGCTGAATGGCGTCGATCGGCACGCCGGCCGCGATGCGGCCCATCACCGGAATGGACACGGCCGAAACGGCGTCGTCGTAATTGCTGGGAGTCGGGGTGCGCGAGGGGGCTGCCGGCTTGACCTGGCGGCCGAGATTGCCTTGGCCGCCCTGGATAACGCTTGGCGAAAACTTCCTGGCGGCATTCAGCCCGGGCGCGATCGAGTCGGGCAGACGCAGCACTTCAAGGGCGCGCGCCCGGTTAGGCAGCCGGCGAATGAAGCCGCGCTCTTCCAGCGCCGTGATCAGCCGATGGATACCTGACTTCGAGGCAAGGTCGAGCGCCTCCTTCATCTCGTCGAAGGATGGAGGAATCCCGCTCTCCTTCAGGCGTTCATGGATGAACATCAGGAGTTCATGTTGTTTGCGCGTCAGCATTGGCGGCCCCCACGGGTTCTGAAACCAGAATCAGAAAAACAAACCCAGAACAAACACTATCTGTTCCAGTTGTGTTCCGCAACCGTTTAAAGTTTAGTGAATTTGTTAAGGCTGCCGAAACAATGTTGCGTCCGATGATGCCCCACCCGCCGTCAGCTGGGCGGTGTCATTGATTTCGCTCGAATTTGCAGCCTTCCTTAAGCTGAAACAAGGGCGACACCATCGCGAAAATGCCGGATGGGATCGCGTCGACTCCTCGATGCATGTGTACTGCACCGTGAACGAAACGAACCCAAAATGCCAACCTTGGGGATGATTCCGGTCGGCGGTCTTCGCCGTCTATGGACCAGCTAACATAGGACAAAAGGTTCTTGCCGTGTCGTGGACGGTGGTGAGACAACCGCGCCTGGCCGGCCGTAAGCGGCGTTGGGTCGAGAATGGAGGCGGTAGCACAATGAGGGGAATTCCCGATCTCGCTGATATCGAGGCGATGGATGGCGCGGATCCGCTGCGCGCCATGCGCAATCGCTTCGTCTTGCCGGAAGGCGTCATATATCTCGACGGCAATTCGCTGGGCGCTGCTTCGGTCGACGTGTTCAAGGAGATCGAGACGGCGGCGAAGCAGGAATGGGCGCAGAATCTCATCCGTGCCTGGAATACCGCCGGCTGGTTCGACATGCCTGTCGAACTGGGCGACCGGCTCGGGCGCCTGATCGGCGCCGCGCCGGGCCAGAGCGTGGTGTGCGACACGACCTCGATCAACATCTACAAGATCCTGCATGCGGCACTCGCGATGCGGTCCGAGCGATCGGTGATCGTTGCCGAGGGCGACAGCTTCCCGACCGACCTCTACATGGCGGAAGGGGTGGCTTCGACGCGGCCCGGCACAATACTGCGGCTCGAAGGCGTTGACGCGCCGACGATCGAAGAACTGGTCGACGACCGCGTCGCCGTCATCCTGGTCAACCACGTCAACTACAAGTCCGGCCGGCTGCGCGACATGGCCGCCCTGACGCGAAAGGCCCACGATGCCGGTGCGCTGATCGTCTGGGACCTCTGCCACACTGCCGGTGCCCTGCCGGTGGACCTCGACGGCGCGAATGCCGATTTCGCCATCGGCTGCACCTATAAATATCTCAATGGAGGTCCGGGCGCGCCGGCCTTCATCTACGCCGCGAACCGCCACCATGGCGACATTCGCCAGCCGCTTAGCGGCTGGTGGGGCCATGCCAGGCCGTTCGCGTTCGAGCAGGGCTACGCCGCCGGCACGGGCATCCGCCGGTTCCTGTGCGGAACGCAACCGGTGCTGTCGATGCGGGCGCTGAAAGGAGCGCTGGATCTCTGGGACGAAGTCGACATGACGGCCGTGCGCCAGAAAAGCATCGCGCTGACGGATCTGTTCATCCAACTTGTCGAAGCCAGATGCAGCACCTTCGGTCTCGCGCTGGAAAGCCCGCGCAACGGGGCCGAGCGCGGCAGCCAGGTGTCGTTCGCCCATCCGCATGGCTACCAGGTGATGCGCGCCTTGATCGAGCGCGGCGTGATCGGCGATTTCCGCGCGCCGTCGACCGTTCGTTTCGGCTTCACGCCGCTCTATGTCGGCTACCGGGATGTATGGAACGCCGTCGAGGTGCTGGAAGACATCCTGCGTACAGGCGCCTGGCAGGATGCCCGCTACGCGGTCAAGGAGGCTATCACCTGACTTTGAATCGGCTGATGCCAATCAAAGCCAATCAAGATTGATCTGACCGCGGAGGGATTGAGTGGTGGTCGAACATCGTATCGCGGATTGGGACAATGCCTACGCCAACGGCACCAACATCGCCGGCGGCGACCGCTGGCCGGCGGCCTGGGATGGCCCGGCGCAGGCCTTTCGCGAAAAGCTGCTGGCAGAGGGCAGGGCGCGGCTCGATATCCTGTACGGCGAAGCGCCGCGCAACCGGCTCGATCTCTTTCTCCCGCCAGTTGCGCCAAAAGGCCTCGTTGTGTTCATCCACGGCGGCTACTGGATGGAGTCGGACAGGAGCTCATGGTCGCACCTGGCTGGAGGCGCGATAAGCCGCGGCTTTGCCGTCGCCATGCCCTCCTACACGCTTTGCCCGCAGGCGAGGATCAGCGGCATCGTCGGTGAAGTCGCGGCCGCGATCGGCAAGGCGGCGGCGATGGTCGATGGCCCGCTGATGCTGACCGGGCACTCGGCCGGCGGCCATCTCGCCAGCCGCATGGCGACCACGACGTCGCCGCTGGCATCCGATGTGGCGCGGCGCATAGCCCAGGTCGTTTCGATTTCGGGCCTGCACGACCTGCGGCCGCTGATGTTCACCGCACTGAACGAAACCCTCAACATCGACGAGCGGGAAGCGTTGAGCGAAAGCCCGGCATTGCTGCGACCTCGGCAAGGAGCGCGCGTCACCTGCTGGGTCGGCGGCGGCGAGCGTTCGGAATTCCTGCGCCAGAGCGCGTTGCTCGCCAACATCTGGGCTGGGCTCGGCGCCGCCACCGATTCGGTGGTCGAGCCGGACCGGCATCATTTCAACGTTGTCGACGGTCTTGCCGATCCGAATCATCGCCTGACCCGCAGGCTGGTCGACGAATGAGGATTAGGATCGGTTTCGTCGACGTATCAGTGATCGACATCGTCGACGTATCAGTGATCGACTTCGTCGACGCATAAACGATCGACATCGTCGACGTATTTACCGCAGCATCAGCACATTGCATTCGCCGCCGGCTTCGGCCGCTGGCGCAAAGGGCTCGCGCACGATCAGGCCGTTGGCGTCGGCGAGCATCCGCAGCATCGAGGAGTCCTGGATGCCGAACGGGGTCGCGACCAGTGTGCCGGCGTCATCGCGCACCACGGCGCGAACATAGTCCTGCCTGAGGTCGTTGGCCTGCATCGCGGCGCCGAGCCGGGCGGTTCGCACGTCCTGCCTGTGATCGCGGCCGCCGAGCCGGGCAAGGAGCGGCTTCAGGAAGAGTTGCGAGCAGACGATGCTTGCCACCGGATTGCCGGGCAAGCCGATGCAGCGGACATTGCCAAGCCGGCCGAACATCAGCGGTTTGCCGGGGCGCATGGCGATCTTCCAGAAGTCGAGCTTCATGCCTTCGCCGGTGAGCACGTCGTGGATCAGATCGTGATCGCCGACCGAAGCGCCGCCGAGCGTGACGATGACGTCGGCGCCGGCATCGACCGCGTTCCTGACCAGCGCGGCGATCGCCTCCTGGCGGTCGGCGGCGACGCCGAGATCGAGGGCGCGCGCGCCGACCGACTGGGCGGCGGCGGCAACGCCATAGGCATTGGACGAAATGATCTGGTCGGGGCCGAGCGTGCTGCCAGGCGGCAACAATTCGTCGCCCGTGGCGATGATCGCGACTAGCGGCTGACGCACGACGCACAGGCTCGGGTGGTTGGCCGACGCGGCCAGCGAAAGGGCTGCCGCATCGAGCACCCGACCCTTTTCGAGCAGGACGTCGCCGGTGCCGAAGTCGAGGCCGCGACGGCGGATATTGCGTCCTTGCGCGGTCGGTTGCGTCACCTCGATCTTGCCACCGTCGAGGTCGCTTACGTTTTCCTGGATGACGATGGTGTCGGCGCCTTCCGGCAGCGGCGCACCGGTAAAGATGCGCACAGCCTGGCCTTCCCCGACGGTTCCGGAGAAGCCGCGCCCGGCAGGCGCCACACCTATGACCTCAAGTCGCGCCGGGACTGGGGCAACATCGGTGGAACGCACGGCATAGCCATCCATCGCGGAGGCGTTGAAGGGCGGCTGCGTGCGCAGCGCCACAACCGGTTCCGCCAGGACCCGCCCGGCTGCATCCGCCAGCGGAATGGTTTCGCCAGGCAATGGCGCCGCGCCGTCGAGCAGATGTTCGAGCGCTTGGGCGACCGGAACCAACGCCATCAAGGCGCCGCCTTGTAGTCGCCCGACTTGCCGCCGGTTTTCTCGACCAGCCGGATACCGGAAATCACCATACCGCGGTCCACCGCCTTGGCCATGTCATAGATGGTGAGGCAGGCGACAGAGGCGGCGGTCAGCGCTTCCATCTCCACGCCGGTCTTGCCGGTGACGCGGGCGAGCGCCGTGACCTTGAGGCCAGGCAATGTGCGGTCCGGCTCGATCTCGACGGCGACCTTGGTGAGAAGCAGCGGATGGCAAAGCGGGATCAGCTCGTGCGCCTTCTTCGCCGCCATGATGCCGGCAATGCGAGCGGTGCCCAGCACATCGCCCTTCTTGGCATCGCCGGCCAGGATCATTTCCAGTGTTTCCGGCTGCATCGAGACAAAGCCTTCGGCGATCGCCGTGCGCGTGGTCTCGGCCTTGTCGCCGACATCGACCATGTTGGCTTCGCCCTTGGCGCCGAGATGGGTGAGGGCAGGCATCCTCAAACGGCCTCGGCCGGTGCCTTGCCCGTCAGCAGAAGCTCGGTCGCGGCAGCCACATCGGCCTGCCGCATCAGGCTTTCGCCGACGAGGAAGGTGCCGATCTTGCTCTTCTCCAGCCGGCGGCAATCCTGATGCGTGAAGATGCCGCTTTCGCTGACCAGCAGCCGGTCGGCCGGTACCATGACCGCCAGCCGCTCCGAAACATCGAGGCTGGTCTCGAAGGTCCTGAGATCGCGATTGTTGATGCCTATCAGCCGCGACGAGAGGCGAAGCGCGCGCTGCATCTCCTTCTCGTCGTGCACCTCGACCAGCGCGTCCATGCCGAGCTCAAAGGCCGTCGCCTCAAGTTCCTTGGCCAGCGCGTCGTCGACGCTTGCCATGATGATCAGGATCGCATCGGCGCCCCAGGCGCGCGCCTCATAGACCTGGTAGGGATCGAAGAGAAAATCCTTGCGCAGGGCCGGCAGCCGTACCACTGCCCGCGCGGCCATCAGGAATTCCGGGGCGCCCTGAAAGGACGGTGCGTCGGTCAGCACCGAAAGGCAGGCGGCGCCGCCTTTCCGATAGGCCCTGGCGAGCGCCGGCGGATCGAAATCGGCGCGGATCAGGCCCTTGGAGGGGCTGGCCTTCTTGATTTCAGCGATCAGCGCGAAGCCGCCGTCCCGGCGCTTGGCTTCGAGCGCCGCGAGAAAGCCGCGCGGCGGGTCGGCATCCCTGGCCTTCGCCTTGATCTCGGCAAACGGCACGCTGAGCTTCGCCGCGGCGATCTCTTCGCGCTTATAGGCTTCGATCTTGCGCAGGATGTCCGACAAGGCCTTATCCGTTCGAAATCTCGACGAGCTTGTCCAGCACCGCAAGCGCGCGGCCGCTGTCGATCGCTTGCACGGCCGCCGCGATACCGTCGGCAAGCGTCGTCACCTTGCCGGCCACGACCAGCCCGGCACCGGCATTCATCAGCACCGTGTCGCGATAAGCACCGGCGCCGCCGCCCAGCATATCGCGCAGTTCCTTGGCGTTGTAGGCCGCATCGCCACCGCGCAGCTCTTCCTTGGTGTGCCGCTTCAAGCCAAAGGCTTCCGGCGTCAGGGTGAAGCCGCGGATTTCGCCGCCGGCAAGCTCCGCAACCTGGGTCTCGCCAGTTGTGGTGATCTCGTCATAGCCATCGCCATGGACGACCCAGGCGTGATCGGCGCCGAGCGCCTTCAGCGTCTCGGCCACCGGCATGATCCACTCCGGCAGGAAGACGCCGACCATCTGGCGGCTGACGCCGGCGGGGTTCGACAGCGGTCCAAGCAGGTTGAAGATGGTGCGCGTGCCGAGCTCGACGCGGGTCGGCCCGACATGCTTCATCGCCGGATGATGCGCCGGCGCGAACATGAAGCCGACGCCTGCCTCATGGATGCAGCGGCCGATCATTTCCGGCGAGATGTCGATCTTGACGCCCAGCGTCGTGAGCACGTCGGCGGAGCCGGTCAGCGAGGACAGGCCGCGATTGCCATGCTTGGCGACCGGCACGCCGGCGGCGGCGATGACGAAGGCCGAAGCGGTCGAGATGTTGACCGAATGCGAATTGTCGCCGCCGGTGCCGACGATATCGATCGCGCCGTGCGGTGCCTCGACGCGCAGCATCTTGGCGCGCATCGTGGCGACCGCGCCGGATATCTCGCCCACCGTCTCGCCGCGCACGCGCAGCGCCATCAGGAAACCGCCGATCTGGCCGGGCGTCGCATCGCCCGACATGATGATGTCGAAGGCCTCGCGCGCTTCCTCGAAAGACAACGCGGTGCCGGTGGCGACCTTGGCTATGTGTGTCTTCAGCGCGCTCATCGTGTCTGGGCTTGCGAAACGGCATTCGGATCGATGCGAACGCTATATTGCGACTGCAACTGCGCCACCAACTGGTCGAGCAGGTCGTCGGACATGCCGGCGCCGAAGGATTTCTGCGCCTCGTCCGGCACCGCGCTGCCATCGGCACCGGCCGGCTCGAAGACCTCGGCGACCTTGAACAGGATCTGGCCGTCGCCGGTGGGCGAGGGGATCAGACCGGTGCCGCCTTCGCCGACGCCGAACATGGCGGCAGCACCTTCCTTGCCGAAATCGGCATCGTCGGCTTCGCGCTTCAGGCCGCGCTTGGTCTGTTTATCGAGCTTGAGCTCGCCGGCGATGACGTCGAGCGTGGTGCCGGCTTTGAGGCGCTTCTCCAGCTCCTCAGCCTTCGCGTCGAGCCGCTTGTCGGTCTCTGCCTCCGTCCAGTCGGCCGCGACCTTCTTGCGGACCTCGTCCAGCGTGCGGTCGCGTGCCGGCGTGATCGACTGCACCTCGTAGAAGACAAAGCCATTGTCCGTGGTGGTCAGGCCCTCATTCTCGGTTTTGGGCTCAGCCGCAAACACCGACTTGATCAGCTCGGCCGATTCCGGCAGGTCGTTGACGATCGTGCCGTCCGGCCGTTGGCCGGTACGGTCGATGGCGTCGATGGTGAAAACCTTGAGCTTCAGCTTGTCGGCGGCCTGGGCGAGCGAGGCGCCCGAGGCGCGGGTGTCCTCGTAGCTGTCATGCACGTCGAGCAGGATGCGGCTTGCTTCGCCCAGCGCCAGGTCCTTGCGGATCTGGCCGGATACTTCCGCAAGCGGCTTCACGACCTGCGGCTTGATCTCGGTGACACGCAAGAGCACAGGACCGAAGGTGCCCTGGACGACCGGGCTCACCTCGTTGGCATTGAGCGAGAAGGCCGCATCGGCGACCGTCTTGTCGGCGATCTTGTCCTTGGCCAGCGTGCCGAGCAGCGTGTCGGCCTGCGTCTTGCCCTCAGCGGTGACGAGCTTGTCGAAAGTGGCGCCTGCCTTCAGCGAATCGTAGGCGGCCTTGGCCGCATCCGGCGTCTTGAACACCAACTGCTCGATGGTGCGCGTCTCGGGCGTCGTATAGCGTGCGACGTTCTTGTTGTAGTCGTCGCTCACCTGGCTGTCGGTCACCGCGGACGGGTCCATGATGTCCTGCGGCTCCAGCCGGACATAGGAGAACTTGCGGTATTCCGACGCGGCGTAGTTCTTTTTGTTGGCGTCGAAATACGTGTTGAGAGCGCTGTCGGATGGCGCCTCGATCGGCTGCACCAGCGTCTTGGGCAGCACCAGATAATCGATCGTGCGATCCTCGCCGCGATAGAGCGAGACCGCCTTCAGGAAGGTCTGCGGAACCTTGAGGCCGTCGGAAATGGCCTCGACGATCTGCTGGCGCACAGCCACCTGCGAGCGGTTCTTGAGATAGTCCTCCGGCCGCATGCCGAGCTGGCGCAGGAGATATTCGAAGGTCCGGCGGTCGAACTGGCCACCGGGGCCCTTGAAGGCCGGATCCTCGCGCGTCAGTTCGGCCAGCCGATCCTTGGACAGGCCCAGCCCGAGCTTGCGCGCCTGTTCGTCGAGCACGGCGCCCGACACGAGCTGCGACAGCACCTGGTTGTCGACACCGAGCAGCTTGGCCTGCTCCTGGGTGACGCGCTGGCCATATTGCTGCGACAGCATGCTGACCTGGCGATCATAAGCGAGGCGGTACTCGTTGATCGAGACCTCCGTGCCACCGGCGGTGATCACCGGGTGATGGCCGCCCAGCATGCCCCCCACCATGCGCGTGGTGGCGCCCCAGGCCAGGAAACTCACCACCAGCAAGGACAGCAACGCCTTCGCGATCCACGTGCCCGCCGCGCTTCTCAATATACCAAGCATACATACTTCCGATTTTTGCGCATTTTCGCATGCGCCGAGTCTGAAACAAGCGCAATAGCGCCCTTCCGGTCCACTGTCGATTGCTTTGTGACCTGATTTTGGTAGTGAGGGCGCTGCTTAATGTCGCTCGGAGAATGTGTCCCATGACCCCTGGAATCCGCCCGCTTGTTGCCGGCAACTGGAAAATGAACGGCACCAGCGCCTCACTCGCCGAGCTGCGGTCGATCGGCAACGGGTTCATGAGCGGCCTCGATGCCGAGACCGAAGCGGTGGTGTGCGTGCCGGCGACTTTGCTCCAGCGCGCCGCCGAGATCGTGTCGCGTACGCCGGTTCGGGCCGGTGGCGAGGATTGCCATCCCAAGGAGAGCGGCGCCTTTACAGGCGAAATTTCGGCCGAGATGCTCAAGGATGCCGGCGCGAGCCACGTCATTGTCGGCCATTCCGAACGCCGCGAGCAATGCGGCGACGACGACGCGATCGTCAACGCCAAGGCGTCGGCCGCCTGGCGGGCAGGGCTGGTGGCCATCATCTGCATCGGCGAGACGCGCGCCGAGCGCGAGGCCGGCGCGACGCTCGATATCCTATCGCGCCAGCTTGACGGTTCCGTGCCGCCGAGCGCTACCGCCGCCAACACCATCATTGCCTACGAGCCGGTCTGGGCCATCGGCACCGGTCTGACGCCTACCGCCGCCGACGTCGCCGAGGCGCATGCGCATATCCGGGGCAAGTTGATCGCGCTGCTCGGCGACGCCGCGGCCAGGATGCGCATTCTTTATGGCGGCTCGGTCAAGCCTTCCAACGCGGTGGAATTGCTCGGCGTCGACAATGTCGACGGCGCGCTGGTCGGCGGCGCCAGCCTGAAGGCGGCCGACTTCCTGGCCATCGCGGAAGCTTACATGAACATCTCTTAGGCTCGCGGCATAAATCGTTGTAATGGCCGCATTGCTTCCCATATTCCCGGCCACGGGCTTGGAAATGCCGCCAAAGCATTGTAAGGAGCCGCCTCCAAAACACCGGTCGTATGCGCGACCGCGCAAGGCCTCGCCAGGATAAATTATGGAAACCGTACTGATCGTCGTCCACCTCATGGTCGTGCTCGCCCTTGTCGGCGTGGTGCTGCTGCAGCGCTCCGAAGGCGGCGGCCTGGGCATCGGCGGCGGTTCCGGTTTCATGACGGCGCGCGGCGCCGCCAACGCACTGACCCGTGCCACCGCAATCCTGGCGGCGGCCTTCTTCGTGACTTCGCTGGCGCTGTCGATCATTGCCCGCTACGGCGAAAAGCCGATCGATATTCTCGATCGTCCGGCAACGTCGAGCCCGGGCAACGGCGTGCTCAACCAGCTGCCGGGTTCCAATGGACCGGTGGGCACCTCCAAGCCCGCGGCTCCGGCCGCCGGCACGGCTCCGTCGAGTGGCACGACGACCACCACGCCGCTTGCCAATGGCACCGCTGCTCCGGCTCCGGCTACAACGCCTGCTCCGGCTGCGCCGGCGCCCGCGAATCCGACCACGCCGCCGGCAGCCAACGGCGTCACCTTGCCGGTCACCCCGCAGGTTCCGAACCAGTAGCCGGACAAGTATCGGGCCACGACCTGTTGTTCTTTGAACACAGTCGCGGCAAATGCCGCCCGATCACGAAGATTCAACCGGGCGTAGCGCCTGCCTCAGCTTGAGGCGATGACGGCTAATCGATTATAGATTGCGCGCGGCACTTTTCGGCGTCCTTGGGGGACGCCGGGCGACGCCGTGGGCAACTCGCATTGAACGATCGGATCTTCGCCATGCAGCTTCGCAGCTTCATCATTTTGGGATTCTGTGCCGTCCTCGGCATGGGTTCCGCCGCCCTTGCCGGGCCGGCAACCATGGTCTCTTCCCCGTCGGTAGAGAAAACCGACGCCATTCCCGTCGCCGCCAAGAGCGACGCATCGCAGTTGAAGCTTCTCAAGAAGAAGAAAACCCCGACCTCGGACGATCTCGCGCAGATCAGCAAGCTCGAGGCCAAGATCGAGGCCGACAAGGAAGCCGCCAAGGACAAGGCGCTCGAGGCCCGCAAGATGGCGATGCGCGATGCGGCCAAGGCCAAGGCGGATGCGGCGCGTCAGGAATGGCTCGCCAAAAAGGGCAGCGGGACGGCCGCTCCGGCAGAAGTCGCCGATGCCAAGCCGGCCAAGAACATCACCAAGATCATTGCGCCGCTGGAGCCCGTCGCTCCTATAATTCCGGTCAAGACCGAGGAGCCGATCCCGGCCGAGGCCATGAACATCGCGGCCACCGGCAACACCGGTGAATTGCGCAGTGAGCAGCCCGGCCAGAAGCAGGCGAGCAGCGGCGGTCTGTTCGACGGCCTCTTCGGCGGCGGCGGACGATCGACTTCGATCAGCTATCTGCCCGAGACCCGTGCGCTCGATTCGGCGCTCGCCAGGAAGGACGCCAAGCGGCCGTTCAAGGTGAAGCCGGAATTCGTGCCGCAGGACGTTGCCTTCTCCGGCTACGAGCCTGGCACGATCGTGATCGACACCACCGCTCGCCGCCTCTATCTCGTCGAGAGCTTTTCGACAGCGCGGCGCTACGCCATCGCGGTCGGCCGCGAAGGCCTGCAGTTCAAAGGTACGGTGGCGGTCGGCGACAAGCAGGAGTGGCCGCGCTGGATTCCGACGCTCGACATGCAGAAGCGCGAGCCGAAGCACTACGGCCAGTATAAGGACGGCATGGCCGGCGGTGGCCAGAACCCGCTCGGCGCGCGTGCCATCTACCTCTATGACGGCAGGAAGGACACGCATCTGCGCATCCACGGAACCATCGCGCCCCAGTCGATCGGAACGAGCGCTTCCAACGGCTGCTTCCGCATGATGAACGAGCACGTCATGGACCTCTACAGCCGCGTCAGGATCGGCACCAAGGTTGTTATTATATAACGGCAAGGTCGTTACCTATAACGACAAGGTCGTTACCTATAACGACAAGGTCGTTACCTATAACGACAAGGTCGTTACCTATAACGACAAGGTCGTTACCTATAACGACAAGGTCGTTACCTATAACGACAAGGTCGTTACCTATAACGACCCCAGTCGTCATCATCTGACACGTTCCATCAAACTGCCGAAAGGGCCGGCACCGCCGGCCCTTTCGTTTTGAGTGCACCAAAGGCTCCTTCGGGAGCACCGGCGCCATTTTGGGAAAAAGCCTTCGCGGCGGTTTTTTCTCTGGCGGAATCAATCAGGCCGCGTTAAGCGATGACTCCCATGGCGCGATATGTATTCATCACAGGCGGCGTGGTTTCCTCACTCGGAAAAGGCATCGCCGCAGCAGCTCTTGGGGCTCTTCTGCAGGCGCGAGGCTATCGCGCGCGGATCAAAAAGCTCGATCCTTATCTCAATGTAGATCCCGGAACGATGTCGCCATATCAGCACGGCGAAGTGTTCGTCACCGATGACGGCGCCGAGACCGATCTCGATCTCGGCCATTATGAGCGCTTTACCGGGCGCTCGGCGAATCAGCAGGACAACATCACCACCGGCCGCATCTACAAGAACATCATCGAGCGCGAGCGGCGCGGCGACTATCTCGGCGCCACCGTGCAGGTGATCCCGCACGTCACCGACGAGATCAAGCATTTCGTGCTGGACGGCAATGACGACTACGACTTCGTGCTGTGCGAAATCGGCGGCACGGTCGGCGATATCGAGGCGATGCCGTTCCTGGAGGCGATTCGCCAGCTCGGCAACGACCTGCCGCGCAACAACGCAGTCTACGTGCATCTGACGCTGATGCCTTACATCCCGACGGCCGGCGAACTGAAGACCAAGCCGACGCAGCATTCGGTCAAGGAATTGCGCGGCATCGGCATCGCGCCCGATATCCTGCTGGTGCGCGCCGACCGGCCGATCCCGAAGGAAGAACGCCGGAAGCTGTCGCTGTTCTGCAACGTGCGCGAAAGCGCCGTCATCCAGGCGCTCGACGTTCCGCATATCTATGACGTGCCGATGGCCTACCACAAGGAAGGGCTCGATTCGGAAGTGCTGGCCGCCTTCGGCATCGACCCGGCGCCGAAGCCGCGCATGGAGCCCTGGCAGGCGGTGTCCAACCGCATCCACAATCCGGAAGGCGAGGTGACCATCGCCGTCGTCGGCAAGTACACCGGCCTCAAGGATGCCTATAAATCGCTCATCGAAGCGCTCTCGCATGGCGGCCTCGCCAACCGCGTCAAGGTCAAGCTCGACTGGATCGAGAGCGAGATTTTCGAGAAGGAAGATCCGACGCCCTGGCTGGAAAAAGTGCACGGCATCCTCGTTCCCGGCGGTTTTGGCGAGCGCGGATCGGAAGGCAAGGTCCTGGCGGCAAAGTTCGCGCGCGAGCGCAAGGTGCCTTACTTCGGCATCTGCTTCGGCATGCAGATGGCCTGCATCGAGGCGGCGCGATCGCTTGCCGGTATCGATCATGCATCGTCGACCGAGTTCGGCCCGACCAATGAGCCGGTCGTCGGCCTGATGACCGAATGGCTGAAGGGCAACATGCTGGAGAAGCGCAGGGCCACCGGCGACCTCGGCGGCACGATGCGGCTCGGCGCCTACCAGGCAGAACTGGCCAAAGGCTCGAAGATCGCGGATATCTATGGCGACACGCAGATTTCCGAGCGCCATCGGCACCGCTACGAAGTCAACATCGACTACAAGCAGCGGCTCGAGGATTGCGGCCTGGTCTTTGCCGGCATGTCGCCCGACGGCGTGCTGCCGGAGACGGTCGAATATCCTGACCACCCATGGTTCATCGGCGTGCAATATCACCCGGAGCTGAAGAGCCGGCCGCTCGACCCGCATCCGCTGTTCGCGAGCTTTATCTCGGCTGCGGTGGATCAGAGCAGGCTGGTCTAGCCGGCGGTCGGACCGGGTCATGCAAACCTACGTCGCGCTGCTCTACAGCATAATTTTGGGCGAAGGGCGGCGCGTGGTCATGGCCGATCTCAAGGCCATGGCGGAAGGTCTCGGGCTGAAGAATGTCCGCACGCTGGTTGCGACCGGCAATCTGGTGTTCGTGGCACGGGCTGGTGAAGTTTCAAAGCTCGAGCAGCGGCTGGAAAAGGCCTTCGAGAAGACCTTCGGCCGCCATGTCGACATCATCGTGCGCGGCGCCGAGGACTGGCTGAAGCTTGCAGCCGGCAATCCGTTTCCGGGCGAATCCGCTGACATGGCCGATCGGGTTGCGGTGCGCGTGATGCGCGAGCCGCTGCCCGCGGATGCTGTTGAAGCGCTCCAGGCCTATGCTGCTGACGACGAGAAAGTACTTTGGATCGACGGCGATATCTGGCTTGTCTTCTCGCGCGAGCGGCCGAGCTCGCGGCTGGTTGCCGCCGCCAATCGCAAGCGCCTGGGCATCGGTACGTCGCGCAACTGGAACACGGTGCGCCGGCTGGCAGAGATGGTAGGCAGTAGGCAGTAGGCAGTAGGCAGTAGGCAGTAGGCAGTAGGCAGTAGGCAGTAGGCAGTAGGCAGTAGGCAGTAGGCAGTAGGCAGTAGGTGGCATTCTCTATTGCCTAATCCCTGCCGCCTACTGCCTTATTTCAAGCCTTCGCCACCTTGGCGCCCGCGCCCAGCGCCATGGTGCGCAAGACGTAGTAGACGGCGCCCGCGATCGCCACGCCGAAGAACCAGCCATAGACGCCCCACCAGGATGGCAGCCAGTTGGTGAAGTTGGGCAGGATCGAGGAGAAGATCGCCCCGATGCCGGCGGCGATGAAGGCGTTGACGTGCCAGCCGCTCTGGAAGTGGAATTCGCCGTCCTCGCGGTAAAGGGCTTCGACATCGACCTCGCTTTTGCGGATCAGGTAGTAGTCGACCATCATCACGCCGAAGATCGGCCCCATGGTTGCGCCGATGATGTTGACGAAGGAAGCAGCACTGCCTTCCCACGGCGCGAAGGGATAGAGCACCAGCGCGATCAATGCCGCGATGTAGCCGCCCTTCTTGAAGTCGATCCGGCGCGGGAAGACGTTGGAGAAGTCGAAGGCCGGCGAGACGAAATTCGCCACGACGTTGATGCCGAGCGTCGCCACCGCGAAGGTAAGCGCCGCAAGGGCTGCGAGGAACCAGCTATCGAATTTGGCCGAGATCTGGTCGGGATGGAGCAGCACCTCATGATAGACGTCGTAGGCGGCAATCGTGGTGACGCCGGCGACGAGCGAGAACAGGATGAGGTTGACCGGCAGGCCCCAGATATTGCCCTTGCGCAGCGCCGCAGCGTCCGGCGCATAGCGGGCGAAATCGCAGAAGTTGAGGTAGAGCGCGGAGAAATAGGTCACCCAGATCGCCGCCACCGCGAACAGCGCGGTCCAGGAACCAGGTTCGCCCGGAACGCCGGCATCCTTGGTCTTGTCGAGCAGCACGTCCATCGGAATGTCGCTCGTGAAGGCGAAGCTGCCCGACTTGACGCAGAGATAGATCGCCAGGATCAGCATCATCACCCACACCGCCGGGCCGGCCCAATCCTGGAAGCGGCGCACCGTTTCCATGCCCTTCTGGATGATCAGCAGCTGCAGCGCCCAGATGATGACGAAGCAGATCACCTCCAGGGTCGAATGTCCCAGAAGATGCGAGCTCTTGTTGAACTCATCGAACCATTGCAGGCGCGTCAGCAGCGCAACGATTGCGCCCGATGCCGCGGCCGTCTGGGCGCCATACCAGAAGCAGGCGACGATCGCGCGCACCAGCGCCGGGACATTGGCGCCCCAGATGCCGAACGACGCGCGGGCGAGCACGGGGTAGGGCACGCCGGTCTTCACGCCGGCATAGCCGACCATGTTCATCAGCGCGTAGATGATCAGCGAGCCGATGCCGATAGCGATGACGAAGTTGACGAAGCCGCCGCAGAACAGAAACAGGCTGGCCGCCAGATAGTAGCCCCAGAGGCTGTGGACGTCCGAAGTCCAGACGTTGAAGATCGAAAACGGTCCCCAGTTCCTGACCGTTGCCGGAGCCAGATCCTCATTATAGAGGTCGGGCGATGCGCCTTGAATGGTCATTGCAAAGTGTTCCCCTTTTTTGCAAAACGCGCCCTCACGCGTTTACCCGCAAAGGTTAAGCCTGACCCAGGGGAACCGGCAAGCAATCCATTTGCGGGCTTTCGCCTTAAAGACATTCAATGAGAATCGCGCTTATCGCTGACACTGATCCATCGTCGCTTTGAGTCGGCGCGGCGTTTTTGCCGCAAATCGGCGCTTCCAAACTTTTCAAGTGGCAATCAAAATTGTTTGGAACTAATCCACAGTATATGCGTTTATGCTTGTTCGGCTGTAATGCGGTCGAACCGGGAGGAAACGATGGATCGCTTGCATTTCTTTACCCCAGTGCGAATTGCGCGTGGGCAGGGACACCCTGTGGAGGAAGTCGATAGCGTCTCCGAGGCGATGGTGTTCCTGCGGAAGTGGCCGACGGGAAGGCGCGGCCCGGTTTATCAATGCGCCCTTAATTGCTGTGCGGCGGCTATGTCGGGCAAGATGTCGGCCGAGGAAGCGAGAAAGGCCTTTGTCGGCTTTGCCCGCATCACCCGCCTGCTCGACGACGACATGGCGTTGCCGCTGGGTGGCACGTCGATGGACAACGTCCACGCCTTGAGGCGCTGAGACAGCCCGATCCCCGGCAGCGCCCGGCTGCTGGCAACACACACTATGGCGAGACGTTGGCGCCTGCGGCCAACGTCGGCGGCTGTGCTGCTTCAGTTTTCCCTGAAAGAGCGCGTAAGGGAGGCTTGCACCGGGGCCAGCATATAGTCGAGCAAAGTGTGTTCTCCGGTCAGGATCATGACGCAGAGTCTCAGAGACGGCTGATCGTTGCTCGGGCTGACGTTACAGGTGCGCGCTATCTCACGGACCGATTCACCAGGGAACTTGGCTGCAGCCCGCGGGCAGCAGCTTCCCTGTTTGAGCAAGAGGAACTCGGGCCAGACCCATTCTCATAAGACAGTTCCGTGCAAGAGAACTCCGCGTCCCTGAGCAGGAGCAATGGCGAGTTGAAGTGCCGGCCTGTCAGCCGGAGGTCAACAGCGTCACGAACGAGGCGCCAAGTGCGTGTGCTGGTGAACCCATTATCAGCGACTGCTCGCTCCGGCGGACGTCGGTTCGCGTTGGCTTCGTGACTCACGGTTCGCGGACGCTTTCGTCGAGACCACGCAGGAGCGGATAGAGGAAATATGACAAGATCGTGCGGTTGCCGGCCTTGATCTCCGCCGATACCGCCATGCCGGGGATCAAGCGAAAACTGCTCGGCACATCACGCAGGTCGGTCGCGGTCAACTCCACCCGTGCCTTGTAGTAAGGACGCTGCTGCCCAGCATTCTTCGGATCCGGCGTGAAGGTGTCGTCCGAGACGGTTCGAACCTTACCGGACAGGGTACCGTGCTTCTGGAAGGGCCACGCCTCGAGCTTCAGGCGAACTTCACTGCCGGGCTCGACATGGCCGACATCGAGCCCCTCGACAGAGACTTCTGCCTCCAACGGAGAGCCCAGAGGAACGAGCGTGTAGAGCGGCTCTGCTTCTTTCAAGACCGAGCCAACAGAGCGCTGCGCCACTTCGAGCACGATCGCGTCGGCGGGTGCGGTTAGCACCGTGACAGCCTTCCGCCGCGCCGCCTTGTCGAGTTCTCTGGCCGCGGCATCGTGATCGCGGCGCGCTTGGACCAGGTCCTCAGCGGTCTTCTGGCGGAACTCTGCGAGGTAAGCCGCTTCCTCGGCCTTCAAGCGCTCCACATTCTGCTCGAGCTCAGCCATGCTATTGCCCGCAAGCAGAAATTCCTGCTCGACCAGCAGCCGCTGACCTTTGGCAGAGAGATAGTCGACCTTCGAGCCGACCTCCCTCTTCACCAGAACGTCCCGCATCGTCTCGAGATCCTTTGCCACGCCAAGGCGGAGCTCCAATGCCTCGCGATCGGCGCTCTTGGTCGCCATCTGGGCTTGAACATTACCGATCTGCCGATCGTAAGAAGCCAGCTTCGCCTTGTTCTCCTCGATCCTCCGGATCCATATCGTCGTCTGCAGGCGCGCTTCGTCATCCAGGTTTTGGGGCTTGTATGGCCGGTCGTCGAGCTCGGACTCGAGCCGCCCGATTTGCGCGGCGAGGCTCGCGACCTTTCCCCGCAATTGGTCGGCATCGGCTTCACTGAAAGTCGCGTCGAGGGTCGCCAATGCGTCGCCTTTCCGCACGATGTCGCCCACCTTGGCGTCGATGCTGCGCACGGTCGATAACTCGAGCGGCTGCACGACAATCGTCGAGGCCGTCGTCACCAGCTTGCCTCGCGCGACCACGATCTGGTCGACCTTGGCCACCGACGCCCAGATGCCTGCGACCATGATGACCGCGACAAGTACGTACAGCGTGGCTCCCACGACCCAGGGCGGGCGCCGCTCGTCGATCTTGCGGGCGTCGCTTTGAAAGTCTCTCACCGCTGGAAGGAGCGTGCTCATCGGGTAAGATGCCTGTTCTGCTGGTTCCATAGCTGTCGGTAAGTCATGCAGCGGGACAGAAGTTCGCCATGTTTCCCGTGATCGACGATCCGGCCGCGATCGAGCACGACAATGGCGTCCGCTGCGACGAGCGAGGACAGACGGTGCGAAACCATGACCACGGTCCGCCCCTCGGCAATGCGGGCAAGGTTTGCCTGGACGATTGCCTCGCTCTCGGGATCAAGCGCGGAGGTTGCCTCATCCAGGATGAGGATGCGCGGTTGGCGCAGCAAGGCACGGGCGATCGACAGGCGCTGCTGCTGGCCGCCCGACAAATTGGTGCCGCCCTCCTCGAGCAGGGTGTCGTAGCCCTGCGGCAGAATCTTGATGAACTCGTCGGCGCCCGCCATCGTCGCGGCGTGGACGATCTCCTCCAGGGTCGCATCTGGCTTGGTCGCCCCGATGTTCTCGCGCACGGTGCCGCGGAACAGAAAGCACTGCTGCATCACGACGCCGACGTTGCTGCGCAGATGCGGAAGGTCGAGCTCGCGAATTTCATGACCGTCGATCCGCACCGAGCCGTGCTGGATCGGGTACGTGCCGCGCATCAGCCGCGTCAATGTCGACTTGCCCGAGCCGCTGCGCCCGACGATGCCGAAAACCGAACCGACCGGGATGGTCAGCGACACGTCGTTCAGGGCCGGCGGAGCGCTTTCGCTGTAGCGGAAGATCACATGCTCGAACTCGACAGTGCCCGCGATTGGCGGGCGCAGGCCGCGCACATTCGGTGGCCGCTCCGGACTGCGGTTCATGATGTTGCCGAGCATTCGCACCGAGAGCCCGGCCTCCTGGTAGCCTTGCACCAGACCGACGATCTGTGAGAGCGGCGTGGTGACCCGGCCCGACAGCATGTTGAACGCGATCAGCGCGCCCACCGTCATCTGGTTGTCGAACACCAGCAGGGCGCCGAAGCCGACGACAGCGACCGTCAGCAGCTTTTCGAGGAGCCCGATCACCGCCTGCGCCGAGGTCGAAATCCGCCCGACATCGAACCGCGACTCGGCGGCCTGGGCGCAGAGCGCGTCCCAGTCGCGCTGGCGCAAGGGCTCGGTCGCCAACCCCTTGACCGTTTCCATGCCGTGGATGGTCTCGACGAGATAGGCCTGACGCTGCCCTTCGGCCTCGTAAAGGACGCGCAACTTGCGGCGGTAGAGCGGGATCAGCCCGCCGATCACACAAGCGGTGAGGGCGGAAAAACCGAGCACCATTATGGCGAGGCGGCCGCTGTAGAGGAACAGCAGCGGCACGATGACCAGCAGCGAGGTGGCGTCGAGCAACGTCAGGAAGAGGCGGCCGGTCAGAAACTCCCGGATCTTCTCGACCTGCTGCATGTGCTTGGTGATGACGCCGGCCGAGGCGCGCTCGAAGAAATCGATCGGCAATGACAGCAGACGCGCGAAGGTGCGGATCGAGGTGCGCACATCGATCCGGGCCGAGACGTAGACCAGCAGGATGCGCCGCAGATAGTTGAAGATCGCGTCGAACAGGACCGCGGCGCTGACCCCGATGGCGAGCACAGCGAGCGTCGTATAGGCCTGGTGCACGAGCACCTTGTCGACCGTGATCTGGATGAAGATCGGCAGGGCAAGCGCCAGCACCTGCAGCACGACCGCGGCCACCGCGATGTCGCGGAACATCGCCCCGTTGCGGACGACTTCCGGGAGGAACCAGGTAAAGCCGAAGGGCCGGCTCTCATCCGTCAGCCCGAATGTGCGGCGCAGCAGCAGGAGCTCCCCGGTCCACTTCCTGCAGAACGTCGCCTGGTCGAGGGGCAATACCGCTAGGCGGTCGGCGAGGGGGTCGAGGACCCCGACCTTGTTCTCGTTGAACCCGAGCAGGATGACGCTGTTGCCGTTTGTCAGCCGGGCGATCACCGGATAGGCGTCGCCGAGGCGTTGCAGGTCCTTCCAGCCGACCTTCAATTTTCGGCAGCGCATGCCGCTGCTGCGGGCGATCTTCGGCAGCAGCCGGGTGATGTCGTCCTCGGGCCTCAGCGCAAAGTCGTGCTTGATGCGCTCGGGGGAAAGATCGATGCCGTAGTGCCGCCCGATGGCGACAAGACACTGCAGTGCTGTTTCGACTGGAGATCCTTCCACGGTGCCGCGAAGATAACTCGCAGTGTCACCCTTGGCGGCGCGGAGGGTGGAGGAGTGCGTTCGGGTCATCCAGGTCAGGACGAACCATACGAACACCGTACACAGCAGGAACTGAACCGGGGGGCCCAGCCTGTGGAGCCACTCGACCGGCCCGTGCCCGGCGGCGACGAGAGTGGCGAGCGCATCGGACAACCAGCGATCGTTCATGGCTTTCGCTCCGCGGCGTGCAGGCTGATCGGCGCGTGGACGGGCGCCGTGACGCTAACGGGCCTTGGCGTGCTCCCGCTTCCGTTGCGCCACGTAGGGAGAGGGGCTCTGTTCGGTATGAGGCACTGACGCATTTCGGCTATTGCTCGTCGCTGAAATTCGGCGATTTCGGCAGCCGCAGCGCCGTTGCCTCCACGGGCGTTGCCGCCGCAGGCCATGCCTGTTGCGGCATCAGCCGCACCACCGTTCCGCCAGCTTCTGCCGTTTCCTCCCCGGCTGGCGGAGGAGACGTGGGCTGGGAGCCCGGCTCGGCTCCCGGCGACGGCTGCTGCGAGCGGATCACGCCCGCCTTCTCGAGCTGTTCGCGCATGCCGTTCTGCGCCTGCAGCATTTGAGAGAAGGCCTGCAGGCTGGTGATCAGCCGCTGCGTCACACGCGGCTCGGAGCCCGACAGCGACACCAGCTCGATGCGGATCATGCCGTGCTTGAGCGAGATCTCGCCAAACGCGTCGACAAAGGTTTCCGGTACCGCGTCCATTTACCTACTCCAAAAAGGCGGCCGGGCTTTCGGCCCGGCCGCTGCTGCATGGGCGTTAGGCACTCGCGACCTGGATCGAGAACGGGTCCTGCTTGGTGTCGTTATCGCCATCGGCGATGGTTGCCGTGAACTTCACGTTGAGCGGCTCCGGGTTGAACGTCGTGGAAATATTGAACTCGATCACCGGGATCTTCACTGTGCCCGAACCCATGAAGAGCTGGACCGCGTCGAGGTCGTTTTTTCCGTCGACGGAGGGGATGACGAAGCTCTTTTGCCCGCCTGCTTCTGAAGTGAGATCCGTGTCCGCCACCTTGGTGATCGCGCCCGCGGTGACCGTGTTGTCGGCGTTGCGGGTGTAGGTCCTGTAGAAGATGCCCTCGGTCGAGGGGTCGTAGCCGCCGACCGAATTGTCGATGAAGATCTTCATGCTGCTGACGAGGAAAGCCGTCGGGTCAACGACGAAGCTCTCGTCGAAGGCACCTCCCTGTGTCGTCTGGCCGTCGACGCCGTCAAGGGCGTTGCCGTCGAAGTTGTTGTTGGCCAGCCCGATGCCCGAGGTGCTGACGTTCATCGCCGCCGAGCTGATATAGGACGGCAGAGGATTGGTCTGGATTTGGGCTTCGGTCTTGTCGAGATTGCCTTCGATATCACCTACCGCCGCAGTGGCGTTGACGGCCGAGAACACAATTTTCTTGGTTCCGATCGTCAGCGTCTGCACCGGATCCGGCCCGCCCGCACCGAGGGATCCGTCCGCGCTCGAAATCTTCGTTATCCCCCCGGGGGGAGTCGTCAGTTCGAAGTCATAGCTTGGGGAAGGACCAGCGTTCGGGTCGAAGGTCAGTGTAAACTGCACCGTCTGATTGTTGGCGACGCCGTCGTCAGTAAAGTCGGCCGTGATCGACCCGCTGTAGTGGAAGTTGTCCGTCCTGGTCAACGAGCTGTTGGAAGGCGTGGCCGTCACAGTACCATGCGTGTCGATCTCGAAGCTGTTCAGTGCAAGGCTCAGTGACTTGAACCCATCGGCGCCGGGAGCCTCGGTCCAGGTGCCCTGGGCGCCCGCGCTGTAGGTGCCGGAGGAGTCGTTGACCGTGATCGCCGGGCCGTCGTCGAGGAATTTGAAGCTCGATGTGATGTCCGCCGTCTTCGCGGCGGCATCGCCATCGCCGTCCGTGGCGGTTGCCGTCAGCTTGACGAGATTGATGCCCGTCAGTGTCACCGAGTCGTTGGGGTCGTTGGCGTTTGCGTGTACCACCGCCCGCTGCTGGTCGAGCGTTACCTCCCCAGTCAAGGAATCGACGCTGATGACGAACACGATGGGATCGGAGAGCGTCGTTCCCGCGACCCCGACTACGTTGGCACCGTTCTGGAGCATGACCACCGTCGTGCCGGTGGCGGTATCGACCAGGTTCGAAGTGCCTCCAGCGGTCGAGAGCCCATAGGTTGGATTGGGCGAGCTGCCCGCCCCGTCGGCCCCGTAGTTGACCGAGAACAGGCCCGCGAAATTGGCATGATTGTCTATGGCGAGGAAGCTCTCGTCATCCGTGACGGTCTGCGAATTTCCCGTCGAGGTCACCGTCGGCCCGTCGTCCTCGAACAACAGGTTGCCGCCGATGGCGGTATGCTCGGTCCCGCTTGTCGAGTTCGCGACGGAGAAGAGGAAATTGCCAAGATCGAAGCTGACGTTGGAGCCGGACCCTTTCAGCGGTTGATTGTTCTGGACCACGAAGCGGTCCATGTGACTGCCTTCCGCAACCGTGAATTCGACGGTGTAATTCACCTTCAGGCCAGAGATGAGGTAGGACCCGTCAGCCTGCTGAGCGGGGCTGTCTATGGTCTGGACCAGGGTCGTTTTGGTCAGGTCCGAATACACCTTGATCGAGGTGATTTGCTGCTTGGTCTGGTTGCCGCCCAAACCGTCGGATCCGAGGCTCGCAGTCGAGAAAAAGGCTGTGCCTTGAGCGTCCGCCAGATCGTCGAGGGCCCACAGCTTTATGCTTGCTGTGGTATTCGCGTTGCCCGGGTTCACCTGGACCAGCGAAAAGCTCGCCTTAACGACCGAGGTAACGTGCTTCTCAATGCCAGGATCCGAGCCGTCACTGTAGCTGAGCGCCGCTGGATCATGCACGTCCGTACTGGTCAGCGGGAAGTGCGGATAGTTCACGTGGTCGACCAGGTCGACCCGCAGTCCCTCGCCGGGATCGACCGCCTGCGAATTGCTGCCCAAGCCGGTTGAAGAGACATTGACTGTTGAGCCCGGCAGCAAGCCGCTGACGATGATATCGGGATCGTTGGTGTCCGTCCCGGCGGTCGCACTCTGCTCGATCGCCGCCCAGGCATCCTGCCCGGAGGGCACCGATCCGAAATTTTTGAAGCCGACTTCCGTCGTTGTGGTGAAGGTGGCCTTGACATCCACGAGGCCGGCAAGGCTACTCGTGTCGTCGTCGTCGATTCCGCTGGTATTTGGCTGCTTCAGTGCCTCGTACTGGATGGTCCAGACGCTGCCGCCCGTCACGTTGGTCCCGGTGACGGTCTCGTCCATCACGATCGCGAAGGCCACCTTGCCCGAAGGATCCGCGTCCCACGTTGTGCCGTTGGACTTGCCCTCGCGCCCATACACGATGTTGTTGCTGGCATCGGTGTAGAGGAAGATCCGCGCGCCGTTATGGGTGGCGTAAATCTCGGTCGGCGTGCCGGCGGCAATTGTATTCCCGTCTTTGTCCGAGAACTGCAGGTCCGTTACGGTGGTGCCGATCTGGATGAAATCGTTGCTGGTGCTGCCAATCGTCCGCACTGCCGCTTGCGGAAATGTCGCGCTCGTGTCGCTCGCAGTTTCGCCGTCGTTAGGCAGAAGGGTGAGCGCAGAGAGCTCGGCCTTGAGTGCCGAGCTCATGTTAGCAAGCAGGGTCTGCCACGCAACTTCGTTGTCAGGTCCCACGCCCGTAGGTTCAGTGTCGCTCGCGCTGGTCTGAACGCTTGCAGCTTCATCGATGATCAGATTGCCGTTGATGGTAATCGCCATAATATCCTCCCGCTGCCAGCCAGATCGAAGGCCAGCGTGCTTTGACGTTAAAGAAAACTGGGGTGGTGGATTGGCTCAGGGGGTAGAGGGTGTGGGAGGAGCCGCCGCTACGCCTCCGTCCATGCCCCGTTAGGCATTGCTGGGCGGATGCGTCCTATGCGCATCGGCGACCCGCCCATGGCGGGCGCCAAGGTTCGATAATGAGGGCATACTCAAACCCCGCCCCTCTCCAACAGGCATGACTGCCTGCACGCCTCCCGCTCAGAAACATGAGCACGAAAACTTTACGCTTATTTGTGGAAACTTCAAATCGGACTGTTGCGTTTTAACAAAAAGTGTGAATCAGAAAAAGGTCCCTTGAAGCGCGGGACTTTTGTCCCTCCCTCTATAACTCTCTCTATAACTCTTTGAAATCAAATGAAAATACGATAGACCGCGCCAAAGGATTTGACTGTGACACCTGCGGCAAAGATGAAATGGGCCCATGAAGACGATGATCGCCATAGCACCTATGATGGATTGGACGGATCGGCACTGCCGGTTCTTCCACCGCCAGTTGACGCGCCGCGCGCTGCTCTACACCGAGATGGTTGTGGCGGACGCCGTGATCCACGGCGCGCGCGAACGGCTGCTCGGTTTCGACGATGTCGAGCATCCGGTGGCGCTGCAGCTTGGCGGATCGGATCCCGCGAAGCTCGCGGAAGCAGCGCGGATCGGCGAGGCCTTCGGCTATGACGAGATCAACCTCAATGTCGGCTGCCCGTCCGACCGCGTCCAGTCGGGCACGTTCGGCGCCTGCCTGATGAAGACGCCGAAGCTGGTGGCGGAAAGCGTCGCGGCGATGAAGGCTTCGGTGAAAATCCCCGTCACGGTCAAATGCCGCATCGGCGTCGACGACCAGGACCCGGAGCCTGCACTCGACACGCTCGCCGACAGCGTGTTCGCCGCGGGCGCCGACGCGCTCTGGGTGCATGCCCGCAAGGCCTGGCTGGAGGGGCTGAGCCCCAAGGAGAATCGCGATATCCCGCCGCTCGACTATCCGCGCGTCTACCGGCTGAAGGCCAGAAGGCCGAACGAATTCATCGGCATCAACGGCGGCATTCAATCGCTCGGCGAGGCGTCTACGCATCTGAGGCATGTCGACGGCGCGATGCTCGGCCGCGCGGCTTATCATACACCCGGCATCCTGGCCGGCATCGATGCCGCCTTCTATGGCGCGCCGGCAGCAGCCTTCGACTACGCGGCGCTGATCGACGCCATGGCCGGCTATGCCGCGCGTCATATCGAGCGGGGCGGGCGGCTCGGGCACATTACCCGCCATATGGTAGGGTTGTTCCACGGGTTGCCCGGCGCGCGCCGCTTCCGGCAGATCCTCTCCACCGACGCCAACAAACCCGGAGCCGGGCCTGGGGTGATGAAGGCGGCGTTCGCGGCGGTCGATCTCAGCAAGGCCGCGGCTGAAGCCGCCTAACAGGCTGCGACGCAAGTCTCGCAGGCCATCCTGCCCGTATCGATGTCATCGAACTCAGCAGCAACGATGCCGGCCTGCGGGACCGGACTGCAGCTCCTTCTGTCTCGGCGGACAGGGATGGTCACCGTAAGAGCAGAATACGCAGCAATCTCCCTGTAGCGGCTTGAGGAGTGTGCCGCAGCCTTCGCATTCGTAAAAATACCGGCAGGCATCGGTGGGCATTGTCTCGGTTCTGCTGTGGCCGCAGGCGGGACAGGTGATGGTGCTTTCGAGTTCGATCATTGCTCGTTCACCAAGGCTGCCGCATAGCCAGCGTTTGTGGAAGCATCGGCGATCGCCGCCGGGCTCGTCTTGCTGTCGTCGAAGACAACCGTCGCAGTCTTGGCATTGACGTCGGTTGAAACGGAGACGATGCCGTCGAGGTGCTTGATTGCGGTCGTAACGGTGGCCGGGCAAAGCGGACATATCATGTCGGGCACCGAGAACGTGGCGGTGTGCTGTCCCGCGACGGCGGGCGCGGTTGCCAGGAGAGGGACAAAGACTGCAATCGCGATACGCATGGGGACCTCCTACAAATTGAACCGTCCGAAGACATCGACAGCGGCCGCCGACGCCACAATCAGGCTCGCGGCCAGCAGGATCCATCGGGTTGAGCTGCGATACACGGGGTTGGCGCAGAGGGAGCCTGGAAGGCAGGCTGCTGCCTCACTGCGGCGGTAGCGCCAGTATCCGAGAGCTATGGAGATGGCTGCGAGCGTGAGGAAGTACGGCTGATAGGGCGCCAGCGCGGTGAGATGCGAGATCCAGGCGCCACTGATCCCGGCGACAGCGAAGGCAAGGGGAAGGATGCAGCAGGCAGAGGCAAGGAGACCTGCCGCGAGCCCGCCAAGAGCGAGCGACAGGCCAGTCCGCGATGTCGTTTGGCCGTTGACCGGCGATGGTGCGATCATTCCGGTATCTCCGCGCGATTTGAGACGAACAGGTTGATGGCGCAGCCCGACAACATGATCAGCAATCCGGTGCCAAGATTGAACATCAGAATCTCGATGCTGGCGTCGATTGGATGAAACAGGGTCAGCGCCGCTGCCGTGATCCCGGCGACGGAAAGACTTGCCGCGAAGATCACCGGCGCCGGGTTGAAGCTGGCGGCATGGCGAAGCATGAGGCTCAGGGCGAGCGACAAGGGCAGGCTGGTCAGCACCAAGGTGGCGATACAAGAAGCCGTCTCGCCGGGAGCGGCGCTATCTGGAACCATCGGGGTCCAGAAGCGCAGGCACTGATATCCGATCGAGAAAAGCCACAAGGCAAGCGGCGGAAGCGGCAGCCACAGCCAATGACGTGAACGGCCGGGGAGGCTGATGAAGAATGCCGCGACCGCGGCAAGGATGCCGGTGAGGACAGCCCCCGTGAGGCTCAACGCGAAGCGGATATCGGCCAGGCGAACAAGAAGCCCTGGCCGCCAGCCATGGGCAACGGCGATCATGGTCAGGATCAATGCGGCCAGAAGCAGGAAACCGGTGGCGCGCAGCAACGGCGGGCGGAGCCGCCTGACCGGTCTCAGATTGGCCGCGAGCGCAGCAATGAGATCATCCGTGGGGATCATGTTTCACTCCCGCCATGGAGGAATCGCCGCAGACGCTGGATGGCGCGGTGAGTAGCGATTTTAAGCGCCGCCACGCTCGTACCGCTCTGCGCCGAGGCTTCCTTCAGCGACAGCCCTTCGATCTTGGTAAGCCGGACGGCTTCGCGCTGTCCGGCAGGAAGGCGGTCGAGGGCCGCCACGATCTCCTGGATATTCGTCATGCCCTCAAGGTTCGCTAGCGGATCGGCAAAGGTTTCGTGCACAGGTTCAAATTCCGTTTCGAAGGCCCGGCGGCCCTGGCGGCGCAGGCGGTCGATCAGCCTGCGCCGGGCAATGGCGGTGAGCCAGGGACCAAACGGCCGCGCCGGATCGTAGGTCCGGCGTACGGTATGCAGGCTGAGCAGTATCTCCTGCACCGCATCCTCGACATCGCTGGGATTGCGGTGACAACGCGCCGCGAGAGAGCGAAGGTAGGGTGCAATGCCCTCGAGGAGCCGCCGGTAGGCATCGGCGTCGCCGTCCTGAGCCCTGGCCATCAGGATCGACCAGTCGAGCTCCCGCACCCGCGGCGGAGGATCAGACCCTCCTCTCACAAGCTTCAGCACGGGAGGTGTTGTCATTGCCGAGATGCCTCCGAGGCAAATCGTTGCGCGACCAGGCGATCAACGGAGACCGGCCCTGCACCAAGGGCGATGATGGAGATCGCCATCGAGGCCCAGGGCAGGTGGAAGTTGGCCCAGCCATCGGGCACCACAAGCTGGATAACACCGGTCATGACGAGCATAGCCAGCGCGGCAAAGCGGGTGGCAAGGCCCAGGACCAGCAGCACCGGCAAAACGAGTTCGGCGGTCGCGACCAGATAGGCCGCGGCATCCGGCATGGGCAAACCATACTCGGCGCCGAAGATGTGCAATTTGAACTCCTCTTCGAACAGATAGACGGTGCTGTCCGAGAGCTGAAGGAAGCCGTCCCAGCGGGTGAGGCCGGAGCGGAAAAACGGCACCGCGAGCGCTGCTCGCAGAAACAGGGGCGCCACAGCCATGGCAACCGAGGAAAGCCATCTTGTCAGTGTACGGACGAGTTCCGGAGTTGAGATCGTCATGGCTCACCTCCGGCTTCCCGTTCGAGGCTCCAACCGACGAAAGCGCCGGCTTCAATCAGCCCGGCCAGCATCGTCCTGATATCGAAATAGGGCGTGGCTTCGAGTGCGGCGATTGTCGCGGCTACCGTTGACTTGCCAGCGCCGAGGGCCCTGACGAAAGCCGCGGCTCCGGCCGGCAGTTGATGCACAACGACTTCCGCGCTCGGGCGGATGGCGAGAGCATCTTGCCCGCCAGCTTCGAGATCGACAGCTGCGGGCTCGCCGCCTGCAATGTTCATGCGCCAGATGGTGAGAGCGGGAAACCGCGATTGCCTCACGCGGAGCGAAGGATGGAGCGTCAGCCGGGCCCGGGCCAGGTCGTCCTGATCGATGGCCAGGAGGTCGTTGGCGGAAAGCGGCTCCGCATCGGCCGCGTGATAGGCCTCATTCCAGGCGCGCTCGATTCCCGCCACGTCGGCGAGGTAGGGGAGCGCCGTCGCCGGCTCGAACCCGTCGATGAATTGAGGGAAGCCTTCGCCATAGCTCAGCATGATTGGAGACCGCGGCGGATGGGCGAGTACAAAGTGCCCCGCCATGGCACGGAAGAATGCATCTCCGACGATGCGATGAACCGCTGGATAATTTTCCTTCAGTGTCTCGATCAGGCCGGCCACGACATTGTTGCGATAGACCGCAAAGCGACGCCGACTTGGCAAGCCGTCGGGTCCCAAGAGGCCTCGCGGCATGGCGCGGGTAGCATCAAGCAGGGCCAGCGCGAAATCCTGTTGCCGTTCAGCCAATCCTTGCAAGGCGCATCTCCTGCCCAGGCGCGTGAGACGTCATATATGCTTCGGCCCGCATGGCCTCGGCCAGCAGCTCGCTCCATGCCGGCAAATCAGCGTCCCATTCGATCAGCGTCGGCGTGGGACCGATTTTGTCGATCGCGTGAGCGTAGAGTTGCCAAACCAACGGATCGACCGGCCGGTTGTGCGTATCGATCAGCAGCGGCCTGTGTTTCTCGTCGGTTTCGGGAGTGAAGCCGGCAAGGTGTATTTCCTGTACGGCGCCGAGCGGGTAGGCGTCGATATAGGCGAAAGGATCCCACTGCTGATTGGTCGAAGCGACATGGACGTTGCTGACATCCAGCAGCAGTCCACAGCCGGTGCGTCGTTGCACCTCGGTGATGAAATCGGGCTCGGCATAGGTGCTTTCGGCAAAGGCGACGTAGGTGGACGGATTTTCCAGCAGCATCTGGCGACCGAGTGTTTCCTGCACCTCATCGATATGTGAGGCGATGCGCTGGAGCGTTTCAGTCGTGTAGGGCGTCGGCAGGAGATCATTGAGGAACGCTTCGCCGTGGCTCGACCATGCGAGGTGCTCTGAGAAAAGGCCTGGTTGGTAACGGGCGATGAGCTCCTTCAGGCGCCTCAAATGGTCTTGGTCAAGGGGCCTGGCCGCACCGATCGACAGGCCGACGCCGTGCAACGATAGGGGATAGAGCGCGCGGATAGCAGCAAGGTAGCGGTGCGGCGGCCCGCCGGCACCCATATAGTTTTCGGCGTGGATCTCGAAAAATCCTATGTTCGGCGCGGTTTCCAGGATTTCGCGATAGTGCTGCGGCTTAAGTCCCACGCCGGCGCGTAGAGGAACAGTCATGATCGAGCTCCCGGAAGGCTGTGGATATGGCGGATGGCAAAGCCACCCGCCGAGGTTCCCGGGAAATCAGGTGATCGGCTTCAGCGAGCCGTGGCCTTTGGGGGTGCTCATGGCGGTGCAGGTCCCTTTTGCCACCAGCTTGAAGGCATTGCCCTGATAGTCCTTGGCGGCCGTGCCCGCGCAGGTGGTTCCAGCGCCCGCATAGCAGTCGTTGTGGCCCTTCAGCGCCACGCCGAAACACTTCTCCATCTTGCCGGAAGCGACCTCCTTCTTGGTCATCTTCTGCATCTTCATCATTTCTGCTTCGCTCATCGCGGCGGATGCGGAGCCGATGGCGGCGGCGCCAATGGCTCCGGCAAAGGCACTGGCGACGACGGCGGAAATCAGACGGTTTGACATGCTTATCCTCCATGGGCGTTGTTGGACGAACCTTCTCCCCCAGCGACGCTGCAAGCGGTAGGTTCTTCTGGAGGTTCGCGGCGCGCCTGCGAAGGTTACGGCGGTTCAGGTCGCCGCGGTTCACGAATTCGTGTAGTTGGCCTCAGGAATGGTCGGCAAAGAACGACGTATTTGAGCCACGGCCATAAAGCAGTCAGCCTCGGCAAGGCGGCGGCCGAAGCGGCTTGATCTAATCGCGCAGTATCATGCGGTCGCCGCGCACGTCGAAGCCCGACAATGAGCTGATAAAGTTCATGCCGAGCAGGCTTTGCTCGAGCATGCCGGGTGCGGCGACCATCACCGGCATGTCCTTGCGCACGATGCCGCCGATCGCCACCTCGTCGGTCCTGACGTTGGCCGCGCGTGCCATGCCGTTGGCGGTGGAGACATCCACGGTATAGCTGAGCGCCGCCGGGTTGAAGCCGGCCGCCTGGGCGTCTTCCGCCGTCAAGACGGTGCTGGTCGCGCCGGTGTCGACCACCGTCCGCACCGGCGTGCCGTTAACCAGGATGCGTGCCTCGAAATGGCCGTTGTCGGCTTTGTCGAGCGTTACGGTGGCGCGGCCATTCTCGACGCCAAGCGCCAGCGGGCTGCCCGGAACGAGGCCGGCGGTCACACGGCTCGCGACGTCCTGCAGCTCGTAACGATACTGGTAGCCGGCGATCAGCACGAGCACGAATGCGGCCCAGACGCCGAGATTGCGCGCCATATCGCCCAGCGGGCGGCCGGAGCGGAGCAGGCTCGCACCGATCACCATGACCAGCACGCCGACCCAGATCAGCCGGCCGAAATCGTTGTTGGCCATGCCGAAGGTGTGGCCGGCCGAATTGTTGAGCATGAGCAGCACCACCCCGACGCCGATCACCGCCATCACGATCCAGAACAGCCGGCTCATTGGTTCTTTCTCACAAAACGCCGCGCTCGCGCGCCATGCGGGTACGCCGCGTTTCGCGGCGCGGCCGCCGCTCGACAGTTTCGAGCCGTGCCGGCAGTTCGGCCATCACCGCCCGGCGCGTTTCGGGGGTCATCGTAAGCCAGCCGGAAATCTCGTCGCGCGTGCGCCCGCAACCAAAGCAGAAGCCGGTTTTCATATCGATCGAGCAGACCAGGATGCAGGGGGATTCGATGGCGGTCATGCTGTTCTCTTGCCTTTATTCCACATGGTGCAACGGCAAGATCAATGCAAGCCCTCCGCAATGCGCCGCAGGGCAACGCTTTCGCGGCATCGTCAGGCGGTTGTGCCGGTCGGCGAAGGCGGCTATGCCGCTTGCGACGTCCGCAACGAACCGCGACAGACATAAATGACCGCAAAGCCTTTCGACGATTTCCGAAGCCTGCTGGCGGCGCTGCCGCCTGCCGATCACGCGGCGGGCGCCCGTGTCCGCATGCTTTTTGCCAAAGCGGAAAAGCCAAAAAGCTCGCTCGGCCGCATCGAGGACATTGCGGCCTGGCTTGCTGCCTGGAGCGGGCGCGCGCCACCGGCGATCAACCGGCCGCTGGTGGCGATCTTCGCCGGCAATCACGGCGCCGTCAGGCATGGCATTTCGCCGCGGCCGGTGGCCGCGACCGCCAATGAAGTCGAGCTCTGCGCCGCCGGCGGGGCCGCGATCAACCAGGTCTGCATAGCCAATGATCTCGGCCTGAAAGTCTTCGACCTCGCATTGGACATTCCCACCGGCGACATCACCGAGGAAGCCGCGCTCGACGAGCGCGGCTGCGCGGCAACCATGGCCTTCGGCATGGAGGCGGTCGCCGGCGGCGCCGATCTTCTGTGCCTGGGCGATCTCGGGGTCGGCAATTCAACGATCGCCGCCGCGCTTTGCGCCACCCTGTTCGGCGGTAAGGGAGCCGACTGGGTGGGTCCGGGCTCAGGCGCCGACTCCGCGATGATCGCGCGCAAAGCCGAGGTCGTGGATCGGGCGCTGGCGTTTCATGGCTCCGGTCTCGGCGATCCGCTCGAGGCCCTGCGACGGGTCGGAGGGCGCGAGTTCGCGGCGATCTGCGGCGCCATTCTTGCGGGTCGCATGGAGAAGATCCCTGTTCTGCTCGACGGGTTCGCGGCAACCGCGGCAGCCGCTGCCCTCCATGCGGCCAGTCCCGGCGCGCTCGATCATTGCCTGCTCGCCAGCCTGTCGTCCGAGCCTGGCCATGCCAAGGCGGCCGAAAAGCTCGGGCTGCGGCCGCTGCTCGATTTTGAGATCAGCCATGGCGAAGGGGTGGGGGCCGCTCTCGCCGCCGGTATCGTCAAGGCCGCGGCGTTGACCAGTTCCGGCATGGCGGTCGCCGTCAGGCATTAGAGGCAATAAAGATTGCCTCAGCGGCGCCCGCGCACGGCGACAGTCTTGGTCGGCAAAGCCGGCAGTTCTTCCATCACTCGGCTCAACGGGAAGATGGCGATCGCCTCGGTGCCTTCGCGCAGCTTGGAGTGAAGCTCGAACTCGCCGCCATGCATGGCGAGCAGGCCCTGTACGATCGGCAGGCCGAGGCCGGTGCCCTGTTCGGCGCTCTTGATGGCGATCGAGCCCTGGCCGAAGGCCGAAAGCACCACCGGGATTTCCTCTTCCGGTATGCCCGGACCGTTGTCCTTGATCGAAATGTACTGGCCGCCGCCGGCCGTCCAGCCGACGCGCACGCGCACCTCGCCGCCGGATGGGGTGAACTTGATCGAATTGGACAGAAGGTTGAGCGTGATCTGCCTGACGGCGCGCTCGTCGGCGAAGAGCCGCGGCAGGGTTTCCTCGAACTCCTGGAAGACGCGGATGTCCTTGTTGCGGGCGCGCAGCTCCATCATGTGGCAACAGTCCTCGACGATCGTCGGCAGCACCACCGGCTCTTCGTTGAGCTGGTAGCGGCCGGCTTCGATGCGCGACAAATCGAGGATCTCGTTGATCAGGTCGAGCAGGTGCTGGCCGGACTCGTGCACGTCATGGGCATAGTCCCGGTAGGTCGGATTGCTCATCGGACCCAGCACTTCATTGGCCATCACCTCGGAGAACCCAAGGATGGCGTTGAGCGGTGTCCTGAGCTCGTGGCTCATCGAGGCGAGAAAGCGCGATTTCGCCAGATTGGCGTCCTCGGCGCGCCGTCTTGCCTCGTCCGACATCGATTTTGCCGTCTCCAGCTCGGCAATCAGCGCGTCCTTCTCCGAGCGGAATGAGAGCAGCATCAATGAGGCCCGATTGAGATGACGAGCGACATAGCCGAAGAAAGGAAGGGCTGCGATGAGAAGTGCCGCCATCGTGGCCTCGATCGGCGTCCACAGTCGCACGACGGTGTAGACATAAATGGCAACGGGGATGGCAAAGGTCGCGAACAGGGCGCCGCCAAGCGAGGAGGCCATCACGGCGGTCGTCGCCATGGCGATCAGGAGCACCATGGCCTTGGCGACATGGAACTGGTCGATCTGACATGTGTCGCAGCTGATCCATGCGAACCACGCCCAGCCGAGGCCGCACAGGAAATGACCGATCAGAAAGTCGCGGCGCGTCTGCACCGGGTCGAGCTCGGCTGCCTCGGTTCGCTCGACGCGCCGGGCCATGAAAGCGACGATCGTGTAGCAAAGCAGCGTCGACAGGGCCCAGATGGCAATTTGGTTGTCCAGACCCGCCAGCCGGCCGATGGCCGCCACGGCAAGCACAAGCAGGGGGATGGCGACCGCGCTGACCACCATGGCGCGCGCATGGAGTTTCAGGAGTTCACGGTCGAAGTCGAGACTGCCGGCCTGTTGCGAAAGGCGGTCGCGCGTCTTGCGCACCGCGCGCGCCACATCGCTGTTGCGGTGCGGTTTACGGCGGTCCACAATGAATTTATCCGCTGTGTTCGAGCGTAGCAAAGGCATACGGACTTCAATTTCTGCGCGCAGCGATTTCCAGTTCGTTAAGCTACGTTCGAATGATTAAGAGACTGTTTGCCATATGAGCCGTTTCGGGCCGCGAGGACCGCGCCGGCGCTATGCGGCAAGTCCGCCGCGAAGCCTCTGGCGCAAGCTGCTGGACTACGGACTGGCCGTTGTTCTGCTCGGGCTGCTGATCCTGGTGGCGGCACGCCTCGATCGCTTCGAGACGCGCAAGGAGCAAGGCGCGGCGATCGTCAATGACGGCGATTCGATCACGCTCGGGGCCGAGCGCATCCGCATGCGCGGCATCGACGCTCCGGAGTATCAGCAGACTTGCCAAAATGCCGGCGCCGACTATCCCTGCGGCAAGCTGGCCCGGCAGTCGCTGGTGCGGCTGATCGCCGGCAGGCCTGTTTCCTGCAGCGGTTGGCAGCGCGACCGCTACGGCCGGCTGCTTGGCGATTGCAGGGCAGGCGACACCGATCTCAACCGTGCCCAGGTGCAGGCCGGATGGGCGGTTGCCTTCGGCGACTTCGAGACCGAGGAAGCGGTGGCGAAAGCGGCCAAGGTCGGCATCTGGACAGGCACCTTCGAGGAGCCGCAGGAGTGGCGCGACAGCCATCGCGATGCGCCGGTCGAGCGAAAGCACGGCACGCTGGCCTCGTTCGGCGATGCGGTGCGCGAATTTTTTCGCTTCTGGTGATGGGCGCCCGCGCCCTATGATCGGCCAGGACGCAGGAAGGATGGGAAACCGGGAGGATGGAATGAAGCTGTTCGACGGCGGCCGCGCGCCCAACCCCCGCCGCGTGCGCGTCTTCCTTGCGGAGAAGGGGCTGACGGTTCCGCTGGTTCCTGTCGACATGGGCGCGCTGGAGCATCGCGGCGAGCAGGTGGCACAGCGCAATCCGCTGCGGCGTCTGCCGGTGCTCGAGCTCGATGACGGCACCATCATCACCGAATCGATTGCCATCTGCCGCTATTTCGAGGAATTGCATCCCGAGCCCGCGCTGTTCGGCAAGGGCGCGCTCGGCAAAGCCATGGTCGAGATGTGGCAGAGACGCCTGGAGCTGAACCTGATGACCAGCGTCGCCGCCGCGTTCCGGCACATCCATCCGGCGATGAAGGAGTGGGAAGTGCCGCAAATTCCGGAATGGGGCGAGGCCAACAAGCCGAAGGCAATCGAATTCCTGCATCTGCTCGACAATGAATTGGCGGAGCGGGAGTTCGCCGCCGGCGATGCCTATTCGGTCGCCGACATCACCGGCATGATCGCCATCGATTTCATGAAGCCCGCCCGCATCAAGGTGCCGCAGGAGTGCACGAACGTACTGCGCTGGTATGCGGCGCTCACAAGCCGGCCGAGCGCGACAGCCTGAGCGACGGCGATTGGATATTCCGTCCGACATGAGCGTAGCGCTGGAGCGCCTTACCGCCAGGGTGCGAGCCTGCCGCATCTGCGTCGACCAGCCGCTCGGCCGGCCTTTGCCGCATGAGCCAAGGCCGGTGCTGCAGCCGTCCTCCACCGCGCGGATCCTGCTTGCCGGCCAGGCGCCGGGCACCAAGGTGCATCTGTCGGGCATGCCGTTCACCGATGCCTCGGGTGATCGACTCAGGAACTGGCTCGGCGTCAGCGCACGGGAATTCTACGATACCGAAAAATTCGCCATCGTGCCGATGGGCTTTTGTTTTCCCGGCCAGGACGCCAACGGTAGCGACCTGCCGCCGCGTCGCGAATGCGCGCCGGCCTGGCGCGCTCAATTGATGGCGCTGATGCCTCGGATCGATCTGGTGCTGACCATCGGCGGCTATGCGCAAGCCTGGCATATGGGCACGGCGCGCCTGCCGTCGCTGACGGAGACGGTCAGGAATTGGCGCGCCATATGGGATGGACCAGCCGCCCCGAAAGTGCTGCCGCTGCCGCATCCATCCTGGCGGAACACCGGCTGGCTAAAGAAGAATCCCTGGTTTGAAATGGATTTGCTGCCCTTTCTGAGATCGGAAATCCGCTATCGCATCGATTAGGCATCCTGCAAGAAATCACTCGCTTTTGCCGCCATTGGCAGAATTTCTTTCTTGTGAAAGGCTTCGATAAGAGGGATTATAGCCAAACTATTCCCCTGGAGCTTCCCATGGATCGCCTGGACAGAAAAATTCTCCGCCTCCTGCAGGAGGACGCGACGCTCGCGGTCGCCGATGTAGCCAAGAAAGTCGGCCTGTCGACCACGCCGTGCTGGCGGCGCATCCAGAAGCTCGAGGAGGAGGGCGTCATCAAGCGGCGCGTCGCCATCCTCGACCATGAGAAGGTCAATGTGCGCGTCACCGTGTTTGTGTCGATCCGCACCAATTCGCACAGCCATGAATGGCTGCGGCGTTTCTCCGAGGTCATCCAGGAATTCCCGGAAGTCGTCGAGTTCTACCGCATGAGCGGCGATGTCGACTATCTGCTGCGCGTGGTGGTTCCCGACATCGCCGCCTACGACGCCTTCTACAAGCGGCTGATCGCCAAGATAGAGATTCGCGACGTGTCGTCGTCCTTCGCCATGGAGCAGATCAAGTACACGACCGAGATTCCGCTCGATTACATGATGCTGGACAAGGAATCCGGCGCGAACGCGGCCTAGCGATGGCGTTTCAACCTGCAGGAGTGCCGACCATAGTCAGGCTAGGTTCTGGCGGCACTGGCATTTGTCTGTTCTCAAGGCTGAGGCTTCCTGTACAGTTCCAATATAACGCCGAAAACTATCGTCACTAGCAGATCGAATACCAGCGAATATATTAGAAGTTGTCGGTCATGCTGAGGGACAATGAAAGACGCTATTAAGAAACCGATAAACAAGTTTACCAGCCATAGCAAATGCTTGTTGGATATAGTTTTTATCTCTCTTCCCGAGAGCCTAGACACTAAGAGAAGATAGTGTTCCCGTATCATCATATTCACCAGAGCGGGCGTGTCTCAGACAACACCAAATTACGCTTCGCGCTTTGAATTGCAATGAGCTGGCCACAAAAGCGCAAACGCGCCCGGCTGGCGCGGCCAGCAGCGCTCAGTTCTTCTTTTTGTTGAGGAAACTCCACGGCGAGTTGACCGGCAGCGTGACTGTGTCCGGCACGGTGTCGACCTTCGCCACCTCGGCCTTGCGCACCGTGTAGCCCGACTGGACGATCGAGACGCCGTCGAGGATGAAGAGCTGGCTCTTCTCCATGCCGGGCTTCAGCACGCCGGTCACCGCCACCGGTTCATATGCTTCCGACATCCTGTAGGGATGCGCCGGCGTGACCAGCACGATCTGGTTCGGCGGCGGCGTCGGCATGTGACTGCAGGCGCCGGTCCATGGCACCAGCAGGAACTGGTAGACGAGATCGCCGTCACGATCGACCGGCAATGCATAGCCGGCCAATTGTATGGTCTTGTCCTGCAGATCGAGCGACAACGTCTCACCGTGGTCTGGCAGTTTTGCCGCGATCATCGGCAGGTTCGCGTCCTCGGCGACGGCTTGCATGGCGGGCCGCAGATCCTTCCAGAAGATATGCGCGACATCGGCCGCGGCATCGGCGCCGGTGGCCGCGAACAGGAGCACGGCCGCCAGCGTCGCGCATGATATGAAACGCTTGTTCATCGTCGTTCCATCCTCCGCCAGTCCATTTCCGGAATCGAGTAAAAGCGTCGTGACCGATCCGCGCTCAACGGCTCAACCGCATCACATACCGGCGCGCGCCGGCGGTACCGACCTCACGGAAGCCGCGGGCGGTGAACATGTCGCGAAAACCCATGAAGCGATAGCTCGGTGCGGCCTGGTCGACCGGATAGGCCTCAATGGTGGATGCGCCTCTGGCGAAGGCATGGTCGATCGCGGCATCAAGCAGGGCGGAAGCCAGCCCGCCGCCGCGCAAAGCCCTCGGCACATAAAAGCAGACGATCGACCATATGCCGGTCTCGGTGTCGTCCTGCTGTTTTGAAAGTTTTCGATACGTCTCGCGCGGCGCGACCGAGCACCAGCCGACAGGTCTGCCGTCCAACTCGGCGACGATGCCGACCGGAGTGCCGGCGTCGATGAGCGCCGTCATCATGCGCTTCTTCTGATCGTTCCGGACGTGCTCGCGGCTGGAATGGCGCCATGCCATGCACCAGCAATATTTCGGCGCGCCCGACTGCTCGAACAGCGCCTCGAAATCGGCGCGCGTCTTTTGCGTCACCTCGACGAAGCGGATGCCGGCAAGGTCAGGTCTTTGCGGCTGCGAGCCTTTCGAGCTGTTTGGCATCCGTCAGTTCCTTCACCGCATCCTTGCCGATCCAGCGCGCCGTCTTGTCGGACGATGCCGCCAGCTTCCCGGCCAGCGCAAGGGCAGGGGCGTGCAAGCTCATCGACCGCTTGCCGATCTGCCGCAGCGCCCAGTTGACCGCCTTGCGGACGAAATTGCGCGGATGGCCGGCATGTTTCTCGATCAGCGGCAGATAGGCAAGGAAGGTCGCGTCCGGCTCTTTCTTCAGATGAACCGCGCTCCAGGCCAGCATGGCAAAGGCGGTGCGGCGGACGAATTCGCGTTCGTCTTCGGCAAACTCGTCGATCAACGCACGCCAGAACGGTGTTTCGGCAAAAAGATCGGCAACGGTGTCGACGATCTCCCAGCTGTCGAAATCCGCGGCCCAGCGCCGGCATTGATCGATGTCGACCTTCTTCGGCTCGCCGGTGAAGGCCGCCATCAGTCGTGCTTCCCGGACACCTGTGTTCCACAGCAGCAGCGACCGGTCGTGGTTCTTCTTCAGCTTGCGCGCCAGCGGCCGCAATTCTGAATTGCCGACACCGAGCGCGGTCGCGGTGTTGATGCCGAAGCGCGCCATGCCCGCCCGGTTGTCCTCGGTGCCGATCGAACGCAGGTGAGCGACGATGTCGTCGGCGCTCCAGCTCGGATCGGGCAGGGGCATCGTCGCCTATTTTTCCAGGCGCGCAAGCAGCGAGGAGGTGTCCCAGCGCTTGCCGCCCATGTCCTGCAGATCCTTGTAGAACTGGTCGACCAGCGCGGTCACCGGCAGCTTGGCGCCGTTGCGGTTGGCTTCCGCCAGGCAGATGCCGAGATCCTTGCGCATCCAGTCGACGGCGAAGCCGAAATCATATTTGCCGGCATTCATCGTCCTGTGGCGGTTTTCCATCTGCCAGGAGCCGGCTGCACCCTTGGAGATCACCTCGATCACCTTCTCGATGTCGAGCCCGGCCTTCTTGCCGAAATGGATGCCCTCGGCCAGGCCCTGGACAAGGCCGGCGATGGCGATCTGGTTGATCATTTTCGTCAGCTGGCCAGCACCTGCCGACCCCATCAGGCCGACCATGCGGGCGTAGGCGTCGATGACCGGCCTGGCCTTGTCGAAGGCAGCCTGTTCGCCGCCGACCATGACGGTCAGCACGCCGTTCTCGGCGCCGGCCTGGCCGCCGGAGACCGGCGCGTCGAGAAAGGAGAAGCCGGCTTTGCGGGCGGCTTCGTCAAGCTCGCGCGCGACCTCGGCCGAGGCGGTGGTGTTGTCGATGAAGACGGCGCCCTTCTTCATCGCGGCGAAGGCGCCGTTCGCACCGGTCGTGACCGAGCGCAAATCATCGTCATTGCCGACGCAGGAGAAGACGAAGTCCTTGCCCCCGGCCGCTTCAGCCGGCGTGAGTGCCAGCCTGCCGCCATGCTGGGCCACCCACTGCTCGGCCTTTGCCTTGGTGCGGTTATAGACGGTGACGTCATGACCGCCCTTGTTCCTGAGGTGCCCGGCCATCGGATAGCCCATGACGCCAAGACCGAGAAATGCAACCGATGCCATAAGCCTGCCTTCCAACAAAACAGAGATTTCAGTGGCGGAAGGTCTAGGCCATGCGAAAAATTCGTCAAGGCACGCAGAGCCGCATCGACTGGTGCAGGCCTGTACAACTTGATCTAGCGATGCAGGTGGATGGTGATCCGGCGCTCGATCCACTCGACGCCGTGGCGCAGGATCTCGACCATCACCAGGTAGACGATCGCTACCCAGATATAGGCCTGGATGTCGAAGGATTTTGCATAGGCGAGCTTGGCGTTGCCCATGAGGTCGTAGACGGTGATGATGGCCACGATGGCGGATGCCTTGATCATCAGGATGAGCTCGTTGCCGTAGGGCCTGAGCGCGACGATGATCGCCTGGGGCAGGACCACTTTGCGCAGCGTCTGCAATTTGTGCAGGCCGAGTGAGGCAGCACCTTCCCATTGACCGCGCGGCACGCTTTCGATGGCACCGCGGAGGATTTCGGCCTGGTAGGCGGCGGTGTTGAGCGAAAAGGCAAAGACGCCGCAATAGAAGGCTTCGCGGAAGAACCACCACAGCCCGACGGTTTCGAGCTCCGGCCGGAACGAGCCGACGCCGTAATAGACCAGGTAGGTCTGCACGAGCAGCGGCGTGCCGCGGAAGAAATAGACGTAGCAGTAGGCAAGCCCGGACAGGACCCGGTTCTTCGACATGCGGCCATAGGCGACCGGCAGCGACAAGGTGGCGCCGAGAACCATTGAAATGCTCACCAGCGACAGGGTGGTTCCCAGGCCCTGCAGATAGGCTGGAGCGTATCTGGCGAAGAACTCGGCGTTCCAGGCGTAGATCAGGTAGGCAACGATGCCGACGCCGAACAGCACCCATGTGCCGACCAGCGCATAGCCGAGGATGCGGGCTCGCGACCAGCCGCGCGCTTGTGGAGGCGGCCTCTCGATCGCGATAGCTTGGCTGACGCTCATCGCGCTTCCCTCCGTCCGAGGTGGCGGAGGATGGAGCTGGTGGCGATCGATGACAGCACGGCCAGCAGCAGGAAGATCAGCGCCGCAACGCTGTAGAACAGGAAGGAATGCTTGGTGACGCGCGCGGCGACACCGGATTGGCGCAAGGTCTCGGCGAGATTGACCACCGAGACCAGCGAGGTGTCCTTGAGAAGGCTCAGCCAGCAATTCTCCAGGCCGGGAAAAGCGATGCGTATCAGCTGCGGCAGGATGATCAGCCGTATCGTCTGCCATTTCGACAAGCCAATGGCGTAGCCGCCCTCATACTGGCCTTTCGGAATGGCACGAAACGCCGAGAGGAAGACCTCGCTGGCGTAGGAGGAGAAGATCAGCGACAGCACGATCATGCCGGCGACGAAGCTGTTGACGTCGATCGTCGCGTCAGGATTGAACAGCCGCACGACATATTGCAAGAGAAGCGGCATGCCGAAGAAGAACAGGAACAGCGTCACCAGTTCCGGCAGGCCGCGAAAAACCGTGGTGTAGATGTTGCCGGCCAACCGCAGGGAAGGCTCTTCATGCTGCTTGGCGAAGGCGACGAAAAAGCCGATCACCAGGCCGATCGGCAGCGTGGCGAGCGCCAGCACAATGGTGACCAGCACGCCAGACGCAATGTCGTCACTCCAGCCGTCCGGTCCCCAACTGAGAAGTGTCCAAATGCTTTGGGCCGGCATTGACGGTTGGTGTCTCCGTGGTGCTCCCGGAAGGATTTAGGGGCGGCGAGGGTTGCCTCGCCGCCCTTGGCTATCGATCAGGATTCGGCGCCGTAGACGTCGAACTTGAAGTACTTGTCGTTGATTTCCTTGTACTTTCCGTTCTTGCGGATGGCGTCGATCGCGTCGTTCAGCTTGTTGACCAGATCGGTCTCCCCCTTGCGCACGGCAATGCCGGCGCCCGGTCCGAAGATTTCGACCGGCTGCGGCGAGGGCTGGCCGAGGATCTTGCAGCAGGCGCCGTCCGGCGAATCCAGCCATTGCTGCAGCACGACGATGTCATCCTCGATGGCGTCGAGACGGCCATTGGCGAGGTCTGCCTGTTCCTCGGGGCTGCTCGGATAGCCCTTGATGGTGCTGTCCGTGTAGGTCTTCGAAGCATAATTGTAGTGCGTGGTCGTGGTGGCGACGCCGATGTTCTTGCCGGCGAGGTCTTCCTTGGTCACGCCCTTGAGCGGCGAATCCTTCGGCACGGCAATCGCCGACGGGGTGTTGTAGTATTTGTGGCTGAAGTCGACCTTTTGCTGGCGCTCGGGCGTGATCGACATCGAGGCGACGATGGCGTCGAACTTGCCGGCCTGGAGCGCCGGGATGATGCCGTCCCAATCCTGCGCGACGAAGGTGCACTTCACCTTCATCTCGTCGCAGAGGGCCTTGGCGATATCGATGTCGAAGCCGACCAGCTGGCCGTCCGAGGTCAGGTTGTTGAAGGGCGGGTACGCGCCTTCGGTGCCGATCCTCAGGGTCTTTTCCTGAGCCTGGGCGACGCCAAGTGTCAGCAGCGCGGCCGAAGCGGCAAGCGCGATACGCAGTGCAATACGCATGATAATCCTCTCATATTGTCATGGCCGCTGTCCCGCGCGGCTCTTTGTGGGCGGTCGTTTCTTGACCGCCCGCTGGAACGGATACTCCCACTCTTTGCGAGAAAAAAGCAACTGCAAATCAACGGCAAACGACAATCACCGTCTGCCGCTGCGTTACTTGGTTTGAGCGACGAGACCTGTGCTGCGCTCGACAAAGTCGGCTATCGATTTCGTGTCGTTGAGGTCGAAAACCGGCAGCTTTTCGCCTTCGATCGTGAAGTCGGCGGCGACCGCGATAATGTTGGGATCGTTGTCCGAAAGCGGCGTCCGGTCCTTGGCCTCCAGCCGTCTTGCCTCGATCTTCTTATGCGCTTCGCGCTTGTAGCCTTCGACCAGCACGATATCGCAAGGTGCCAAGCGCGCCAGTATATCGTCCAGCGTCGGCTCGCTCTCGTTGCGCAATTCGTGCATCAGCGCCCAGCGCCGGTCGGAGACGATGGCCACCTCCGTCGCGCCGGCCTGCCGGTGGCGAAAACTGTCGGCCCCCGGCTTGTCGATGTCGAAGTCGTGATGGGCGTGCTTCACCGTCGAAACCGTCCAGCCGCGCGCCACCAGCTCAGTGACCAGCTTTTCCGTCAAGGTCGTCTTGCCGGAGTTCTTCCAGCCGGTGATGCCGAACACGCGTCTCATGGCCGTAGGCTTTGCAACAGACTTTTCGCCATCGCAAGGTCGTCCGGCGTGTTGATGTTGAAGAACGGGTCGATCTTTTGGCCGCCGACCTCGATCATGGGGAACTCCACCGCGACATAACCGTGGCGCTCCATGAAGGCAAAAACCCGTCGGTTGTCCTCGTCGACCAGGAAATGGCGCAAGGCGTCGCGCAGGCCGAGCGGCCAAAGCGCGAAGGTCGGGTGCCATCTGCCGTTTGTACTGGCGACGGCGATCGCGCCAGGACGGTCTTGAGTCGCGGTAGCCAGGCGCTCGACGAGGTTGTCGGGAAAGAACGGAGTGTCGCCGGCGGCGCTCATCAGCCACCGGCAACCCGTTTGCATGGCCGCCCATTCGAGACCGGCGAGAATGCCTGCCAGCGGCCCGGCGTAGCCAGGCACCGTATCTTCGATCACCGGCAGCTTCATGGCGGCAAATCTTGCTGGATCGCCGTTCGCGTTGAGCGCCAGGCTTGCGACCTGCGGCTTCAGCCGCGCGGCAACATGATCGAGCAGCCGGACTTTACCCAATGAAAGCAGAGGCTTGTCGCCGCCGCCCATACGCCGCGACAGGCCGCCCGCCAGAATGATCCCAGCAACATTTCGGTCCATCGCGCCTATATGCCGTCCGGCGCCATATCGGGTCCAGTGCTTTCCGCCGCAGGCTGTCTGCGGCCCACGGCGCGCTCGCGATAGAGCGCGTAGAGGCCGGAGCCGATGATGATAGCGGCGCCGACGATCATCGGCGGATCGGGGATGTCCCCGAAAATGACGAGGCCGAGCAGGATCGACCAGAGCAGCGCGGTGTAGCGGAACGGCGCGATGAAGGAGATGTCGCCCGAGCGCATCGCCATGATGATGAATTGATAACCGATCAGCACCAGCACCGCCGCCAGCGCCAGCAGCGCGGTCGCCGTGCCGTTCATCGGCGTCCAGCCGCCCATCGGTGACAAAAGCAGCGCGCCCAGGACCGTCATGGCAAGCGCGGTCGCGGTCGACACCAGCATGGTCGGGATAGCCTGCGGGATTCGCTTGGTGGCGAGGTCGCGCACCGCGCAGCAGGCGACACTGGTCAATGCCAGCAGCGAATAGACGCTAAATCCTTCGAATCCCGGCCGCACGATGATCAGCACGCCGGCGAAGCCGACGGCGATGGCGAGCCAGCGCCGCCAGCCGACGCCTTCGCCGAAGAACAGTGCGGCGCCCATCGTCACGGCCAGCGGCAACGCCTGCAGCACGGCCGAGACATTGGCGATCGGCAGATGGGCAAGCGCAATCAGGAACGACACAGTGGCGCCGGCTTCGCCGGCGACCCGCATAGCGACCATCGGCTGCAGCATCGTGCGGGGATCGGCAAGCGCGCCGCGCTGCCAGGCGAGCAGGCCGACGAAGAGCGAGGCGAAGGCGCCCCGCACCAGCATGACCTGCGCCATGTTCATCGATTCGGAAGAGAACTTGGTGATCGCGTCGTTCAAGGTGAAGCCGACCATGGCCACAACCATGAACAGTGCGCCGCGAAGATTGGGCGAGAGAGGCAAGGGCGTTTCCGGATTCTATTTTAGATCAAGCCTGTAGCAGCCAGCCGGAAAACAGCAACGGCAAAGAAATGGGCCACGAATATCTCCGTGGCCTGAAAGATCGATTTGCAACGGCTACGAAGGCTTACTTCGGCGTCAGCACTTCGGTGCCGTTGCCGTTTTGGCCGGCGATGGTCCACAATCCGTGCAGGGAACCGTCCTTGTCGATCTTGTAGACGACGAGACCGATCTCCTTGCCCATCGCATAGCCGGCGGAAAAAGCATTGTCGTTACGCATGCAGATGCCGTCCGAGGTCGAGCCGCCGGTTTCCCAGTGAATCTTGCAGGTCGTGTCGCTGGTCAGCGTGATGGTCGCTTCGCCGTCATATTTGGAGCCGTCGAAATTGGTGCCCGCGACGGTGTAGGTGCCGCCGATCGACTGGGCCGCCGCCGGTAAGCAAGCAACCGCAAGCATTGCAAGTGAAAGCATGAATTTGCGCATGAGAATCCCCCTGGATGCGAAAATCGCTTCTGGAGGCTAGGCTGGAACCGACCGGCGGTAAATCGGGCGGACGGTGGCGCAAGCGCTTTATTTTCCGTGTGGCCAGGCTGCCTCAAGGGGCGCGCAGGCTCTTGGTGATGGCGCCGACCAGCGGATCGTATTTCGCCTTGAGCGCGGCGGGGTATTCAATCCAGACGGTGCGGATGACGTCGTCCTTTCCGAACAGGCGACGTTCGTAGAAGATATTGCTGGCCTTCGTGCCGGAAAGCACCACCCAGTTTTTGCCGGTCTTGCTGTAGGTGACCTTGTAGCCCGGCTCCGCGCTCGCTTTCTCGCCATCGACGAAACCTTGCGGAGTGTCGTAGTCGATGTTGTTGATGCCGGAGCAGGTCAGGCTGGCGCCGTCGGCGCTAAGCCATTGCTGTCCGTCGCCATTTTCCGGCTCGGGCATGGGGTTGTTGAAGATTTCATCGGGGAATGTGCATGACTGGCCGAACCGCGCATTCACGTAAGTGAACGGCTTGGCGCTTGCCGCTGCCGTCATCATCGTCGAGATGGCAAGAATAGCCGCCAATGACGACCAGCCGATGCGCTGAAAACGTTGCATGGTACCCCCAAAGTCAGTGACCAAGGGTAATCCTGCACCAATTTCGGGAAAAAATCAGCCGCCGGTGACGCTCATATGCCGCGATACCGAAGGGCGGCTGGTGCGGCGGTCTATGATGAAATCATGGCCTTTCGGCTTGCGCCCGATCGCCTCGTCTATCGCCGCGCCGACCAGCTCGTTGCTTTCGGACGCGCGTAACGGTGCTCTCAGGTCGGCGGCGTCCTCCTGGCCGAGGCACATATAGAGCGTGCCGGTGCAGGTCAGCCGCACGCGGTTGCAGCTTTCGCAGAAATTATGCGTCATCGGCGTGATGAAGCCGAGCCTGCCGCCGGTCTCGGCGACATGGACATAGCGGGCAGGGCCGCCGGTCTTGTAGGGGATATCGGCGAGCGTGAACTGGCGCTCCAGCGAGGCGCGCAGCAGCGACAGCGGCAAATACTGGTCGGTGCGGTCGGCCTCGATCTCGCCCATAGGCATCGTCTCGATGAGGGTGAGGTCCATGCCGCGGCCATGCGCCCAGCGCATCAGCTCAGGGATTTCGGCATCGTTGAAGTCGCGTAGCGCAACCGCATTGAGCTTGATCTTCAGCCCGGCTTTCTGCGCGGCATCGATGCCTTCCATGACCTTGCCGAGATTGCCCCAGCGCGTGATCTGGTGGAATTTGCCGGCATCGAGCGTGTCGAGCGAGACATTGATACGCTTGACGCCGCAGTCGGCGAGCTCCGCGGCGAAACGCGACAGCTGCGAGCCGTTGGTGGTCAGCGTTAGCTCTTCCAGCGCGCCGCTCTGCAGATGCCGCGACAGTTGACGCACCAGATGCATGATGTTCTTGCGAACCAGCGGCTCGCCGCCGGTTAGCCTGAGCTTCTTCACGCCTTTTTCGATGAAAACGGTGCAGAGCCGGTCAAGCTCCTCGAGCGACAGCAGATCCTTCTTCGGCAGGAAGGTCATGTCCTCGGCCATGCAATAGGTACAGCGGAAATCGCAGCGGTCGGTGACCGACACGCGCAGATAGCTGATAGTGCGACCGAAGGGGTCGATCATGTCCATTTGCAAGCGTTTCCCATGGCCTGACCGGCGTCGTTATATACAGCTATGTGATACGATCCAATGCCGCATTCAAGATAGAAGGTCTTGATCTTTGGTAACATCCCCCGACCGACATCGCGTGTCGGCTGCCCATGTCGTTGTCCCAGAACCGTTGCACACTTCCGGGCGACATGCATCAGCATGATCTTTTCGGATCGTGCGAAGCGGCGTAGGGAAGGGCGCAACCCAGACAGGACCAGTCATGACCGCGCCAAAGGAACTCAGGGTCTCGAAGGACCGCAAGCTGCTGACCGTGACCTTTCCAGGCCATCAGCCGTTCGAATTACCGGCGGAGCTCCTGCGCGTGGCCTCGCCATCGGCGGAAGTGCAAGGCCATTCGCCGGAGCAACGGGTGACGGTTCCTGGCAAGCGCAATGTCGCGATCCTCAAGATCGAGCCGGTCGGCAACTACGCGGTGCGCATCACCTTCGACGATTTCCACGACACCGGTATCTTCACCTGGAACTACCTGCATACGCTCGGCCACGAAAAGGACGAGCGCTGGAACGCCTATCTTGCCGAGCTGGCCGAGAAGGGGCTGAGCCGGGACCGTTAGCCCGGTTGCAGGAAGTTTCAATCTCGTCGGCCGGTTGTCGTCAAAACGTCATGGGCGTGGCGTAGCGCCGGTAAAGGTTCGGAGAACGAAAAATGCCGCTCATCACATCCGTCGAACAGCTCGAGGCCCTCTATGGGCTGCCGGGCGAGGCCTCGGTCGTCAAGGAACTCGACCATGTGATTCCCGAATATGCCGCCTTCATCGAAGCCTCGCCCTTTGTGGCGCTGGCGACCAGCGGACCGGAGGGGCTCGATTGCTCGCCGCGCGGCGATCTCGCCGGCTTCGTGCGGATCGTCGATGAAAAAACGCTGATGATGCCGGACAGGCGCGGCAACAACCGTGCTGATTCGCTGAAGAACATCATTCGCGACCCGCATGTCGGGCTGTTGTTTCTGGTTCCAGGCTCTGGCACCACGCTGCGCGTCAACGGCCGCGCGCATATCACAACCGACGCCGGGCTTTGCGCTTCCTTCATGGTCGACGGCAAGCCAGCTCGCTCGGTCACCGTCATCGATGTCGACACCGTCTATTTCCAGTGCGCCCGCGCCATCGTGCGCTCCGAGCTCTGGAATCCGGCCAGGCAAGTCGATCCCAAGTCGCTGCCGACGCCCGGCCAAATCCTTGAGGTCACCAGCCGCAAGACCATCGACGCGGAAACCTACGACAAGGAATGGCCGGAGCGGGCGAAGAAGACGATGTGGTGACTGGAAGCCTGGCTCACGCTTCCTTCAGAACATCAGCGATCTTGCGCATCTGCTCGCCGATCATGTCGCACTGTTCGGGCGTCGACTGGCTCATCGCCTTCTCGATCAGTGCCATGTGCACTTTCAGTGCCCGCATCAGCAGCACTTCGCCGGCCTCGGTGAGGTTCAGCCGCAGCACCCGTTTGTCCTTCTCGTCGCCTTCGCGGCGCAGCAGGCCGCGCGCCTCGAGCTGCGGCAGGAGCATAGTGATGTTGGAGCGGCCGACCAAGAGCTTGCGGGCAAGGTCGTGCTGCGACATGCCTGGATGACGGTAGAGGTTCATCAGCACATCGAGCTGCGCCGGCTTGAGGTCGAGCGGGGCAAGCTTCACCGCCAGCGTGCGCTCAAGCACATGGCAGGCGCGCGCCACCGCAACCCAGTTGCGGAAGCGAGGATTGTCCCAGGGCAGCTCTTGCTTAATGTTCATGTTTGAACTATTATGTTCATGCTTGAACGAATGGATGGACTGCCAATATGGCATCATTTGGAATGAAGGTCATCCGGGGGGTTTTTGGCGCGGCCGAGCATGTTGCGCCGCGTCTCAGCGGCCGCGCCGCGTTCGAATTGTTCTGCCGCACACCGAACGTCAAGGCCTTGAGCGATGGCGAACGCCGCGCCGTTGAGCGCGCGGCTGGCTTCATGGCCGAGGCGCGTCACCACAGGCTCAAGACGAAGAGAGATTGCGTCGCTGTGCATGAATTCCGGCCGGAGCCGGGCGGGGAGGTCCGCGGGACGGTGCTCGTCATCCATGGCTGGCGTTCGCGCACCGAATATATGCGCACGCTGATCGAAGGCTTTCGTCGCGCCGGCTACAAGGTCGTTTCGCTCGACCTGCCCGGGCACGGCCATTCGCTCGGCCGCCATCTCAACATGGTGAATGCGGTGGACGCGGCGCGCGTCGCAGGCGAATGGTTTGGTCCCTTTGACGCCGTTGTCGGCCATTCCTTCGGCGGCGCGATTGCCGCCAATGCCGTTGCGGCATCGGTCAAGGGCATGCCGCGGCTTGCGGCGCAAAAGCTGGTGCTGATCGCCGCGCCGAGTTCGCTGCCGGCAATTTTCGACGATTTCAGCCGCATGATGAATGTCGGGCCGCGTTCCAGGGTGGCCATGGCGGATCGGGTAAAACATCTCTCGGGCCGGCCGCTCGCCGAATTCACCGGCGATCGCCAGCTGGCCGAGGCGCCGGTGCCGACGCTGATCATCCACGCGCCGGACGATCGCGAGGTCCATGCCGATCATGCAAAGCGTTACGCGGACGCCGGCGAGCACGTCCACCTGCATTGGGCCGACGGGCTTGGCCACCGCCGTATCCTCGCCGACAGGGATGTCGTTGCGCATGCGGTCGGCTTCGTGACAGGGCAGCGGGAATCGACGCTGCACTAGGGTGCGAGTCGCGCGCCAGATTTGCGAACCTGCTTTCGATCCCGGGCTGCCGTGGCCAAGGCGTGGCTCTGACCCGGCCAGCAGCCGCCGAATGTTGGCGCGATGGCGCGCAATCACGTAGAGGCTGCCCGCGATCACCAGCAATCGATAGGGCAACGGTTGCTCCAGCCCGCAGACAAGCGCGACCGCCGCCAATGCCGCCAGCATCGAGCTGAAAGAAACAATTCGGAAAAGAGCGAGCGTGATTGCAAATGCCGCCGCGGCCCCCAACCCTACCGGCCAGGACATCGCCAGCAGTACGCCCAGGCCCGTCGCGGCGGATTTTCCGCCTGTAAAATTCAGCCAGATCGACCGGCCATGCCCCAGCAAGACGGCAAGTCCGGCCAGGCAAACAGCCCAAGGCACCAAGGTTTGCAGGCCAAGCGCTGTCGGCGGTGCGGCGGACGATATCGTGTAGCACAAGGGATAAAACCAGCGGGCAAAGATGATCGCCGCCACGCCTTTCAGCACATCGACAATCAGCACCGCCAGCGCGGGCCATTTGCCCAAGGTTCTGAGCACGTTCGTCGCGCCGGTGGATTTGGAGCCGTGCTGCCGTATGTCGATGCCCTTGAGCAGTCTGCCGGCGAGATAGCCGGATGGCGTGGAACCGAGCAGATAGGCGATCGCCAATCCGACCGCGCTCGCTATCCAGAAAACCATGGGATCGACCGATTCAAGGCGTTGCGGAAACTGTGATCAGTCTGCTTTCTTTTTCTGCCCGGGCTCGACAGGCAGGCCAGCCGCCTTCCAGGCGGTGTAGCCGCCAAGGATGTGCTTGACCGGCGTCAGGCCCATGTCCTGCGCCGTCTTGGTGGCTAAAGCCGAGCGCCAGCCGCCGGCGCAGAAGAAGACGAAGGTCTTGCCCGAGCCGAAGAACGGCTTGTGGTAGGGGCTTTCGGGATCGATCCAGAATTCCAGCATGCCGCGCGTCACGTGCCTGGCGCCGGGGATCTTGCCGTCGCGCTCGACCTCGCGAGGATCGCGCAGGTCGACGAAGATCGTGCCGTCATCCTCCAGCAGCCCGGCCGCTTCCTCGGGCGAGACGACCTCGATCTCGGCATTCGCCTCGTCGAGAAGCTGGCGATAACCTTTCTTCACGGCAAGTCCTCCCGGCCACGCTTGCTGAGGCCGCCGGAATTTCGATCACAAAGACCGCTGTTTGTCACGTCTTGGCCATTGCCGCACAGGTGGCCGTCGAATCCGCCAGTGATTTGTGCTTGACGACGGTCCACTCGAAACGCAGTCCGCGTACCTATGTAACTTCTTTGCCCTACGGCAACGCTACGCCTGATTGTCCCCCGGGTGTCGGAACACTTGGAACGGCCCGCTCGTTTAAGTCTCACGGTGATGTGAAACCGTTCTGCAACACGGCTTCGAAAATTTATGGAAGCTTAACGAAATCAGTATGAATCGGTATAGTCACGTCATACATCCGCCATGCGGAGGGCGGGACCGTCCAGCGGCGCGGAACGGGAACCGGTTTCAACCGGTGCGGGTGAAGCATGAAAGTCCTCGGGAACAGAAAAGCCGTCATGCCGATCGCGATCGCGGCGACGCTTGCCTTCGGGCAACAGCCGGCAAGCGCGCAAGGGCTGTTCGACATGCTGTTCGGCGGCGGCGTCCGGCACAACCCGCAGGGCGAATTCCCACCACCGCCGAAGCCACGCAAGATACGGCCGGCCGGAGAGGACGGTGGCGGCGTCAGGATCAGCAGCCCGACCTACAACACTTACAGGGCCGACAAGCTTGTGCGCGTCGACTTCAAGTCGCTGCTGCCGGCGCCGCAGCCAGCAACCGCGCAGGATGCCGCCTTCGTGCCGTCCGTGACGAGCAATAGTTTTCGCGATGCCGTGGCCGGCTTGAGCGATTACGAGCTGTTCGCCGAGCCCGACATCGCCAAGGCGTTGATTGCGTATTATTCGGCCAATCCGGATTTCATCTGGGTGAGCGACAATGCCCCCAACGGCAGGGCGCAGGATGCGGTGCGCGTGTTGGGCGAGGCGGCGAGTTACGGCCTGGCACCGGCCGACTACTCCGTCGACATTCCGGCTGCCGCGCCTTCCGCCACACCGGAAGAGCGGACCAAGGAACTGGTCCGCTTCGAGATGGCGCTGTCGGCGCGCGTGCTGCGCTATGCCCATGATGCCCAGAGCGGCCGCGTCGACCCCAACCGGATGACCGGCTATTATGATTTTCCGGCCAAGCCGTTCGATCTGGAAGGCGCGCTGAAGACGCTGGCGCACACCCAGGAGGTCCGCACCTATCTCGAATCGCGGCATCCGCAGAACGCGGAATACCAGGCGCTGCGCGTCGAGCTGGAAGCACTCGAGGCGAGCGAGGAAAACGAGATTGTCGTCGATCCCAAGCTGCTGCTGAAACCAGGCGAGAGCAGCCCGGAGCTGCCGAAGCTGCTGACCCTTATTTCCCGCAATCTCGATGACGAGATGGGCGGCAACTTTGGCGAAGTGCTTGCCAGGCTGGGCAAGAGCGAGCTCTACGATCCCGAACTGGTGCCGGTGATCAAAGCGGTGCAGCAGCGGGAAGGCATGAAGGGCGACGGCGTTATCGGCCCGCGCACGGTGGCTTCGCTGGCCGGCGCGTCCAAGGCCGACAAGATCGAGAAGGTCAAGGTCGCGCTCGAAGAACTGCGCTGGATGCCATCGGATCTCGGCAGCCCCCGCGTCTTCATCAACCAGCCGGCCTTTACAGCCAGCTATATCGACAACGGCGAGGAGAAGCTGAAGACCCGCGCGGTCATCGGCAGGACCACCAACCAGACCGCCTTCTTCTACAACCAGATCAAGCAGGTCGACTTCCATCCCTATTGGGGCGTGCCGCAGTCGATCATCGTCAACGAGATGCTGCCGAGATTGCGCAGCGACCCGGGCTATCTCGACCGCGCCGGCTATGAAGTGACGGATTCACGCGGCAAGCGCATTCCGTCCTCAGCGGTCAATTGGGGTGCCTATGGCGCCAACATCCCGTTCAGCGTTCGCCAGCAGCCAAGCGAGGCCAATGCGTTGGGCGAGTTGAAGATACTATTCCCCAACAAGCATGCCATCTACATGCATGACACGCCGCAGAAGTCGTTCTTCGCGCGCGACATGCGGGCGCTCAGCCATGGCTGCGTCCGGCTGCAGGATCCGCGCGGCATGGCCGCCGCCGTGCTCGGCACCTCCGTCGACGATATCGCCGAGAAGCTCAAGCACGGCCATTCGACGGAGAATGTCACGCGCGTCATCCCGGTCTATGTCGCCTATTTCACCGCATGGCCGGACATGTCCGGCAAGGTCGGGTATTTCGACGACGTCTATGATCGCGATTCCAAGCTGATGCAGGCGCTCGACGCGGCCGAAGCGGCGCGCACGCCGTCAAGCTGAGCGGTTGATGAACGGCCGGCGGAAGCCGGCGTCGCGCCCGGCGATCAGCCAGTAGATCAAGCCGGCCACGAGGCCGGCACCGACGATGATGCCCATGTCGGCCCAGCGTTCGGGATCACCGGCCGCGTCGGGCCAGATCAGCATGAAACCGGCTGCCGCGGCGGCCGCGCCGAATAGCATATGCAGCCAAAAGCTTCGCAGCGAAAAGAACTCGGCGATCAGGGCGAAGACCAGCGTCTGCATCCCCGTCAGAATGATCGTCAGGAAGTAGACGAACATGCCGAGCGGCGGCACCACCAGCAGGGCAACCGGCGTGAGTTCCATAAGACCGAAGTAACCCGGCGCGTTGGGCAGCGAGCTCAATATCGCGTAGATCACCACCACCGAGATCAACCCGACAAGCACCGCGACCAGATAGCCGACGAGCACCATCAGGACGCGCTTCAGGACGTGGCCGATCATTGCCATGCACCCCCGTGCCCGCAATCACGGCGGGCAGTCAGCCACCAAAGTTGTGTGGATGCAAGCGTTGCTGTGCCGCTCAGAGCTCGGCGCAACAGCTCTCAGGCAGCACCGCGCGCAGATGCTGGGGAGTGGAAAGGCCCACTTATCTTCGCCGGCTAGATCGTAAGCCGAGCGGAATGGCCGAGCCGAGTAAGCGAGTGCGGCCTATTTGGATTCGCCGGTCACGGGATCGTAGGTAATTTGGACCTTGGCCTTATCCGTCGTGTAGTAGGTGACGGTGTAGCCGTCGCTATCCCAGTCGATCTCCTTCACATAGCGGAAGTCCTTGCGCTGCTCGACCTTGGCGATGATTTCCGAGAGCTTCTTGGCATTTTGCGGCGGCAATGGCTGGTCGTCCGCCGCGAAGGCCGGTCCGCCGGCAAGGATTGCCGCGATACCGGTTGCCAAAACAACAGTGCGCATGAGAGCTCTCAAATCTCGTGTTGGCCAAATCTCGCGCGCCAAATTTCATGTCGGCGCCAAATTTCATGTCGGCGTAAGTGCCGTCAGAAACTCGCATGCAGGCTTGTTGGTTCCGCAGCGCTAAAATAACGTATTTTGAAGTGCCTGCCTCGATATGGCCGATCTTCACCCGGCAGAAGGCAGTTCAATTTTGCTGGCAGCAAAAGAGCACGTGATTTCAATTGGTAACAGCGTGATGCGGATGTGTCTCGTGAGGTAACGGATGACTAACCATGCGCCCGGACGGAGAGTTCGTCATATTAGCTGTTCGTGGTAGAGCTTTCAGCAAGACCCTGATAGAATTCTGGTCATAACAGGGTGGCAACGACACGCCGGCCTGCCGGGGATTTCCGTCGGCGGGCGGGCACGTGTTTTTTGAGCACAGGTCGCCTGTTCTGGACTGGAAGCGGGGACTGGGGGCTCGATCATGGCTGAACGGAACTATACCCGTCAGCTTGCGACAATCATTTCAATCGATGCCGTGGGGTTCTCTCGGCTGATGGGCATCGACGACGAGTTGGCCGTCGCTGCCTTCGAGGAGAGACGCGACATCATCGCCGGCAGTTGCGGTGCGTTTGGCGGGCGCACGTTCGGCGATGCCGGCGACAGCATCATGGCCGAATTCGGCAATCCGATCGAAGCCTTGCGGGCGGCCTTCGATTTCCAGGCCCGGATCGTGGCGCTGAACGCCGCGGTCGCCGAGGATATGCGCATGCCGTTTCGCGCCGGGATCAACACCGGCGATGTCATTGTCCGCGAAGGCCGTCTCTACGGCGACGACGTGAATATCGCCGCCCGGCTTCAGGAATTCGCGCCGCATGACGGTGTCGCCATCTCGGCGACGACATGGCACCATGTGAAGGACAAGACTGCGGCGGTCTTTACCGATCTCGGCGAGTTCAACCTGAAGAACATCGCCCTGCCGGTGCAGGTCCTGATCGCCGGCCGCGGCAGCAATGGGCCCGTCGCGGCAGCTTCCTTCGCTTCTATCCCTACCGCGCCCGGTCATTACCGGCCGGTCCCCAAGGGCCCCCCGGCAATCGCGGTGCTGCCGTTCCAGGGTAACGGAAGCGAGCCCGACGTCGGCTATATGGCGGACGGTATTGCCGAGGACATCATCTACGGCCTTTCCAACACGCGCTGGCTTTCGGTTATCGCCAAGGGCTCCAGTTTTCAGTTTCGCGACGATGGCCTGGGCACAAGGCTCATCGGCAACGCGCTTGGCGCGCGCTACATCGTCAGCGGCACGATGGCGCGCTACGACAGGCAGATCCGTCTCAACGCGTCGCTCACCGACACGTCGAACGGCCGCCTTGTCTGGTCGCAGCGCTTCGACCGCGACCTCGTCGACATCTTCAGCCTGCGCGACCAGATCGGCAGCGAGATCGTTTCCATCCTCGACAAGGAGGTCGATCGCGCCGAGCAGGCGCGCACTTTCCAGGTGCCGTGGGAGAGCCTCGAAACCTGGCAACTGGTCAGGCGCGGCCGCTGGCACATGAACAGGCGCACGCGTCGCGATACCGAAATCGCCCTAGACTTTTTCGACAAGGGCTATCGGGACGATCCGAATTCAAGCGCCGTGCTGAACGAGCTCGCTTGGTGGTATTTCTGGCGGGCCTGGCTGCGTTTCGGCGACAGCGACGATCTAGAAAAAGTCGAGACGCTTGCGCGCAAGGCGCTTCTGATGGACAGCCTCGACGCGCGCCCGCATGCCTATCTCGGCGCCGCCGACATCATGCGCGGACTGCCGGCATTGGCGGCCGAGCATCTCGCTGAGGCGATCCACATCAATCCGAGCTTCGCCTTCGCCCGCTCGGCCATGGGCAGCGCGTATCTGCTGCTTGGCGACGCGACCGGCGCGATACCGTTCTTCCTCGATACCGAGCGGTTGAGCCCGTTCGACCTCTATCGGTTCCACAATCTGGGGGAATTGGCCGCAGCCTATTGCTTCGTCGAGGACTGGCAGGCCGCGATCGCCACCGCCGAGCGCTCGCTTAACCTGTCGCCAAGTTATTTTTACGCCAGATTCCTGAAGATAGGCGCGCTGATGAGAAGCGGCCGGCGCGACGAGGCGGCGCGGGAGCTTGCCATTTTCATGACCAGGCATCCCGATTTTTCCGAGCAGAGGATACGCTGGATACCGTTCGTCGACCCTACCAAGAACAATTTCCTGATCGCCAACTTCGATCAGGCCAAGTCCGCCGCATGATCGCCGGGGCCGACAACAAATGACTGTGAACGAATTCACATACGCCGGACCGATGCAAATCTAGGCCAGATAGATGCCGGCATTTTATCGACGTGGACAGCCGGGGGGCTTGAACGCGCATGATCACATTGAAGTATTTCGCCGCAGTCCGGGCCGCCCAGAAGAGCCAGCGCCCCGTCGCCGAGATGCCGCCATTCGACATCGATCGCCTGCGCTCCAAAGGTGGCATTGCCTCGCGCATCGCCGGCTTTCTTCTCGGCGATCCGCGCTGGTTGCTGGCGCTGCTGCGCCGTTTCTGGCCGAATCTTGGCTTTGGCAATTTCCTGCTCGTCACCAAGGGAGCCGATGTTCGCGACATATTGGAGCGCGGCGACGAGTTCGAGACGCCCTATGGGCCGGAAATGGCCGAACTGGCCCGCGGCTCGAATTTCATTCTGGGCATGCAGGACGGCGCCGCATACCGGCAGATGAAATCGGCGGTGCTGAGCGCTTTCCCGCCGGCGGAAGTCGAAGCCGCCGTCAGGCCGATCGCCGAGCGGCATTCGCGCGATATCACGACCCGCGCCAGTCCTGGCTTCGATGCCATCGCCGGATTGATGAAGATCGTGCCGGTGCGCATCTGCCGCGACTATTTCGGCCTCGAGATCGACGATGAAACCGAATTCGCCGAGTGGTCGATCGCGCTCAGCGCGCTGTTTTTTTCCGATCCGACGGCAAATCCCGTCACGCGCCAGCTTGCGGTGGTCGCCGGCGACCGGCTGATCAAGATCATAGACCGCTCGATCGCCGCGGTCAGGGAAAAGGCAGGCAAGGACGACCGGCCGCTGGCCCGTCTCGTCGCGCTGATGGACCAGGGACGCCTGTCGCTGCCCGACATTCATTCCATTATGCTCGGGATGGTCGCCGGCTTTGTGCCGACCAATGTGCTTGCCGGCAGCAATTGCCTGGATGTGATCCTGTCGCGAACCGATGCGCGGCAGGCCGTGGATGAGGCTGTCGCTGCCGGGGATACCGGGAAGCTCGACCGGGCGATCATGGAAGCCATGCGCTTCAAGCCGATCTGGATCGGCCCTTGGCGCTATACCAGGCGTGACGCGGTCATCGGCAAGGGCACGCGCCGCGAGCGCCTGGTCAAGGCCGGAACGGTGGTGATGCCGGCGACGCTGTCAGCCATGTTCGATCCGGAGATCGTGCAGCGGCCGAACGAGTTCGATACATCGCGCCCGCACCGCGACTACATGGTTTTCGGTCACGGCATCCATCTGTGCATCGGCGCCGAGATCGCCCGCATCCAGATCGGCGAATGCATTCGCGCCCTGTTCGGCAAACCGAAGCTTTCCCGCGCGCGGGGCAAGGCGGGCAAGCTGGTCGATGTCGGCGCTTATCCGGCAAATCTCAAGGTCGATTTCGAACGCTCGGCGCTTTGCCGCACCGCCGACCAGTCGATGGTGACGGTGGTCTGCCCGATCACCCGCCCGATGCCGCTTGATGCCGTGCGCGACAAGGTCGCCGACCTCGGCAATCCCGCGGCCGGCGAACTGCGCGGCGCACTCGACAAGGTCGGCACTATTCATTTCACCAGCCTGGCCGTCGCTCCGACAGGCAAGGACAAGAAATCAGGGCTCGAGACCGGCGCGCTGGTGTTCGAAATCTCTGGCGACGGCAGCACCGACGATGTCATTGCAGCCATCGCGCAATCAATCGGTGACCGGCTGCGGCCGATCTTCAGGGATGTCTGCGGCCTACCCGATGGCGGCTCGCTGGAGGACTTCCTGAAGAGGAACCACATCGAGATATCGCCGTCCTTCGGCAGCGCCGCGGGGTTGGTTTTCGCTGGCACGCCGGGACATTCCGTGCGCCGCATCCTTGCCGAGCAGGAGCTTGCCGAAGCCGTACGCGGTATCGTCGAGCGGCCCCGAAAGGGTATCGGCGACGCTCGGGCGGTGCTCGCCGAAGCCCGCGAGCATGTCCGTTCGCTGGGAAGATTCGCCTGGGCGTTCGAGCCGGCCGAGAGCCTGCTCGAGAAACCGCCGGGCAAGTGGCGGTATGCCTTCACCTCGACGCTTTTCACGCCAGCCGTGTTTGTGGGCGTCGTGGCGGTCTGGCTCTTCTTCGCTTGGCTGACCTATGTGACGGTGTTCAATGACCCGCCTTGGTGGACTTTCCGGACCATCTTTATCGTCGGCGCCTCGCTGATTTTGAGCGCGCTTGGCATTCTGTCGTCCGTAGGTTTGCTGCTGGGACTCTGCTTCTGGGCGCTGCGGCGTCTCGAAGACAGCGACAAACCGGAGACTAACTCGATCGAGATATCCGTGCTGAAGGAAATCCTAGCCAGGGAGGATCACGGGGCGCAAAACAATCTGACCGCGATCTCGACGATGAAGCCCGGCATCCTGAGGCGGTCGGCGCTCAGGCTCTCTTTTTATCTGATCTCGATCTCGGCGCAAAAAGTGTTCAAGCCGGGCTTTCTCAACACCATCAACACTATCCATTTCGCCCGATGGGTATTGCTGCCCGGCACCAACAAGCTGATGTTCTTCTCCAACTATGGCGGGAGCTGGGAAAGCTATCTGGAGGACTTCATCGCCAAGGCATCTGAGGGCCTGACCGGTGTGTGGAGCAACGCCGTTGGCTATCCGCGCACGCGCTGGCTGTTCCTCGATGGCGCGCGCGACGGCGACCGCTTCAAGCGCTGGGCGCGCCGCCAGCAAGTGCCGACACTCTTCTGGTATTCGGCCTATCGCGACATCAACACCGTTCGCATCCGGAACAATTCGCGCATCAGGCGCGGCATCGCTTCCGCAACTGGCAACGAGGCGCGCGACTGGTTAAGCCTGTTCGGTTCGCTGCCGCGCCCGATGACGGAAAGAACCGCCGTTCAAAAGACCACCTCGATTCTGGCGAATGTTAGTTCAGCCTTTCCGCCGCCTCTCGAACAGCAGCTGGAAACTGGCGAGATCCAGTCCATCTTCTTTGGTCCGTTCGGCCCGCTTGGCTATGGCCATATGATAGCAATCCAAGTGCCGGAGAAACTTCCTCGAGCCAAACGCAAGGCTTGGCTGGCCTTCGTCGTCGAACAGACCAGTTTCGGCGATGGCAAGCCGGTCAACCGAGCCATGACAGTGGCCTTCGGCCCTGGTGGTTTGCGGCAGTTGGGGCTCAACGAAGGCATTGATGACGATCCGCTGGATACTTTCCCGATCGCCTTCCGCCACGGCATGGGCAATCCCGAGCGCCGGCGAATCCTGGACGATATGGGCAGCGGCGGATCCGACAAATGGGAGTGGGGCTCGCAGCGCAAGCCGGTCGACGCAGTTGTCGTGTGCTACGCAAAGACGCCAGCCATCCTGAAGAACGAGGTCGCCGCCGTGAAGAAAAAGACGGCAGAGGCCGGAATGAACGTCGCCGCCGAACTGCCGCTCATTGTGAAGCGCGAACCGGGCGAAGCGGAAGCAAAAGCAGCCCAGACCGCCGAACACAACGGCAAGCAAAGGCGTCCGCCGGCCTATGAGCATTTCGGATTTGCTGACGGCATATCGCAGCCGATCGTACGGGGAACGGCGCGGGCCAACAAGGTTGCCGCGCCCATGCATCTGGTCGAGCCCGGCGAGTTCCTGTTCGGCTATCGCGACGAGCATGGTTTCTATCCGGCCTCGCCCTCGGTGAGCGCCACACGCGATCAGAACAGGATCCTGTCGCAGGTGCGCCGCAGCCGACTGATTCCCGGCCTGCCTCCGCCGCCGCGGGACTTCGGCCGCAACGGCTCGTTTCTTGTCGTGCGCCAATTCGAGCAGCATGTCGGCATCTTCAAGAAATACTGCGAAGAGGCCGCCGCACGTGCGGCGAGCGAAACCGGCAATGACAGCATCACCCGAGAGTGGGTTGCCGCTAAGATGGTCGGCCGCTGGCAGAACGGCAGTTCGCTGGTGCGCAATCCCGATCATCCCGGACGTGCCGCCGACAATGACTTTGCGCTCGGTGCCGAGGATTCTCAGGGCCACGCCTGTCCGCTTGGCGCGCACATACGCCGGTCCAATCCGCGCGATTCGCTTGGCGAGGATCGCGAGACACAGATCCAGATCGGCAAGCGTCACCGCATGCTGCGTGTGGGCCGTACCTATGAAAAGAAGGACAGGGGCGGGAAGGTCGAGAAGGGATTGCTCTTCATGTGCCTCAACGCCGACATCGAGCGTCAGTACGAATTTGTCCAGCAGACCTGGGTCTCGTCGACGTCATTCGAGGGCCTTGTCGGTGAGAAGGATCCGACAATCGGATCGCGCGAAGGCTGCAGCCACTTCACGATCCCGTCGTGGGAGAAGGTCACTGTGCTTAAGGAAGTCCCGCAGTTTGTCACCACGAAAGGCGGCGGCTATTTCTTCATGCCGAGCCGCTCCTCGCTGCGCTACCTGATCTCACGGCTCTGATTGGGGCGCTCAAAGCGGCTCGCCGTTTCATGGGAACGACGAACCGCTTTGTTGTTTCAGTGCAATTCCGACGGAAGGCTACGGCGAAGTCGCCGAGCCCGCTACGGCGAAGTCGCCGAGCTTGATTGCTCAGTCGTCGTCTTGCGAATCGGCGATCTGGTTCAGCGCGGCGGCATTGGTGATGCGCAGCCCGCCTCGCTTGATGGCGATCATCTGCCGGCCGCGCCAGTCGTTGAGCGTCTTGTTGACCGATTCGCGCGTCGCGCCGAGGAATTCACCGAGTTCGGATTGCGAAATCGGGATCCAGCCGGCCGAGTCGGCCATCACGCCGCTCAGGAACACCAGCCGTTTCGCCAGCCGGGCTTCGATGCCGAAAAAGGCCTGGTCACCCAGCTCGCCGCTGACCCAGCGCAGCCGGGCGCACAGCAATTCGATCATCCCGCGCGCGAGAGGCGGATTTTTCTCAATGCGGTCAAAGAGTTGTGTCCGGCTCAGCGACACCAGCTCGCATGCCGTCAGGCAGATGGCGGTTGCCGTGCGCGGACGCCCGTCCAGCGCCCCGATCTCGCCGACCAGGCTGCGCGACAGCTCGATGTTGGCCACCAGCTTCTGCCCGCCCGGCGAATAGATCGAAATCTCGACGGTGCCGGCCATCACGCCATAAATGCGGTCGGAGGCGTCCTCCTGGACAAACAGGTGCTGACCGGCGGCATAGCGCTCCAGCTTGCAGCCGCCGAACAGCAGGTCGAACTGGCGCGGGTCGATCCGCGCCAGGCGCGGCAGGTTCCTGTCGTCCGCGCCGTTTGTAGCCATGATACGATTCCGCCTCTCGTTAAGCGGAAATTGTAGGACAAGTGCGTGCTCGATCAAAGTGTCGTCTCCTTCTATGGTGGCTGACCGAGTTCGACGGGTGGCTGACATAAGTTCGAATGTCACGCCTGTCGCGTCGAAATGGGGTAAGCCGGCAAACTATCAGGAGACCGGGCGCACTGGCGGGCACGGGCCGATCCTTCGAGAACGCCGTCCGCGCGCTTGGGTGGGAGGTACCCATGCGCGCAGACAGCAAATCTGAAAATGGCTAGGTGATCAAAATTCCTTCTTGAGAAACCGCATCCATTACGGTCCGGAAGCAATCTTGGGACACTGTAGATCAGCTCAAGCCGTTGATGCCGCCGTTGCCACATCTGCGCGCAAACTCTGTTTGGCGTATGTGAAGGTGGTCACAGATGTGCGGGTCGGGCGGAGCGATTGTTATTTTAGTAATGTATGGTCCATGCCTCGATCAATCTTTGCTTCGAAAGACTTTTGGCGTGATTGCCTAGTCGGCAAAGAGATCAATCGAAGTATGGCCGGAACCCTGGCTTGACTGGAGCGAACGGTCGGCGCCATGGTTCTCTCAGGGGGAGGGGAATGCCATGGCAACCGCGAGGGGACTCCTTGTAAAGGTTCGTGGCGACGGCGCGGGGCTCTCGGTGCGAGGCGGCCCGCCGCGGATCGGCGGGATCGAAGCCGAACCGATCCTCTCTCTTCCGCCTGGCGCCGGCGGCGCAAGTCCGGCCGCGGCCGCGGATCGTGGCGCAACCTGGCTGCGGCTGGCGACGGAGGCCGCCGATTCAGACAATCCCTGGGACCACGCCCACGACATTGTCGCGCAGAACCCGGCGCTGGCGGCCGCGGGCGCCGAGGTGCTCGCCATCGAGCCCGATATCCTGCAGCAATGGGATTACAAGGACAGCGGCGGCGATCGCGGCATGGCGGCAACCGCCGCTCCGGCATGCACTTTCGATGAACAGGACCCGAGCGGTGGGCAGGCTACGGTACTGGGCCGGGTCGCCTGGAATGCCGCGCCGGACTTCAGCCAGTTCCTGGCGGCGCGCAACAGAGTGGGCGCCAAGCAAGCCAACATCACCATTGCTCATCTCGACACCGGTTTCGATCCCGGCCACCAGACCCTTCCGTCCGGGCTTCTTAAGGCGCAGCAGCGTAATTTCGTCGACGATGGAACCGGTCCCAACAATGCGACCGACCATGCTCCGGCCGGCACGCTGACCAGCAACCGCGGCCATGGCACCGGCACGCTCAGCCTGCTTGCCGGCAACAAGCTCGACGGCACGTCGCCACACTGGCCGGGCTTCAGCGATTTCGTCGGCGGCGCGCCGCAGGCGAAAATCCTGCCGGTGCGCATCGCCGACTGGGTGGTGCGACTGACCACCGGCACCATGGTGCAAGGCATCGACTATGCGCGCCAGCAGGGCGCGCAGGTGCTGTCGATGAGCATGGGCGGTCTCGCCTCGCAAGCCCTGGTCGACGCCGTCAACCTTGCCTATGAGCACGGCCTGGTCATGGTCACCGCGGCGGGCAATAATTTTACCATTACGCCGAGCAGCATCGTCTATCCCGCGCGCTACAACCGCGTGCTCGCGGCCTGCGGTGTGATGGGCGACGGGCGCGCCTATGCCGGGCTCGCTCTCGGCACCATGCAAGGCAATTACGGGCCGCCCTCGAAAATGGCCACGGCGCTTGGAGCCTACACGCCGAACGTGCCCTGGGCCGAGATCGATTGCCGCAAGATCGTCGACATGGACGGCAGCGGCACTTCGGCCGCGACGCCGCAGATCGCCGCCGCCGCCGCGCTCTGGCTGGCCGAGCATTGGGATGTGGTGAAGAATTATCCGCAACCGTGGATGCGCATCGAGGCGGTGCGCAAGGCGTTGTTCGCCAAGGCCTTGAAATCGACGGCCAAAATGAATGCGGCGGAGACAAGGGAGAAGATCGGGCAAGGCGTGTTGCGCGCTCTCGATACGCTGGACTTCCTGCCGCCGACGGCGGCAAGCCTCACGAAGCTAGCTCCCGCCACCTACACATGGAGCTGGCTGGACTTGCTGACCGGAGGGAATTCATTGGCGGCGCCACCGCCGGCGACACTGCGGCAGCGCATGATGTTTGCGCTGGAACTGACGCAGATGGCGCAGCACACGGTTGCCATCGAACAAGCGATCGCCGACCCGGATGCCGATCCGGACAAGGTCTCGACCGCGGCACGCAACCGCTACCTTGAAGCCGCACTCGACCAGGGCAATCCGTCAAAGCCGCTCAGGGCCTTTCTGGAAGGGTGGCTTGGGCGGCCAGGCGCGACAGCGGTTGCTGCCGCACCCGTCGCGACCCCCAAGCCGGTTGTCAAACGCAAGCCGCGACTGCCGCCACCGCCGCAGCGCCGTTTGCGCATCTATGCGCTGGATCCGTCCATCGCCAAGCAACTGGATTCGGTTTCCGTGTACCGGGCGACGCTCTCCGTACCCTGGGACGACAAACCGTTGACCGAGGCAGCGTTGCGGCCCGGGCCGATCGGCGAATATCTGGAGGTGATCGACGTCGATCCGGCGTCGGATCGGGTCTACGATCCAGTCGACCTCAACGACAAGCAGTTGCTGGCCCAGGACGGGCTGACGCCCTCCGAAGGTAATCCGAAATTCCATCAGCAAATGGTTTATGCGGTCGCCATGACGACGATCGGCCATTTCGAACGGGCGCTCGGTCGGCGCGCGCTTTGGGCGTCGCATTACGCCGATCATCCCGGTCGCCTGGGCGCGATGGAGACGAAGGCCTATTATGTGCCGCGCCTTCGCATCTATCCGCACGCGCTGCGCGCCGAGAATGCCTATTACAGCCCGGAAAAGAAGGCTCTGCTGTTCGGCTACTTTCCGGCAACGGGCAAGGATGGCGATGTCACCACGCCCGGGACGACGGTGTTTTCCTGCCTGTCCAACGACATCGTCGCGCATGAGATGTCGCATGCGCTGCTCGACGGGCTGTATCGCCATTTTCAGGAAGCGTCGAACGCCGACGTGCCGGCCTTTCATGAGGCATTTGCCGACATTGTCGCGCTTTTCCAGCACTTCACGCTCAAGGAACTGGTCAGCTTCACCATCGCCAAGGCAAAGGGAACCCTGTCGGCAGCATCGTTGCTATCGGGCATCGCCAGGCAGTTCGGCGAGGGCAGCGGGATGGCCGGACCGCTGCGCGAATATAGCGGCGCCGACCTGTCCGGCAATCTTGACTACTATACGACCTTCGAAGCGCATGGCCGTGGATCGATCCTGGTGTTTGCGGTCTACAAGGCATTCGAGGCTATCGTCACGCGACGCACCGAGGATCTGATCCAATTGGCCACCGGAGGAACCGGCGTTCTGCCGGCAGGCGTGCTGCACCCCGGCCTTGTCGACCGCCTCACGGATGAAACGACGAAAATCGCGAAACAGATGCTCACCATGTGCATCCGCGCGCTCGACTATTGTCCGGCCGTGGACATCACCTTCGGCGAGTATCTACGCGCCCTGATCACTGCCGATCGCGACGCCTATCCTGACGATCCGCTGCATTATCGCCTGGCGTTCATCGAATCATTCCGCAAGTTGAAGCTTCTACCGCGCGACGTGCGCACCATCTCCGAGGAGACACTGGCGTGGAGCGCGCCCGTCAATGTCGATTCCTCGCCCGACTGGCTGAAGAAATGCCTTCGCGGAATCGATCTCAGCTGGGATCAGGAACTGAAGCGTTCGAAGATTTTCGAGCTCAACGAAACGAACCGCTTTGCCCTCTGGAAGTCGATGCGGGATGCTTTCATCGGGCATCCGGACCGCCTCGAGCAATTCGGCCTGCTTTGCGACCTGCCGCGCTATGACGAAGACGGCGTGATGATGCACGAAGCTAGGAACGGCGAGACGACTTTCGACATCTACGGTGTTCGCCCTACCCGACGCGTGGCGCCCGACGGCTCGTTCCGCATCGAGGTGATTGCCGCCGTTCAACAGCGGGTTCCTGTCGGTCTTGACGGCGCGCTGCTGCTCAAAGGGGTGGCAAAAAAAGGCGACGAATTCTTCTGGTTCCGGGGTGGCGCGACGATCATCATCGATCCGCGCAAGGGGCATGAGGAAATCCGCTACGCAATCATCAAGAACACTGCAAGCGCGGATCGGCGGAAGCGGCAGACCGCGACCGTGACGGCGAATTATCTTTCACCACTCAGGGCGCTCTACTTCGGCGGCGAGACGTCGGAACCCTTCGCGATGTTGCATGCCAGCGACGGAGATGACGACCATGTCTAGAAAGCCAGCGACACGCGCCAAGCCCGAGGCGGCCTCTGCAATTCCGTCCGGGCAGTCGCCGCTTGTCACCGTGCGCCATTACTGCCAAGGCATCGGCGACTGCCATCTGCTGACCTTCAAGACACAGGAGGGCCAGCCTTTTCGCATCCTGATCGATTGCGGCGTCCATGTTTCGATCACGGGTGGCCCGGCGCTCGTCGGCGATATTGTCACGGACCTCAAGAATGAGACAGGAGGCCTCATCGATATCCTCGTCGTTACCCACGAGCATTGGGATCATGTCTCGGGGTTCCTGACCGCGAATGACCTGTTCAAGACCTTCACGATCGGGGAAGTGTGGATGGCCTGGACGGAGAATCCTGCCGATGCCGAGGCGGCGGAACTGGACAAGTTCAAGGGCCAGGCGCTGGCCGCCCTACAAGGCGCTGGGCAGCAGCTTGAGGGGATGCAAGGCCTCAACCCATATATGGAAAGGGTGCGCGACGGATTGCACGCCGTGCTGGGCTTTCAATTCGGCGCCGCAGGCCAGCGCGTGCGCTCGGCCCGCGACGCGGCAGCGAAACTCTGCGCAAAACCGCCACGCTATTTCGAGCCCGGCGGGCCACCGACGTCGATACCGCAACTGCCCGGTCTCCAGATCTACGTGCTCGGTCCGCCGCGCGACAAGGCGGCGTTGCGGCTGGAAGAGCAGGCCGGTGCCATGTTCCCGCTGGCGAGCGGCGGCCCGTTCACCCGGGCCTTGGCTAGCGGCCTCGAGGCGAACGAGACAAGCGACCCCGGCTTTGTCGATGAACTCAGCCCTTTCGATGACAGCATCGGCACCCCGCTCTCGGTGGCTTTGAGCGGAGAGGCCGACGACTCGGCTGTCGACTATGTCCGCAAGCACTATTCGGAGCCGATCGCGCATACCGCGCCGCAGGAAAGTCCGGAGCAGTCCTGGCGGCGCATCGACGCCGATTGGATGGGGATCGCCGCCGACCTGGCCTTGCGGCTCGACCGCGGCGTCAACAACACCAGCCTGGTGCTTGCATTCGAATTCATCGACAGCGGCCGGGTGTTCCTGTTTCCTGGCGACGCGCAGATCGGCAACTGGCTGAGCTGGAAGGACCTGAAATGGCCGGTCGGGCAGAGGACCGTTACATCAGCCGATCTTCTGGCGCGCACCGTCTATCTCAAGGTCGCCCATCACGGCAGCCAGAACGCCACGCCGCAAAAACAAGGCTTCGATCTGCTGACGAGCGCCGACCTGTCGGCCTTCATCCCGACCAACAAGGCCGACGCGGTGAAAGTGCACTGGGGCGAGATGCCATATGACGGCATCCTCACCGCGCTCGAGACAAAGACGAAGGGCCGCGTCATCCGTGCCGATGATGCGTGGCTGGCCGAAAAGAACGGGGAGCCCGCCTTTGCCACGCCGTCCGGTTCGATCCAGGCGGTGCGCAGCGTGCCGCGAGACGCGGCTCGTGGCCTGGGCGGGCTGTGGGTGGAGGTGGATCTGGTCTGAGACGCGCGGACTTTGCCACCGTACTGATTGCGAAAAATCGAAAACCGATCTATGGAGCGATAGGCCGAATGAGGGCGGCCATCCATTTCGATTGATAGGTCGCCCCATGCCCGATGCATTCTCGCGCGTCATCGCCTTCCTTGCCGTGGTCACGGCCCTGCTGTTTGCCGGGCTGCATTTCCATCAAGGCCACATCATCGCCACGCTCTATTTCATGACCGGCGCCATCCTGGTGACGGCCGTGACGCGCATGAATGTGAGGAGGGGGTTGATCTGAAGGACGCAACAATATGCGGTCTGCGTTCCACCTCAAGGACCCGACAACCGTGGCGCCCCATGATTGGTCTTTAATCTGAAGGCTCTTGAGCGGGTGGCACGGTCTCAAAGCGTTGGACACGAACCACCGTGGCAAGGCCATAGCGCCGCCTCAATACATCCAAAAAACTGGGCTCAACACTATTCACAAAACCGAGCATTCCCTTCAATTCCATCAGTTCACCGTCATTTAGCATGTCCCTGCTAGCGCGGTGGACTTGAGCATGCAGCAGCCGCTTGCGAACATGGCCAATCGACACTTTGCCGTCGTTGGTTAACGTGAGACCTGTTACGCGCCTACCAAACTTGGCCGTAATGTAGGTGGTCTTGTCCTCATTTATCTTAAGCCTCGGGAAATGCAGACCTTTCAACGTCTGTCTAACGGTTTTCTCAACGTCGCGAAGGTGCCCGAGCCGAGGAGCAGAAAAGGTCAGATCATCGGCGTAGCGAGTGTATATGACTTTGTCTTTTGCCACCGCCGCTGAGACCGCTTCATCGAACTCATAAAGCAGGGCGTTGGAGACGAAGGGAGATGATGGCGCGCCTATCGCTAACCGCAGTCCCACCGTTTTCTTGGGTCTCTGGCAAATGAGCAAGCCGGTAAGCCTAATATCTTCGCGATCCGAAAGGCATTGAGTGCTCCGACAATATTTCTCCCAATCATGGTCTCTAATGGTCGGAAAAAAGTCCTTGAAGTCCATTTTCAGGATGGGGCCATGCCCAACATGAGGAACCGCATTAGCGTGGATTGATAAGCCCGCTTGATACGCGGTCGCTGCAGAATGTACTGGAAGATCTCGCAGCAATATCTCAATCAACGCGCGTTGGAGTAATTTGACCTCTCGCGCGGGTTGCGAAATCGAACGCTTTCCGCCCCCTTTTTTGTCGATTTGATAATTCTTATAGCGGACGGGAGCGGTTATCATTACTCGCTCAACGAGATCAGGCAGCAAGCCGGTTTCAATCGCTAGAGATTCGACGATGCTCGGCATTATTTCGCTACCTTTAGAGCATTCTGGATGCAGCTGAAGCGCTCGCTGTCGTGCGACTTCCAAAACTCGATTATTCTTGCGTACCAACGCTCCTTGTCTTCAAATTTAACGTCCTTTCGAATTCGATATTCGAGTGCATCCTTCTGATGAGGGCGCGCGCAGTAATAAACAACATCACCGCGTCTATCTTTGACGATCCACTCTGCGTTTAGCGCACAAAGGATATAATCAGGAAGCTTTTCAGGTGCTATTTTAACCGGAGTTGAGTCAAGTAACGACCTAATTTCTTCCTGTTTTAAAGCGCCATAATGTTGTATAAGACCAACGATAAACTTAATGATGTGTCCAGGTCTTGTGGGGTTTAGGGTGGTTCTCTCTCGGTAGTCTGTTTTCCGTTTCTGGATAGCAGGAATTAATCTTTCTGCAAATGTATCGAGATCAACGTCTGTAACGTTCCGGATGCTCTCAATTTTGATATCTTTACGATCGAGAACGCAAACCGCACCTGGACCGTACGTATTTTCAAGAAAAAGAACCGGGCCGTGCTTTATGAATGAATCGGCATTGTAGTTGGCGTCATCCAGAACAACTAACAAACGAACCGCGATTTCGTCGACCTTTGAGAACGCGCCAAGCTCGGCCGCGCTGCCATAGCTTTCCGAGAACAGTATGATTAGATCGACAATTTCGGCGAACTCGGACTCAAAACTCAGCCAATCTCTATATTGGCCATGTGGCGGGAATATCCGAAAATCTTCGGGACGTACCGTATTGAATTCTTTAAGCCCCGGCTTGCCGTAAACGCGCGTGAAAGCCTCTCGCAAGGAGATCGGCTTTATTGCTGCCACATCGGTGGGCCCACCGCAGAGAAAAATAATCTTGCTCGGAGCTTGGACATGAATGGTGTTCATGTCCATACGGTCCGTCAAATCAGGTATTTCGCCGCCCGTAATCACTTACCGAGCGAGAGGCGAGGAATAACGTGGGGTCTTACCGAGCGGAGCGTCCTGTTAAGGCGGTTAGACACCGCGTTGTTCCGCGCCGAATAAAACCTATCAATCGACTGAGGTCTGACGAAACGTCGGACCAAGCACCAAAGGTGCTTTTCACGTAAGCTAAGCACTGTCTCCCACCCCCTGAAGATTCTGTCAAGCAGAGTGCCCTTGCTTATTACCAAGAGCAAGAGCCGGACGGTTGAAATGAACTAGGTAGAGTCGGTCTCGCCTGTGGAGGACGATCAGGCGTACGCGGCGTGCAAGGAACAGCGGCCGCTTTTGCGGACCATGTGCAGTGTTGGTAGTCGCATTTCGGGAGAAGCGGATGGTGGGCGATGCAGGGATTGAACCTGCGACCCCACCCGTGTGAAGGGTGTGCTCTCCCGCTGAGCTAATCGCCCGCCCTTGGCCCGAAGGCCGAAGCGAGCCGCGATATAAGGGAGGCGGGTGCGCGAAGTCAAGGCAATGTGCCAACCGATATCGAAACCTAATTTTCCCGACCCCAGAAGGCTTGAGAGCAGAGCTCAGCGCGCCGCTGCGATCAGCCGTTCCGCCAGGTTCGGCGTCAGCGTGTCGAAATGCGAGATCACCAGCGTCGGCTCGAATTCGCGCACATGGCGGTCGGTGTAGCCGAAATCGACCGCGACGACGGGAACGCCGGCCGCCTTGGCGGTGTCGATGTCGGTCTGCGAATCGCCGACCATTACCGCATTGTGCGGGCCGCCGCCGGCCAGCCTGATCGTCTCGGTGAGATGGCGCGGGTCGGGCTTGCGGAAAGCGAAAGTGTCCTGGCCGCAGATCGCGGCAAAGTACTTCGACATGCCGAGCGCGCCGATCAGCGTCGCCGAATTCGCTTCATATTTGTTGGTGCAAACCGCCATCAGATAACCGGCGGCCTGGAAGCGGTCGAGGGCCGCCAAGACGCCGGGGTAGGGGCGGGACTTGCCGGGAATGTTCAGCGTGTAGTGGTCGAGGAACAGTTTCAGCAGCCGGTCGTGCTCTTCCGCCGCCAGCGCCTTGTTCTGCGCGGCATGCGCGCGTTCGATCATGACGCGGCCGCCATGGCCGACGAAGCGCCTGAAGCCGGCTTCATCGACGGCGGCGAGATCGCTCGCCGCCAGGCTGTGATTGAGGCTGTCGAGCAGGTCGGGCGCCGTATCGACCAGCGTTCCGTCGAGGTCGAAGACAATGATCGGGCGGGTCATGGGCGGTCCTGCGGCAGTTGAGTTGCCGCAGCCGATACAGGCTGGCCCGGGTTCAAGCAAGAAGCCTCGATCGGTCCACAGGGCCTTTGACGGAGGAGCCTTTGACGGGACGGGCAAAAATGCTAGGAGGCGCGCGAAACCGGCGAAATCGAGGCTCCGCATGGATGCAAGGCAGTTGAAGGTCGAAGCCGCACGGGCAGCGCTTGCCCATGTCGGCAGCGGCATGCGGCTTGGCATCGGCACCGGCACCACGGCTGAAGAGTTCGTGCGGCTGCTGGCCGAGAAGGTTGCGACCGGGCTCGAGGTCGTCGGCGTGCCGACCTCCGAGCGCACCGCGGCACTGTGCCGCGAGCTCGGCGTGCCGCTGTCGACGCTGGAAGAGACGCCCGAACTCGACCTCACCATTGACGGGGCCGACGAGGTCGATCCGGATCTGACCCTGATCAAGGGCGGCGGCGGCGCGCTGCTGCGCGAAAAGATCGTGGCGGCGGCGTCCGATCGCGTGATCGTCATTGCCGACAGGTCCAAGATGGTCGAGACGCTCGGCCGGTTCCCGCTGCCGATCGAGGTCAACAAATTCGGTCTGCGCGCCACCGAGATCGCGGTCGCCGCGGCTGCCGCCGACCTCGGCCTTTCCGGCCCGGTTACATTGAGGATGACGGGAAGCCAGCCATTTGTTACAGACGGCGGCCACTTTATCCTCGATGCATCTTTTGGCCGCATTCCGGATACAAGAGCGCTTTCGAATGCTCTCTTCGCCATTCCAGGCGTCGTCGAGCACGGTCTTTTCATCGGGCTGGCGTCAACGGCCATCATCGCCAGCGGCGATGGCATCCAAACCGTCCATGCCGCCCGAAAACCAGGGAGTTCTATCGACCATGATGTTGCATAAACGGGTTCGCCGCCTTTCAATGTTTCTGGCGGCCTCGGCCGTCCTTGCGCTGTCTGCGCCGGTGTTTGCGCAGGATGTCAGCGAATCGCACCTGAAGGCAGCGCGTGCGGCAGTCGCCGCGATCCACGCCACGGACTCGTTCGACAACATCCTGCCGCAGGCGGCTGCCGCGCTGGAGTCACAGCTGATCCAGAAGAACCCCGACATGCAGGAGCTGATCGGCAAGACCGTGACCGAGAAGGCGATCGGCATGGCCTCGCGGCGCTCCGATCTCGAAAAGGAGGCGGCTGTGGCCTATGCCAAGGTGTTCTCCGAGAAAGACCTCAACGATATCGCCGCCTTCTACAGCTCCGATGCCGGCAAGAAGCTGCTGGACAACGGCCCTGCGGTGACGCGCGACCTCGTGAAGGCCGCCGACATCTGGCAGAACGGTGTTGCCCGCGATCTCGCGCAGCAGGTCGGAGAGACGCTCGCGGCCGCCGCCAAGGCCGCGGCGCCGGCAGCGCCGGCTCCGGACGCCACCGCGCCCGCCGATGGTTCTGCTCCCGCCGACAATTCGGCGCCGGCTGACGGATCGGCTCCGGCCGATGGCTCGGCTCCAGCCGACAATTCCGCGAACTGATCGGCTTCGAATCGGCCGATGGCCGCTGGACCACAAAGCCCGGGTTTCCCCGGGCTTTTCTTTTGCCGTTTTGCAGCCTACCTGTGACCGGTCTTTCTCATCCGCAGGAGCCCATCGCGATGGCCGGTTATGACTATGATCTGTTCGTGATCGGCGGCGGCTCGGGCGGGGTAAGGGCGGCACGGGTGGCGGCAGCCCTCGGCAAGCGCGTCGCCATCGCGGAGGAATACCGCTTCGGCGGCACCTGCGTCATTCGCGGCTGCGTGCCGAAGAAGCTCTATGTCTATGCCTCGCAATTTCCCGAGCATTTCGCCGACGCCGCAGGCTATGGCTGGACGGTGCCGGAGGCGAGCTTCGACTGGCTGACGCTGGTCGCCAACAAGGACAAGGAAATCGCGCGGCTCGAAGCGATCTACGAGAAGAACGTCGAGGGCGCAGGCGGTGAGACCTTTCACTCGCGTGCCGTGCTCGTGGATCAGCATGCCATATATCTGACCGCCGAGGACCGCACCGTCAGCGCCGACCAGATCCTGATTGCCACCGGCGGCCGGCCGGCGCCGCATCCGGCGCTGAGCGGCCATGAATATTGCATCTTCTCCAACGAGGCCTTCGACCTCAAGGAATTGCCGAAGACGATCATGATCGAGGGCGGCGGCTACATCGCCGTCGAATTCGCCAACATCTTCCACGGCTTGGGCGTCGATACCACGCTGGTCTATCGCGGTCAGGAGATCCTGAGCCGCTTCGACATGGACCTGCGCCGCTCGCTGCATGAAACCATGGAAAAAAAGGGGATCAGGATTCTCACTCATTCGATCTCCGAAGGCGTGCGCAAGACCCCGGGCGGCAGGCTGGACGTGCTGCTGTCCTCCGGCCAGACGCTGACGGTCGACCAGGTCATGCTGGCGATCGGTCGTATCCCCAACACCGAGAATATGGGCCTGGAAGGCGTCGGTATCGAACTCGGCAAGACAGGCGCGATCATTGTCGACCAATATTCGCGCACCAACATCGACAACATCTGGGCAATCGGCGACGTCACCCACCGCGTGCAGCTGACGCCGGTCGCCATCTATGAGGCGATGTGCTTCATCGAGACCGCCTTCAAGGACAACCCGACCGCACCGGACCACGACACCATTCCGACAGCGGTGTTCTCGCAGCCCGAGATCGGCACCGTCGGTCTGTCGGAAGATGATGCGATCAAGCGCTATGCGGACGTTGAGATCTACCGAGCATCCTTCCGCCCGATGCGTCACACGCTGTCCGGCCGCGATGAGAAGATGCTGATGAAGCTCGTGGTCGACGGTTCGACAAGGAAGGTGCTCGGCGCCCATATCCTCGGGCCGGACGCCGGCGAGATGGCGCAGCTTCTCGGCATTCCGCTGAAGGCGGGGCTGACCAAGGACGATTTCGACCGCACTATGGCCGTGCACCCGACCGCGGCCGAGGAACTAGTCACGATGTACAAGCCGACCTATCGTGTGAAGAACGGCGAGCGCGTCTAGACCTTGCCCTGGATCTGACCATGTCCGCCGCCCCGCTCGACCGCGATTTCGGCCGGCGCATCGACCGTGTCATCGATGCGGCCATCGAGGAGCAGCGCGTCGTCGGCGGTATGATCCTGGTCGCCGAGCGCGGCGACACGCTTTATCGCCGAGCCTTCGGCCTTGCCGACAGGGAACAGGGCAGGCCGATGGCCGAGAATGCCATCTTCCGGCTGTCCTCCGTCACCAAGCCGATCGTTGCCGCCGCAGCGCTGTCATTGGTCGAGGCAGGCCGGATAGCGCTCCACGATCCGGTGACCAGGTTCATCCCCGGGTTCCGCCCAAAACGACCGGATGACAGCGAGCCGGTCATCACCGTGCGGCAGTTGCTGACCCATACCGCCGGCCTGGCCTATGGATTCGCCCAGCCCGCCGGAAACGCTTATGAAGACGCTCGCGTGTCGGACGGCCTTGACCAGCCCGGGCTGTCCATGGCCGAAAACCTGGCGCGCATCGCTTCGGTGCCGCTCTCCTATGCACCGGGAACGCGCTGGGGCTATTCGGTGGCGATGGACGTGCTTGGCGAGGTCATGGCAAGGGCAGCCGGCGCCTCGCTGCCCGATCTGGTCGACCGCCTGGTCGCCCAGCCGCTCGGCATGAGCGACAGCGCCTTTGCCGTGCGTGACGAAACGCGCCTGGTAACTCCTTACGCGGACGGGCGCGACGGACCGGTCCGAATGGGCGAGCACCATCTTGTGGCATTTGGCGAAGGCCTGATCTCCTTCGCGCCCGCCAGGACCTTCGCCCCGGCTTCCTTTGCCTCCGGCGGCACAGGCATGAACGGTACTGCCGGCGATGTGCTGAAACTCCTCGAAACGCTGCGCAAGGGAGGGGGACCCGTCATTCGGCGTGAAACGGCACGGGCCATGACCGCCGATGCCATTGTCGGGATCGAGACGACCAGACCCGGCTGGGGATGGGGGTTGGGATTTGCGGTGCTGCGCGACCCGGCCGCGGCGCAAACGCCGCAGGCCGTCGGCACGTGGCGATGGGGCGGTGTCTATGGCCATTCCTGGTTCGTCGACCCGACGCGCGATCTGACGGTGGTGTTGCTCACCAACACGGCGATCGCCGGCATGGCCGGGGCCTTTCCAGATGCGGTGCGCGACGCGATTTACGGCGTCTGAGGCGAGTTGGAAACCGCCGCCGACAATGCCGGCGGCGGTAAGGTTTTTCAGATCTAAAGCAGCGTGCCGCGCAGGATCACCAACGCCACCGAGAAGTAGATGACCAGCCCGGTGACATCGACCAGCGTGGCGACGAACGGCGCCGAGGCGCTCGCCGGGTCGAAGCCGATGCGCTTCAGCGCGAAGGGCAGCATCGATCCCGACAGCGAGCCGAAGGTTACGATGCCGACGAGGGCTGCGCCAACGGTCGCCGCGATCAGCTCCCAGTGCGGGCCGTAGTCATAGAGGCCGAAATACTGCCAGAGCGTGATGCGGCAGATGCCGACGACGCCGAGGATAGAGCCGAGCACCAGGCCGGTCGGCAGCTCACGCAACGCCACTCGCCACCAGTCGCCAAGACCGATCTCGCGCAGCGCCAGCGCACGGATGACGAGCGACGTCGCCTGCGAGCCGGAATTGCCGCCGGAGCTCATGATCAACGGGATGAACAGCGTCAGCACGATCGCCTTCTCCAACTCGCCCTCGTAGCTCTGCATGGCGTTGGCCGTCAGCATCTCGCTGAGGAACAGCGCGCAGAGCCAGCCTGCCCGCTTCTGGATCATCGCCAAAAAGCCCATCTTCATATAGGGCTCGTCGAGCGCCTCCATGCCGCCGAAACGATGCACGTCCTCGGTCGTCTCCTCGATCATCGTGTCGATGATGTCATCGACGGTGACGATGCCGAGGATTCTGCCGTGGTCGACAACCGGCAGTGCGAGCAGGTCGTATTTGGAGATAGCCCGCGCCAGGTTCTCGCGATCGGTGAGCGGCGTCACCGTCACCGGCACGCGATCGGGCGCGACCGACAGGATCGAATCCTCCGGATTGCCGGTGATCAGCCGACGCAGTCCGGTCGAGCGCAACAGGAGCTGCGTCCGCTGATCGACGATGTAGATGGCGTAGATGGTTTCGCGCGTGCGCTCGACCTTGCGGATGTAGTCGAGCGTGCGCCCGACGGTCCAGTCCGATGGCACGCTGACGAACTCCGTCGTCATGATCGATGCGGCGCTGCCTTCCGGATATCCCAGGATGGAAAGCAGCGTGGTGCGCAGCGGCGGGGCAAGCGCGCCGAGCAGCTCCGAGCGCGCCGGTTCATCCAGCTCGCGCAGGATGTCGGCCGCGCGGTCGACCGACATGGCGGTCAAGAGCTTGCTCGCCTTCGGACGCGGCAGGGCTTCCGCGAGCTCCGGCGCGGCTTCGAGTTCCGGCTGGTCGAAGATATCGACCAGCCGCTCGAACGGCATGGCGCAAAGCAGCTCGATAGCTGTCTCGCGGGGTTCGTGGTTGAGGGCTTCGACAACGTCGGCGACGTGATCGCTGTCAAGAACGCGGGCGACGGCGACGGCTTCGTCGTCCAATACGGGTGCGAATTCGTTCATGGCTCACTCCCTGCCGCCCGGCAGGACGTGAGCCATCAGGTCACGTCAGGGCGGACGGCGGTTGCGTTCGACTGTGACTGTCGCCAGGCATGGCGGGTTGACCTTTCTGCTCGCGGGTTCGAGTTGGAATTCTGCGAGCGGGCGCAACGTAGGAGCGGTTTTTGCCGAGTCAATCGCGAGGAGGGGTGAAAATGGGTACGAGGAGGCCGGATCGCGACAGTGTGATCGAGGGCAGCCTAAGCTGAGCCACGGCGGCCGGTCAAAGGCTTGGCATGACTGCTATTTCTGCTTCAACCGGCGGAAGCGCAGCCATTTGTCCTCGGCTGCACGGGGCGGCTGGGCGAGGATGGTGGTGAGCTCGCGCGGCAGGCTGGGGGCGAGCGGCTTCTTGGTGGCGACACCGTCGGCGATCGCGACCACGCTATGGTAGAATTCCTCGCCGGAAAGCGAGCGCGGCGGCACCGCTTCGTGCATGACGCTGATTACGGTGACGTTCGGGCAATTGTCCTTGATCGCCTGGTGGAAGGCAATCTTGCCTTCAGGATCTAGCGCGCCGGTCGCCTCGTCGAGGAACAGAAGTCCGGGCTGCTGCAGGATGATGCGGGCGACCACCAGCTTCTGCTTCTGGCCTCCCGACAGAACCTGATCCCAGATCTTGCCCTCACGGCTCTCATCGGCCAGATGTTCGATGAAGTCGCCGAGGCCGGCCTTGTGCAGCGCCGCGGCCACTTGCGTGTCGCTATGATCGCTCTCGGACCCCGGCAGGCAAACGAGTTGCTTCAGCGAAACCTGCTGCAGCTTCACCTCCTGCGCGGCATAGAAGTCCGTCACGCCTTCCGGAAATACGATGGTGCCACGGCCGTAGGGCCACAGGCCATTGATTGCCTTGATCAGCGAAGTCTTGCCGCAACCGGATTCGCCCTTGAGGAAGGTCCACTCGCCACGGCGGAAACGCAGATTGGCGGCGCCGAGGAAGGGCGTTGCGTCCTCGCCCTGATGCGCCAGTTCCAGCTTCTGGATGGTCAGGCCGAACACCGGATTTTGGGTGGCGTAGCTGAAATCGGAGCGGCCGGTCTGCTGATAGAATTCCCGCGGGCGCTGGACGTTCTCGACGGCGTTGGCGAGTTCGGTTACGCGCTGGCTGTTGGCTCTGAGCGTCGCAATCGCCGGCATCACATGGATGAACCACGAGCACTGGCTGATCAGCTGGGCGACCATTTCAGAGCCGGTGATGTAGCCTTTGTAATCGAGACGGTTGTGGATGAACGACATTAGGCCCGGTGCGTAGGCAACAATACGGGCGCCGACGAAATTGTAGATCAGCTCGAACGACGTATAGCTGGTGTTGACAACATTGAGCCGCCCCCATGTCTTGTCGATGTCGACATAAAGCCTGTCATGCATCGACTTTTGCACGCCCTCGCCATGCGAGGCGGCGACGTGAAAGCTGCGGCGCAGGAATGTCGTCAATTCGCTGCGGTAGCTGCCCTCGGCCTGCTGCATGCGCACATTGAGCCGCTCGAGCAGGCGCCCGAGCTTGACCGCGATCCAGGTGTTCAGCGGTACGTAAATAGCGACGGCAAGGAAAGCCAGCGCCGCGGTGCCGTAACTGCCCAGGAACTCCAGACCTTTAACCTCGACCGAGGACCCAATCAGGTTTTCGCCGATGAAATAGAGCGACGTCGCCACACCCAGCACGCCCATGGCCAGACCGATGGCGCCGCCGGTCATGTCCTTGATCGATTCCTGAATGCGCTGGTCGATGTTATCAGGAGCGACGACACCACCGGTCGCCGAACCATGCTGGGCATGGAAATGGGTGTGGTTGCCGTCGAGAAGGGCCTGGTTGAACTGGTTGTTCAGCCAGCCGCGCCATTTACGATGCAAGGTCGTCGAAACGAGGTTGCGCACGCCGGTGAAGCAGGCGTCCTTCAGCACCACCAACAGCACCAATATGCCGGCATTGGTCAGGATGGTCTGCAGCGGATGGGTGTTGGCGGCATCGTGGAGGAAGGCGATCGAATTGCCCAACTCGCCTAGCGCTACGGCAAACCAAACGCCAGCCTTGCTGGAAAGCGCCGTCAGCAGCGCGATGACGAGGGTAAGCGTCCAGGCTTCCTTCCAGCGGTCGGACAACCAGTAGGCTCGCATCAGCCCCCAGAATGTACGCATCGACGATACCGGCGTCAGGGACGAGGTCTTTGCCTCGCTGGATTTTTGTTCCGGTACTGTACGTCGCGGTCTACCGACCCCAATCACGATCCCGCCCAAACCTTTTCTAGTTTTGTTACACAGGGTAACACCAATTGATCATTTTCCATTAATTTTCTACCCGTGAATGTGAACAGGGTTACCCACCGTGGCATGAGGGCAACAGACAGGCTGTGCCGAGACGCCGCCCATCGCGCTGATTTCGGCTTTTATTCCAGCGCATTAAAGGCGATTGCGCCAAGCGGCGGCGACCTTCCCCTGGGGAAGCAAAAAACACGGGTTTGTGAACGAAAAAGAGGTGTCCGCGGGCCGGGATGGCTACTGCGCGGTAACCGGAATGCCCGAAAATTTACCGTCCGTGAGCTCCTCGGGCTCGCCCGATTCGTCTTTTCCGGAAGCGCTGAAATGACCGGAAATGGTCCTGCTGGCGGCGTCGTATTTGTCGATGACGATCTCACCGCTGCCGAAACGGACATGGCCGACCATGGCGCCGGAATCGAGAATGTTGAAGTTGACGCTGTTCGCGGCGGACCCGGTCTTGAGCGCATAGCTGCCGGCAAGATCGTTCGGATCCTTCAGCGCCAGCATCGAATTGAAGGTCATGGTCGGCAAGCCCTGCTCTGTTCCCGACAGGTTCAAGATCGGCTTGCCGGCCATTTGCATCGTCTGGGCCAGGGTGAAGGACGCCGTCCAGGGTTTGCCTTCGAAGGTCGCCGACATAACGGCCTCCTCGGCCGATACGCGCTGCAACGACAATGGGAGCCCCAGGGCAAAAAGCAAAGAGAGCAGCAGCAATGCGCCATGCCTGACTGCCATTTATGTCGCCCTCAAATCAGCCAAACCCTTGCCGATCCTAACTCAGCGTCGTGTCCGATACGATTCACCAGATCGTGTTTGGCGGCAGGGCAGGGAGCTGCGCGGCAGCAATAGCCACGGCTTCTTCCTGAGCCAGGCCAAGGTGACCGCGAAGTAGGAGCGCAATTCCAGGAAAAGTGAGCGGCGGTTTTCCGTCGGCAGTTGCGCAGAAGGAAGACTCAGCCCGCGGCGGTTTCCAGTTCGCCGCGCGCCTTGGCCTTGGCGACCTGGCGGATGGCGTCGGCAAGCGTGTCGGCATCCTGCGCGCCCATCACGGCATATTTGCCCTCAAGCAGGAAGCATGGCACGCCGGTGATGCCCATGCGCGAGGCGGTGGCGATCTCGTTGCGGACCGCCTCGACGTCGGCATCGGTCGGCAGCAGCGTCTCGACCACCGCTGCATCCATGCCGGCTTCGTCTGCGGCTTTGGCCAGCACGGCATGGTCGCCGAGATTGGCGCCTTCCTCGAAATTCAGCTGGAACAGGCGGCGCACCAGCCGGTTCTGCACGTCCTCGCCGGCTGCACCCGCCCAGCGGATGACGCGATGGGCATCCAGCGTGTTGGCAGCGACCTTAATGGCGCCAAACGCAAAATGGATTCCCTCAGCTTCGCCGAGCGGTTCGATGCGCGCGTGGATCTGGTGGATGCGCTCCTCGCTGCCGAACTTCCCGAGCATGTATTGGCGGCGATCCATGCCGCCCGGCGGGATGGTCGGATCGAGCTGGAATGGCCGCCAGCGGATATGCACGTCGACGTCGCTTGCAGCGGCAATGGCCTTGTCCAGCCGCTTCTGGCCGATGAAGCACCAGGGGCAGACGACATCGGACACCACATCGACGGTGATGGAGTTCTCGGCGCTCATTGCTCGTCTCCTGTTTGGTCGCGATTGATTAGGCCTGCGTCAGTTGGGCTTTCGCCACCAGGTCGGCAGCTGGTAGCCGAATATGGGGGTCCTTTGCGGATGTTCCAGATAGCTCCAGTAAGCCAGCCACTGCTGCGTGTTGTATTGCATCGGCACGATGTAGTTGCCGGAGATCAGCAGCCGGTCGAGAACGCGGACCGCGGCGACGTAGTCTTCCTTGGCGCGGGCGTTCAGCATGGCGTCGATCGCGGCGTCGATCGCCGGATCGGCGACACCGGCGAGGTTGAACGATCCTACCGCTTTCGCGGCCGCCGATCCCCAGCGGCCGACCTGCTCGCTGCCGGGCGACAACGAGTTGCTGAAGCCGCTGGTGCCGATCAGGACTTCGAAGTCGAAACGCTGCTTGCGGGACTGGATCTGGTCGCCGTCGAGGGTGCGGATGCCGACATTTATGCCGATCTTTTCCAGCGTGCGCTGATAGACGGCTGCCAGCCGCTCTTCATCCTGCGACGACGTCAGGATATCGAAACCGAAAGGGCTCCCCTGCGGGTCGAGCATCTTGCCGTCCTGCACGTGGAAGCCCGCACTCTTCAGCAATTCGAAGGCGGTTTTGAGCACCTTGCGATCCTGGCCCGAACCATCCGTCACGAGTGGGCGCCAGGTGCCGTCCATCACGTCCGGCGGCACGCGGCCGGGGTAGGGGGCAAGCAGCGCCTTTTCGCGATCGTCGGCTGGATGGCCGATCGCGGACAGCTCCGAATTCTGCCAATAGCTCATGGTGCGGTTGAACTTGCCGCCGAACAGGTTCTTGTTTGTCCATTCGAAGTCGTAAAGCATGCCGAGCGCGCGGCGGACCACGGGATCGGCGAACTTCGGCAGCCGGGTGTTGAACAGGAAGCCGGTCACTACCGGGGGAATGCCGGTGTTGAAATATTCTTCCTTCACATCGCCCTTTCGGAAGGCCGGAAAATCGATGTCGCGCTCGCGCTTGACCGGATCGGTCTCGTCGTCGAGAGCGCAGATTCCTTTCTTGAACGCTTCCGTTTTGGCATTGGCGTTGAGAAAATACTCGATGGTGATCCGGTCGAAATTGTCGAACCCGCGCTTCGACGGCACGTCCTTGCCCCAGTAATCCGGATTGCGCTTGAAAACGATGCGTTGCCCGGGCTGCACCTTGTCCACAGTGTAGGGTCCGCTGCCTATCAACGGCTTCAGCGTGGTCTTGTCGAATGTGTCCTTGTCGAAGGCATGTTTCGGGATGATCGGCGTCAGCGCGACGATCAGCGGGAATTCGCGATTGGCCTTGTCGTTGAAGGTGAATTTCACGCTGTGATCGCCGGTCTTCTCCAGCTTGGCGATCATGCTCATGCGCTCGCTGTAGGGCGGACGGCCCTTGTCGGCGAAAACGTCATAAGTGAAGAGCACGTCCTCCGGTGTCACCGGCTGCCCGTCGGACCATTTTGCGTTGGGGTTGAGATGAAATTCGATGCTCTTGCGCTCCGGATCCATATCGGCGCTGTCGGCAAGCAGGCCGTAGAGGCTGAACGGCTCATTGTAGTTGCGCTGCATCAGCGGCTCGAAGACGAGATTGCCGTAAACAGTATCGATCATGCCTCGTGCCGTGGTGCGCAGGCTTTTCAGGATGAACGGGTTGAGGTTGTCGAAGGAGCCGACGACGCAATAGGTGACGTTTCCGCCTTTCGGCGCGTCCGGATTGACATAGTCGAAGTGCTGGTAATCGGGCGGCAGCGCCGGCTCGCCTTGCATGGCTATGCCGTGCTTCGGCTCCGACTGTGCCGGAAGGAGCGTAAAAGCCAGAAACGAGGTCGCGGCGATCAGCCGAACGAGAACGCGGTCCATGACCGTCTCCTTGCCGGGCGGCTTTGTGATTCGCCATGCACCCTAGAGCATTTCCTTACCCGATTGAATCGGCGCGCCAATGGGAATCGGGTTCAGCCGGCGCGTTGCCAATCGACGCTCGCCCCGGGGACACGAAACCACGAAGAAATCGCGGAAATCGGGCTGGATTCGGCGCCGCTGGCAGTGTAACACGCGCTCCAAAGTCATCCTGTTGCCTCATTTGGGCAACAGGTAGCTGGACCACACGGCATGACGAAGCCGGTCCCCGGGATCATTTGAGAGGAAAGTGCACCATATGACGATCAACGCGTACCGCCTTTCGGTGCTGGCCGCAGGCGTGGTCGGCGTTCTGGGCGCCGGGCTTGTCACCGCCTCGGCTCAGCAGCAGCCGCAGATCCCTCAGGGTTGGTTCAAGGCCTGCACCAAGCAGGAAGACGTCGACATCTGCAATGTCCAGAACATCGTGACCGCCGGCAACGGCCAGCTCGTCACCGGCGTCAGCATGATCGAGCTCAAGGGCAAGGTGAACCGCAAGGTCTTCCAGGTCACGGTTCCGACCGGCCGTCTTATTCCTCCGGGCATCGGCCTGCAAATCGACGGCGGCAAAGCGCAGAAACTTGACTATGTGATCTGCTTCCCGGATCGTTGCGTCGCCGAAGTGCCGCTGACGGACCAACTCGTGGCGTCTTTCAAGAAGGGCCAGGCAATTTCGCTGACCTCGATCAATTTCCAGAACCAGCCGAACCCGATCAAGATCGCGCTGACCGGCTTCAGCGGCGCCTATGACGGCCCGCCGCTGCAGCAGTCGGACATCGAGGACCGGCAGAAGAAGCTGCAGGACTTCGTCGCCAAGAACAACCAGGACTTCGCCAAGAAGCTCAAGGACGAGCAGGACAAGGCCAAGACCGCGAATTGATCGCTGAAGCGCCTTTCAGAAACAAAAGGCGGGGCAATTTGCCCCGCTTTTTTGTTGTAACAGTGCTTCAGTGCTTCGACTGGCGCTTGGGCTCGTAGCGGCCATCCGACCGCTTGTCGAACATCTCGCCGATCTGTGGATGTCGCACCGGCTCGCCCGAGCGATCCTCGAGCAGGTTCTGCTCGGACACATAGGCGATGTATTCGGTGTCCGAATTCTCCGCCAGAAGATGATAAAAGGGCTGGTCCTTGCGCGGACGCACGTCGGCGGGAATAGCCTCGTACCATTCCTCGGTGTTGGCGAATTCGGGATCGACGTCGAAGATCACGCCACGGAACGGAAACAGCCGATGGCGAACCACTTGTCCGATTGCGAATTTGGCCGTTTTCATAGCACTCACCACCGGCGTCCTTGCTCGACGCAAAACGCCCTTAACACCTTGAAATTACGCGCAACGCCGCCAAAAATCGACCCCGACTTTTGGCTGTTGCCTATTTGGCGCAGTGGATGCCTCAATTCAATGCCGGAGCGCCGCCTGTGCTGCCAACTACGGACCGGCGGACGCAATGGTTTCGGGCCCCGAAAGGCCCGATATCTGCTTCCTAATGCCCGGCCTGTTTGCGCAAGCCGCCGGCAATCGCGCGCAAACCGCTGCCGGGCCGCAATCCCTCGCGCATGAAGAAGGCACGCAACGGCGCGAAGCTGCCCAGCGCATTGAGGCCGGCGCTGCGTGCCAGCTGGGCCGGCAGCATGTCGGACAGCAGCGACATGTTGAGCAGGTTGACCGCGCCGCTGCGCGCCCATATGTCGGGCCGGCGCCTGGTGTCGTAGGCGGCGAGGCTTCTGCGCGACCCTGGATCGTCACGGTTTTCGCCGGCGATTCCAATCAGATCGTCGATATCCCTGATGCCGAGGTTGAGGCCTTGGGCGCCGATCGGCGGGAACACATGCGCTGCCTCGCCGACAAGCGCGACGCGGTTTTGCGCGAAGCGGCCGGGCGAGGCCGCGGACAAAGCATAGACCTGGCGGCCCGGCTCAACCGAGACCCGGCCAAGCATCGACTGCATCTGCTCCTCGACACGCGCCGACAAGGCTGCATCATCGAGCGTCGCAAGCTCCTGCGCCGTTTCCGGCTTCACCACCCAGACAAGGCTCGAGCGCCTGCCGGGCAGCGGCACCTGGGTGAACGGTCCTGTTTCGGTGTGGAATTCGGTCGAAACGAAGCCGTGCTCGCTGCGATGGCCGAAATTGAGGACGAGCGCCGACTGCGGATAGGGCCGAGCGGAGGCGCGAATGCCGGCGGCCTCACGTGCCGGAGACAGGCGTCCGTCGGCGGCGACCGCCAGAGACGCCGAGACTTCGCTACCGTCGGCCAGCCGGGCATGAGCCTGATCGGCGTCAAGGCGCCACGACTCGACGATGGATTTCAGCCATCTGATGCCGCCATGAGCCGAAACGGCCTTGGCGAGGATAGGGATAAGAACCTTATTCGGCAGATTGAGCCCGAACTGCTCCTCGCCGATCTCGCTGGCGCGAAAGGTCACGGTCGGGCTGCGGATCAGCCGACGGGTGGCGTCGACGATGCGCATCACCTTGAGCGCCGCTGCCTGCGGGTTCAGTTCGGCAAGAACGCCCAGCCGGTCGAGAACTTTCAGCGCCGGATTCATGAGGGCCGTGGTGCGGCCGTCAGCGCTGTTTGCCTCAGGCCCCACCAGCGTCACGTCAAAACCGGCCTCGGCGAAGCCGAGCGCCGCGATCAGGCCGGCCGGACCGCTGCCGGCAACCAGAATGCGGGCTTTGTCGTTGTGCTCCACGCCAGGCTTCCACAATGAGAGGCGACCCGTCGCGCCTTTATCAGCATATAGGTCAGATCAGCCGGCTTGATCAACGCGGCGATTCAGCCCATTCGATTGCCATGAGCGGCCAGGAGCACGATTTCAGCCATCTCGACCGCGCCGCCCGCGCGACGGCTGGCGTGGCGCGCAGCCCGCGCATCGCCGTCACGCTCACCATCGGCGCTGGCGTCGCCCTTGCATGGTTCCTTCTCGGCGCGATGGCGATCCGCGGCGCTGAAAGCCGCCTTGTCGGCGCGCCCGGCGATGTGCTGCTCGAAAATCTCCCGAGCCTGCCGTTGCCGGATTTTCTGGACCGGTTCTTCGCGCTTTGCCTTGCGCCTTCACCGCTTGCCGACCCGGTCGGCCTGCAGGCGCCGGCACTTGCGCTGATGTGGTTTCTGATGGCCGTGGGGACGATGCTGCCCTCGGCGGCGCCGTTGATCCGCACCTATTGCGAAATTGCCGATACGGCAAGGATCAAGGGCGAGCCGGTCGTTCACCCGCTGGTGCTTGTCGGCGGATACCTCACCGCGTGGCTTGGCGCATCCGTGGCTTTCACCATGCTGACGCTCGCGGTCTACGCTTTTGCCAATTCCGGCCAGATGCTCGATCCCGTCGTCGGCTTTGCCGGGGCTGCCGCGCTGCTCGTCGCCGGCCTCTATCAGTTCAGCGGCCTGAAGCAGGCATGCCTGGAAAAGTGCCGCAACCCGTTCTCGATCCTGTTCGCCAACTGGAGCGCGAAGCCATCGCGTGTCTTCGTGCTGGGCCTACAGCAGGGCGTCTGGTGCCTCGGTTGCTGCTGGGCGTTGATGCTGGTGATGTTTGCCGTCGGCGCGATGAATGTCTTCTGGATGGCGCTGATCGGCCTGTTCACGCTGATCGAAAAACAGACCGCCGGCAGGGTGGCCAGCCGGGTTGCCGGTGCGATACTGCTTGTGTGGGCGGCTGCCCTGCTATTAGTTTCGGCGTGAGGGAGAAATCGATGACCGACCAAAGCTGGGCAATGAAAGGAGAGCTGGTGCTCTCCTGCAATTGCACGGTTTTCTGTCCCTGCGTGCTGTCGCTTGGCAGCCATCCGCCGACGGAAGGCTACTGCCAGACCTGGGCAGGCTTCCGCATCGATGCGGGCCATTTTGGCGAGGTCGATCTGTCGGGCCTCAATCTCGGACTGATCATGGAAATCCCGGGCTATATGAGCCGCGGCAACTGGACTGCCGGCCTGTTCATCGACCAGCGCGCCTCGGTTTATGCCGTGAAGGCGCTGACCAAAATCTTCACCGGCAAGGCCGGCGGCACCACTTCGCTGCTGTCGATCCTGGTCGGGAAATTCCTCGGTGTCGAACAGGTGCCGATCACCTACGAGACGCGCGACAAGACGCGTGTCTTCCAGATCCCGAAGATCATCGACGGTGCGGTGACGCCGATCCCCGGCAAGGACCGCGAGAAGGACACGGTGATCAGCAATTCCGAATACTGGATCGCGCCGGAAATCATCGTGGCGAAGTCGGACAAGAGCAAGATGCGCGCCTTCGGCCGCAACTGGAATTTCGCCGGCCGCTCGGCCGAAATCTGCAAGCTGGACTGGCGGGGACCGTGAGCAAGGACACAGCTGCCAGGAAAGCGGCAAAGAAGATCGCGGAGCGGCTTCCGCTGCCGAGGAAGAAGGTGACATGGCCGCAGGCGCGCGCCTTCTCCGTCCATCTGCTGACCGCGTCGGGCTCGTTCCTGGCCTTCCTGTCACTGGTCGCCGCCAGCGAGGAACGATGGACTTCGATGTTCTGGTGGTTGGGTCTGGCGCTGTTCGTCGACGGTATCGACGGCCCGATCGCCAGAAAGCTCGAGGTCAAGGAAATCCTGCCGACATGGTCGGGAGAGCTCCTCGACAACATCATCGACTACGTCACCTACGTGCTCATCCCGGCCTTCGCGCTCTATCAGCGCGGTTTCATGGGCGAGAATCTTTCCTTCCTGTCGGCTGCCATCATCGTTGTCTCCAGCGCGATCTACTATGCCGACACCGGTATGAAGACGAAGGAGAACTTCTTCAAAGGGTTCCCCGTCGTCTGGAACATGGTGGTGTTCACGCTGTTTGTCATCGAGCCGGGGCAATGGGTTTCCTTCGCCGTGGTGGTGGTCGCCGGCATCCTCACCTTCGTGCCGATCAACTTCATCCATCCGGTGCGCGTCGTGAGGTTGAGACCGCTCAATCTCGGCATGACGCTGTTGTGGTGCGCCTTCGGCGCGCTGGCGCTGGCGCAGGCGGCGCTTGCGGCCTTCTATGACAAGATCGGCGTGCTCGGCGAGCAGGTCGGCGACTTCACCAAGATCGGCATCACGATCACGGGCCTCTATCTTGCTTGCATCGGTGGCATCATGCAGATTTTTCCCAGTCTGGGCGTCAAGAAGTCCTGATCCTGGATCAGGATGACATTTGTTGAATGGTCATCCTGATTTTTTGTTCGACCATGATCTTTCCCGAAGACAGGGTCGCGGTCATGCTTCAGATCCTGTCCATCCTTCAAAGAGTTGAGCAATGTCCAAGGCAATCCGCATTCACGCCCATGGCGGCCCCGAAGTGCTGACTTACGAGGATGCCGATCCTGGTCAGCCGGGAGAGGGCCAGATCCTGGTCCGGCACACCGCGATCGGCTTCAACTTCATCGACGTCTACCACCGTTCCGGACTTTATCCGCCGCCCGGCGGGTTTCCGCTGATCCCGGGCAGCGAGGCGGCTGGCGTCGTGCTGGCGCTCGGGACAGGCGTCGACTGGCTGAAGCCCGGCGACCGCATCGCCTATGCGGTCAATGTCGGCGCTTATTGCGAGCAACGGGTGATCGCCGCCGACCGTGTGGTCAAAGTGCCGGACGGCATCAGCGACGAGCAGGCAGCGGCGATGATGCTGAAGGGCATGACGGCAGAATATCTCTTGCGCCGCACCTTCGCCGTGAAGGCCGGCGACACGATCCTCTACCACGCGGCCGCCGGCGGCGTTGGCCTGATCCTCGGCCAATGGGCAAAGCATCTCGGCGCGACCGTGATCGGCACCGCCAGCTCCGCCGACAAGATCGAGCTCGCCCGGGCGCATGGCTTCGATCACGTCATCAACTACAAGGAGCAGGATTTCGTCGCTGGCGTCGCCGCGCTTACCGGCGGGAAGAAATGCGATGTCGTCTATGATTCCGTCGGCGCCGACACCTTTCCGGCATCGCTTGATTGCCTGCGGCCGCTCGGCATGTTCGTCAGCTTCGGCCAGTCGTCCGGGCCGATCCCGCCTTTCTCGGTGTCGCTCTTGGCGCAGAAGGGCTCGCTCTTCGCCACAAGGCCGACGCTCTTCGTCTACAATGCCAAGCGCGAGGATATGGTGGCTTCGGCGCAAGCTCTCTTCGATGTGGTGCTCAGCGGCGCGGTCGACATCAAGATCAACCAGCGTTACGCGCTGAAGGACGCCGCGCAGGCGCAGTCGGATCTCGAAGCCCGCAAGACGACCGGCACGACCATCCTCATTCCCTGAGCCGGCTGCCTTGTTTTTCAGCGCGTTGCCACGCAGGAAGGCGCGGCTTGGCCGAAAAGCCCGCAGGTTTCTCCGCTGCTCCCAATAGTTCTATCTTACCTCTTGAGTTTCCGCTGGAATTCTTGAAGCTCTTTCAAGTTGGGTGCTGCTTTCCGATGGGAGCTGGCCGCGCATACCATGCTTTCGGGAACACAGAACATATCCGGGAACCTGGATGGGAGGCACTGTGAGTGCAGATCATGACGGGGCGAACCTGCTCGAGGTTCGCGGCCTTACAAAGATTTTTGGCACGCTGACGGCGTGCGATCACATCGATCTCAACATCGCGAGGGGCGAGATCCACGCGCTGCTCGGCGAGAACGGCGCCGGCAAGTCGACGCTGGTCAAGATGCTGTTCGGATCGCTCGAGCCGAACTCGGGCGAGATCTTCTGGGACGGCAAGCCGGTCAAGATCACCAGCCCGGGCTTGGCCAAGAAGCTCGGCATCGGCATGGTGTTCCAGCATTTTTCGCTGTTCGAGGCGCTGACCGCGGCCGAAAACATCGCGCTTTCGCTCAATGACGGCTCGCCGATCAGCACCATCGCAGCGAAGGCGAGGGCGCTGTCCTACAGCTATGGCCTACCGCTTGATCCGGACTCGCTGGTCGGCGACCTCTCCGTCGGCGAACGCCAGCGCATCGAGATCATCCGCTGCCTTTTACAGACGCCGCAGCTCATCATCCTCGACGAGCCGACCTCGGTGCTGACGCCGCAGGAAGCCGACAAGCTGTTCGAGACGCTGGAGCGGCTGCGCGCCGAAGGCAAGTCGATCCTCTACATTTCGCACCGGCTGGAAGAGGTCAAACGCATCTGCGATCGCGCGACGGTGCTGCGCCACGGCAAGGTCGTCGGCCACTGCAATCCGCGCCAGGAGACGGCCGCGTCGCTTGCGCGCATGATGGTGGGCAGTGAGGTGAAGGCAGTGGTGCGTGCTCCTGCGGAAGGCATCGAGACCGCGCCGGCGCTGCTGGAGGTCCGCGGGCTCACCCGCAAGCCGGCGACGCCGTTTGCCATTCCGCTGAAGAATATCAATCTCACCGTGCGCGCCGGCGAAGTGATCGGCATCGCGGGTGTGGCCGGCAACGGCCAGGGCGAGTTCTTCGAATCCGTCTCCGGCGAAGTGTTGCAGCAGGATGCGGGTTCGGTGCGCATCCGCGGCAAGGATGCGGGAGGTCTCTCGATCACCGGCCGGCGGCTGATGGGCGCCGCCTTCGTGCCGGAGGAGCGCCTCGGTCATGGCGCGGCGCCGCGCATGAAGCTTTCGGAGAACCTGCTGCTGTCGCGTCATGCGACCGACGGCAAGGCGTTCGTCGGTAGCGGCGGTATGGTCAAGAACGGCGCCGTTTACAGCGCTGCCCAGCGCATCATCACCGCCATGGATGTGCGCAAGAGCGCGCCGGATCCGGAGGCGGCCGCGCTGTCGGGCGGCAATCTGCAGAAATTCATCGTCGGCCGCGAACTCGACCGCAAACCGAGCGTCATGGTCGTCAACCAGCCGACCTGGGGCGTCGACGCAGGTGCGGCCGCGCACATCCGCCAGGCGCTGATCGAGCTTGCCCGCAGCGGTTCCGCGGTCCTGGTCATCAGCCAGGACCTCGACGAATTGTTCGAGCTGTCGGACGCGATTGCCGTCATGCACAACGGAGAACTGTCGAAACCGCTACCGATCGCTGAAGCGACTTTCGAAAAGATCGGTCTGTTGATGGGCGGCGCCGAGCCCGGCCACGCCGAACACAGCCTGGAGGTTGCGTGATGCGCATCGAACTGGTCAAACGTCCGCAGCGCTCGGCGCTGTTCTCGGTGCTGTCACCCTTCATCGCTTTCGCGCTGACAATCGTCGCCGGCGCCATCATGTTCGCATTGCTCGGCGTCAATCCGCTCAATGCCTTCGAAATCTACTTCGTCGAGCCGATCAGCCAGGTCTGGCAACTGCACGAGCTGGCGATCAAGGCGGCGCCGCTCATCCTGATCGCGGTCGGCCTTTCGGTCTGCTACAGGGCCAACATCTGGAACATCGGCGCCGAAGGCCAGTTCGTTTTCGGAGCTATCTTCGGCTCGATCATCCCGGTCTTGTTTCCGCAGTTCGAAGGGCCGCTGGTGCTGCCGCTGATGCTCCTGCTCGGCATGGTCGGCGGGGCTCTCTATGCGTCTATTCCGGCGTTGCTCAAGACACGCTTCAACACCAACGAGATCCTGACCAGCCTGATGCTGGTCTATGTCGCGCAACTCTTTCTCGACTGGCTGGTGCGTGGCCCGTGGCGCGATCCGCAGGGGCATGGCTTTCCGCAGACCATCCAGTTCGGCGATTCGGCCGTTCTGCCGGAGCTGATGCCCGATGCCGGCCGCGCCAATTGGGGCTTCGTCTTCGCCGTGGTTGCCGCCGTGCTGGTCTGGCTGATGATGAGCCGCATGCTGAAGGGGTTTGAGGTGCGCGTTCTGGGCTCCAGCCCGAGGGCAGGGCGCTTCGCTGGCTTCGGCTTCAACAAGATGGTCTTCTTCACCTTCATTCTGTCCGGGGCGCTGGCTGGTCTGGCGGGCATTTCGGAAGTTTCCGGCGCCATCGGCCAGTTGCAGCCGGTGATCTCGCCCGGCTACGGCTTCACCGCCATCATCGTCGCCTTCCTTGGCAGGCTCAATCCGCTGGGCATCGTGGCCGCAGGCCTTGTGCTGGCGCTGACCTATCTCGGCGGCGAAGCGGTGCAGAGCGCGCTCGGCATCTCCGACAAGGTGGCGCGCGTCTTCCAGGGCATGCTGTTGTTCTTCGTGCTCGGTTGCGACACGCTCATCCACTACCGCATCCGCCTGATTGGCATGGCGCTGACGAAACAGAATGGCGTTGCGAAACTCGAAGCAGCGCCGAAGCTCGGGGAGGCCCGCTGATGGACATCGCCGTCAACATCCTTTTGACCATCGCGACCGCGGCGACGCCGCTGCTGATCGCGGCGATCGGCGAGCTGGTGGTCGAGCGCTCCGGCGTTCTCAATCTCGGCGTCGAAGGCATGATGATCATGGGCGCCGTCGGCGGCTTCGGCGCCGGCTACCTCACCGGGTCGCCGTGGATCGGCCTGCTTGCGGCGATCATCGTCGGGGCGCTGTTCTCGCTGCTCTTCGCCGTCATGACGCTGTCGCTCGCGACCAACCAAGTGGCGACCGGCCTGTCGCTGACGCTGCTCGGCCTCGGCCTTTCGGGCATGATCGGCACCAGCTTCGTCGGCCAACCGGGCGTGAGATTGCCCAATCTCGATATTCCGGTGATCAGCTCGATCCCGGTGGTGGGCAGGCTGATCTTCGGCCAGGATCCGGTCTTCTACATTTCGATCGCGCTGACCGCGGCGGTGATGTGGTTCCTGTTCAAGACGCGCACCGGGCTCACCTTGCGCTCGATCGGCGACAGCCACACGTCCGCGCACGCGCTCGGCATCAAAGTCATCCGCTACCGCTATCTCTCCGTGATCTTCGGCGGCGCTTGCGCCGGCCTCGCCGGTGGCCACCTGTCGCTGGTCTACACGCCGCAATGGGTGGAGAACATGAGCGCGGGCCGCGGCTGGATCGCGCTGGCGCTGGTGGTGTTCGCCTCCTGGCGCCCGTGGCGCGTGCTGGCCGGCGCCTATATCTTCGGCGCGGTGTGGATCGGCCAGCTTCATGCACAGGCTTTTGGCATTCCTGTGCCCTCGCAGTTTCTTTCTTCGTTGCCCTATCTGGCAACCGTCGTGGTTCTCGTTCTAATCTCGCGCAACAAGCGTCTGACGATGATGAACACGCCGGCTTCCCTGGGGCAGCCATTCGTTCCGGATCGTTGACAACAACAAAAAGACGGGAAGCTCCAAGGCTTAACTCAGAGAGGTAACACAATGAAAAAACTGCTTATTGCGTTGATGACCACGACTGCGGCCCTGTCGCTGGCGGCAACCGCGGAAGCCGCCGACAAACTCAAGGCCTGCTGGGTCTATACCGGCCCGATCGGCGACTTCGGCTATTCCTACCAGCACGACCAGGGCCGCCTCGAGGTCGAGAAGGCACTCGGCGACAAGGTCGAGACCGCCTATCTCGAAAACGTGTCGGAAGGTCCTGACGCCGACCGCGCTTTCGAGCGTCTGGCGCGCGAGAAGTGCAAGATCATCTTCGGCACCTCCTTCGGCTTCATGGATGCCGAAGTGAAGGTTGCCAAGAAGTTCCCCAAAGTGATGTTCGAGCATGCCACCGGTTTCAAGACCGGCGACAATCTCGGCATTTACAACGCCCGCTTCTATGAAGGCCGCTATGTGCTCGGCCAGATCGCCGCCAAGGAATCGAAGAAGGGCCTCGCCGGCTACATCGTCTCCTTCCCGATCCCGGAAGTGGTGATGGGCATCAACTCCTTCATCCTCGGCGCGCAGTCGGTCAATCCCGACTTCAAGGTGAAGATCGTGTGGGTGAACTCCTGGTTCGATCCGGGCAAGGAAGCCGACGCCGCCAAGGCGCTGTTCGACCAGGGCGCCGACATCATCGTCCAGCACACCGACTCCACGGCCGCCCTGCAGGTGGCCGAGGAGCGCAAGCTGCACGGCTTCGGCCAGTCGTCCGACATGATCAAGTTCGCACCGAACGCGCAGCTGACCTCGCTGACCGACGAATGGGGCCCGTACTATATCAGCCGCGTCCAGGCTGCACTCGACGGCACCTGGAAGCCGGACAATGTCTGGCTCGGCATCAAGGACGGCGCGGTCAAGCTCGCGCCCTTCACCAATATGCCCGACGACGTGAAGGCGATGGCCGAAGCGACCGAAAAGAAGATTGCCGGCGGCTGGAATCCCTTCACCGGACCGGTGTCCAAGCAAGACGGCTCGCCGTGGCTGAAAGACGGCGAGGTCGCCGACGACGGCACGCTGCTCGGCATGAATTTCTACGTCAAGGGCATCGACGACAAGCTGCCGCAATAAGCGGCGACGAAGTTTCGAACCGGAGAGGGCGCCTCGTGGCGCCTTCTTTCGTTTGTGAGATCGATTGGCAAGACTTCCCGTTCCAGGCGAAAGCTGTACCTGGCTTGTGCCGGAGCGTTTCACCGTTTCACGGAAACGGCGAACTGCTCTATCTCTTTGTTTTGACGCAATTCCGGACGGAAGGCTACGACGAAGTCGTCGAGCCTAAACCGCTCACACTTTTCCTGGAATTGCTCTAGTGGGCTAAAGATCCATCAGCGGTCTTGCGTGCCGAATATTTAAGATCAACTTCGCTTCATATTTTATGAATTCGGTAATTTTACGAGACCAATGCAATATCCTTGCAGCTTGAGTAACCGCTTTCACATACGCCGGCGACCACCACTTCCATGCTGATCATGCAACTGAGACGAAATCAGCTGGCGTAACAAAGCGCCCGCAGAAGGGGGTCTTATGCAATTGAATAAAAAGCTTCTGGCAATCATCGGGAAACGCTTTCCCGCAATCTACGACGTCATCCCGCGCGGACCACAGGGTGGGCTTGTGCGGGTCGCACTCAATCCGCAGCCGCTTCCGCCACATGAACTGGGCGCCGCGGTCGCTGACGAATTTGTCCGCTACGCCTGGGTAGCCGAGCGAGGCGGGCTCGATATGAAAGCGCTTTTGAGCGACCTTGACGACTGGTGCCCCACGCGACCCAAGATCCCGAAGTTTCCGCCGTGGTGGGGACCGTTTCCGGAGCCGGAGCCGCGCCCCGAATGGTTCGTGGACTACCATTTGGGATTTGCAGCACGGCTGTCGGCGGTCGCAACCGAGGGCACGCGCCTCGATGGGGCCCTCGATCAGGTGATCGACCGTTCCCTGGCCGCAATCGAGGCGGTGAAGCTCTGACGGGACGCCGCTGAAGCCGTGAGGCTGTCAAGAGTCCAAGGGCGCCTCAGGGCGCCCTTTCTCATGGAATATCTGCCTTCGCGCGGGTATCAGACCGCGGAACCGTACAGGTCGTAAGCGTCGGCGCGGTCGATCTTGACGGTGACGATCTCACCGGCGCGCAGCGGGCGACGCGACTGGATATGGACCGAGCCGTCGATCTCCGGCGCATCATATTTGGTGCGGCCCTTGGCCGATGTGCCGTGCGCCTCGTCGATCAGCACCGGCAGGCGCTTGCCGACTTTCTTGCCGAGTTGTGTCGCGGAGATCTTCTGCTGGCGCTGCATGAAACGATGCCAGCGCGCTTCCTTGACCTCCTGCGGCACCTGCTCCAACCCGAGATCGTTGGAACGCGCGCCTCTGACCGGCTCGTATTTGAAGCAGCCGGCGCGGTCGATCCTGGCCTCGTCCAGCCAGTCGAGCAGCATCTGGAAATCGTCTTCAGTCTCGCCGGGGAAGCCGACGATGAAGGTCGAGCGTATAGCGAGGTCCGGGCAGACCTCGCGCCAGCCGCGGATGCGGTCCAGCGTCTTTTCGCCATGCGCGGGACGGCGCATGTTCTTGAGCACCCGCGGTGACGCATGCTGGAAGGGAATGTCGAGATAGGGAAGGATTTTTCCTTCCGCCATCAGCGGAATGACGTCGGCGACATGCGGGTAGGGGTATACATAATGCATGCGTACCCAGATGCCGAGCTTGCCGAGTTCTTCCGACAGATCGAGGAATTTGGCCCGCACCTCGCGGTCGCCGAACATCGACGTCTGGTACTTGATGTCGATGCCGTAGGCGCTGGTGTCCTGCGAGATGACGAGGATTTCCTTGACGCCTGCCTTGGCGAGCTTTTCGGCTTCGCGCAGCACATCCGCCGCCGGCCGTGAGACGAGGTCGCCGCGCAGTGCCGGGATGATGCAGAAGCTGCAGCGGTTGTTGCAGCCTTCGGAAATCTTGAGGTAGGCGTAGTGGCGCGGCGTCAGCTTCACGCCCTGCGGCGGCAAAAGGTCGATATAGGGATCATGGCTCGGCGGAGCCGCCTCGTGCACGGCCGCCATGACGCTCTCATAAGCCTGTGGGCCGGTGATCGCCAGCACGTTCGGATGCTTCTCGCGGATGACATCCGGCTCGGCGCCGAGGCAGCCGGTGACGATGACGCGGCCGTTTTCCGAAAGGGCCGAGCCGATGGCGTTGAGCGACTCGTCACGCGCGGAATCGAGGAAGCCGCAGGTGTTGACGACGACGAGATCGGCGCCGTCATGCTTGCGCGCGATCTCGTAGCCTTCGGCGCGCAGGCGCGTGATGATGCGCTCGGAATCGACGAGCGCCTTCGGGCATCCAAGACTGACGAAACTGACACGTGGGGCGGACATAAGGTTTTCCGGGCTTTTTGGGGATCGGCGGCGCAATACCACACTAATTGCGGCATTGGTATGGGCTGGCCCATCCTGCGGCAAAAACGCATTGCCGAGCGCCACCCATGGAGCAGATGGAATGCTTCAACTCACCGCGGCATTGACGTGCGGCCAGACTTCGACCGCGCCGCGATAGATCATGTCGAGCGCGACATAGAGAATGATCAGCAGGCCGATGTAAGCGATCCAGCGGTAGCGGTGCAGGAGCCTGGCAATGAAGCTCGCGGCGAGGCCCATCAGCGCAATCGACAGCACGAGGCCGATGACCAGCACCGGGAAATGATCGCGGGCCGCGCCTGCGACCGCCAACACGTTGTCGAGCGACATCGAAACGTCGGCGATGACAATCTGCAGCGCCGCCTGCCCAAGCGTCTTGCGCCGCGCCTTCCCCGCAATCGCCTTGTCGCTGTTCAGGTCGGAATTGGCCAACGCCTCCGTCGCCTCGTGCTCATCGGCATGAGAGGTGCGCAACTCGCGATACATCTTCCAGCACACCCAAAGCAGCAGGATGCCGCCGGCAAGCAGCAGCCCGACAATGGCGAGCAGTTTCACCGTGATGGCCGCAAAGAAGATGCGCAGCACGGTCGCCGCGAGCACACCGATGAGGATTGCCTTCTTGCGTTGATCGGCGGGCAATCCAGCCGCGGCAAGGCCGATGACGATGGCATTATCGCCCGCGAGCACCAGGTCGATGGCAATGACCTGGAGCAGGGCGGTCAGGCTTGCGGCGCTGAAAATATCCATCGGCTGGAGGCCCTTTGCTGTTCGCGGAGTCTCGATCGTCGACTGTCCTGACGCCCTAACGTGTATGGTTCCCACGCGTCAAGAGAACAGGCCGGGACAGACCTTCTCAGGCACCCGTTCCATCAAATATCATAGGAATTTTGCGGCTGTTATGTCGAACGGAGCGCGGCTCGTCGCGATCGCGGATCAGTCGTAGAGATTATATTTGGCCCAGTCGGATTCCGGGATTTCATCGCCGATCTTGTAGCGGAACTGCAGCACTTCCATATGGTCCGGCGCGGTCTGGCATTTGAACTTCAGCCGGTACCACTGACCCTTGCTGCGGAAGGCGGCACCGGAGCTCTTGATGGCGTCGGCACTCATCTGCGGCGTGGCGAAAGCGTAGGCCACGACGCGGTCGGCCTTGTAGTTGTGATCGTCCTGACTGATCCGGTCGAGCACCTCGGCGTCACACCGCTGCTCGAGACGGGTCTCCGGATCGAGTTTCATCAGGCCGGCGCGCAACGCATTGTCCATCGCCTTGGCCGGCCAAGTCAGCGCCAAAGACGCCAGAACCATCAGGCAGAGCTTTTTCATCGGCGCGACAAGCAGCATATTTTGTCCGAGAAATCAAATAAACGCTGTTTCACCAACCGTTGACTGTCATGTCAGGTCGCGCCGGTATCGGTTCGGTCGGTCAACCAACACACTCATCATGCAGTCATTGGTGGCTGCAATTTTTCAGAATCACTAATAAGCATGGAATGTCTGTGTCGGCGTTGGGGTCGTCACGTTGTGTTTTTCCTGTAATGGGGCCGCGATATGCCCAGAAAAAGTCAGCCCCGACAGCATGGCTCCGATGTCCCCGCGCGGAATGCCATTCGATTGCGGGGCCGGCCGGCCCGCCCATCATCACTGCGAATTCCGTGGCAGAAAAAGCCAGAAAATCCAGATGGTTCGATACTTTCCGCGACGCCTCCTTCCGACTGCCAGACCTCCGGCCCATATCATTGGCGACCGGTCGGCGTCTTCAGCCTGAACTGGCAGGGGAGAGGTCGAGGCTCGATCGATAGAAATCGAGGCGATCGCGATCTTTCCGCAGCCATTCGATCGTTTGTTGCAAACCGGTCCGCAACGTCGTTTGCGCGTTCCAGCCTAGCTCCGTCGCCGCGTGTCGGGTCTCGGCCTGCCAGATATCCGTGTCCCAGTCCCGATCGGGCATGCTCTGCCAATGCGGTTCAGCCTCGCAGTCGGTGATGCCGCGCACGAGATCGACAATTTCCGCCAGCCTGGTTTGTCGACCGGTGCCGATGTTGAATATTGCCCCAGGATCCGCCAGCGGACGGGTGGCCGCAATGATCAAGGCGTCGATCACGTCACCGACCCAGATGAAATCACGAGCTGTGTCGGGATTTGCAAGCGGCGGCCATTTCCCCGCCATCCCGTGAAGAAGCAGGGACGGCACGAGGCGCCGCGGTTCTTCCCACGGCCCATAGACCGAATAGAGGCGAAGCGTTGGAATGCGGACCCCTGATTGTCGCGCGACATCGCGACAGAAGGCGGTCGCCGCTGCCTTCGAGATCGCATAGGCTCCTTCGGGCTCGGTCGGCTCATCCTCGGAAGGGGCGTGCCTCTTGCGACCGTACTCCAGCGAACTCCCGGTATGCACGAAAGCTTCGACATTTACCTTCAGCGAGGCAAGCGCCAATGTGCGGGTGGCCTCCAGGTTGGTGCCAGCAATCGCGGCAGCATCGGTCTGCCATGAATATGCGCCATGCGCCGCCAGATGAAACACGTAGCGGGGCCGTAGTCGATGCAGCAGCGTCTCCACCGACGATGCGTCTGTCAGATCGACCACATGCGTCGAAAGTTTCTCCTGTCGTGCAGGAACACGCCAGGTCGCGAAGCCCGGCCGCAGCAGGAGATCGACCTGCCAATCCATGGACAGCAACCGTCTGACCAAACCCGCGCCGACAAACCCGCTGCCGCCGGTCACGACGACGCGCTGCATCTCAACTGGCCCGCATTCTGGCGAAGTCGCCATAGTCGAACACATCGAGATACTGCCAGGCGGCGTCGGCAACCCTCGTATGCTCCTCAGCCGAGAGTTCCGCGGCTGTCGCGCGATTGGCATCCGGCGTGGCGCGGCGGATCGTTCCCCAGGGATAGACTTCACGCAACGCCAGACCGTTCCATGTCGGGATCGAGAGCGCGGCGTGATCGTCGATGCCCAATGCGGTCAGAACCGGCGCCAGAGCCTTGCGTGCGTCGGACACGATATCTTCCAGCCTGACGATGTGAACCCGGTCCGGATGACGCTTGCGGGCAAGCAGGGCGTGGTACTGGTTGAGGCACCAGGCTCGCATGTAGTCCGGCAAGCGCATGGGAACCGGCCGCTTCTTCGTATCGGCATAGGCGGAGAACGGATTGCGCACGACATGCAGCATGTGCGCGTCCGGCATTGCGGCGAGAATTGCCTCGGTATCCACCGTGATGATCGGACTGTAGCCGACATAAACCTTCTCGCGGCCGCTGCCGTTGTAATCTTTCCAGGTATCGAAGGTGGACCTGAAAAAAGCCGCGACGTTATTCGCGGCGCCGCGGCCACTGGCTTTCACATACTCGATGTATCGGTCGCAGCGTATATCGTCGTCGAAGTCGAAGGCCTTGTCACGAAACTTGCTGACATGCGGTGTGCGGGCGCGCACCTTGCATTCTTCGTCGATGATCAGCCTGTAGTCGTCCAGCGGACTTGCATCCAGCGCGAAGACCGGCCAGCGGTACTTCACCGGGAAAAGCGACGTCAGCGCATCATTGACGAGCCGTGTACCGATTTGCGACTCGAATGGATAGACGAACATTTCCGGATGGCCGTCGAGGAACCGGTGCGTGGTGTTTCCGCCATTCTCGTACATGGCGCCCAGCATCAGCAAACGAAAGCCGTCAGTCATCGATTCTCTCCTACATTACTGGAAGCGTTTTGCCAGGCGTAGAACAGCGTGCGCTCCGCATCCGGGTGCCGATCGATTTCAAACGGAAGGCGATCGATTGTCGACGATGGAACCGCCTCGATCGCGAAAATCTGGTTGCCGGACGGCCAGATCAGGCTGGCCACGATGCGACCGGCTTTGACGTCGACCGCGTGCAACCCGCAGACACATTCGTCGGGATCGAGCCCCGGCGCATAGGCGCGAAAACGCGGGATGATCCGTGAGGTTCCGATGATCGCAATGTCGCCGATCGCGCATAGGCCCCTGGTCCAGCCCGGCAGGCGCGCGACGACCTCCGTGCTGCCATCCTGTCCGCAGTCCACGATGCTGCCAAATCCACTGTTCGCCACCCACAAGGCACCGCCGACAAAGCGGGGCGAGTGCGGGCGGGTCAATCCACGCGTCATTGGCGATCGGGTCGCGCCGCTGAAAACAACACCGCGTCCTTCCGCGGCAAATTCAATCTGGCCCGGTCGTGCGCCGACGAGGTCGTCCCTGGACGCCGTGAAGTAGCTTTCGGCGAGGCTCTCCCCGGCCGCGATGCCGTTGAGCTGCAAATGGTTCAGGCCGAAATCCGCTCCCGTGGCTCCCTCGATGCATGACGGCCACCATACCCGGCTGCCATCGCCGCCCGCCGGAAATGCCATGATTGCGTTTTCGCCAACCGCGCTGGCATGAAGTTGAGGGCCGATCATCGCCAGATCGTGCAGATACGTGCTGCCTGGCAGGAAGCGGGCACTCGCGGGCATGAGCACACGACCGGCAAAGCCATTCGATTCGAGATCCCTGCGCGGCAGAAGCCGGTCCGTGGGCCGCAACGTGTACAACACGTTGGGATTGCGTGTGCTTGCGACGTGGACCTGCCCGCATGCAGCATCGAAGGCGATGCCCGACGGATGCGGCAGCCGCAGGTAACTCACCCGGGGCGATCCCGAGCCCATAGAGAGCGCCATCAGAAGATGTTCATATTCGCGGCTGACCAGCAAGGTGACGCCGGCCTCGGCGAGAATTTGCCACCACGGCCCGGTCACCTCCGCATCGAGCAGGCTGCTATCGACTGCTCCCGCGTCCTGCCACTGCGCCACGACGGCGGCCGGGTCGCGCCACGCCTGATGATCGGCTTGGAAGCGTGCGTTGGTTTCGTCGCTCAACTTTGCAATCTCATTCGCAGCGCTCCGCGATAGAGCCGGACGGCCGTCCGCCAGCCGGTTGTCGAACGACCGCCGTGCCGAGGACCGGATGCCATGTCAAAGGGGGCGATCGAATATCCGTGGCGGCGACAGACCATGCAGAATTCCAGATCGATCAGGTCGTCGTCATGCTGCAGATCAAGCAGCGCCGCGAAGCGACGATGAAACAGTTTCGGCGTGCCGTTGATATCGCGCAAGCGCAGCCCGAACAGCAGCCTCGCCTCGAGGTTGTACAGCCGCGATCCGAGCGCGCGAAGCCACGCCCTGCCATGCTGTCGCTCAGCTTTGAGGATGCGGTCCGGCCGGCTCATTCCGATATCCAGCGCCCGCCGCAGATCATCTCCGCTTGTGCGCGCCGAATTCGTGTAACACAGAAATTCTCCCCGGGCGGCTGCCAGGCCATCCCTGACCGCACGACCCCAGCCGGCATGGCCGGCGGACAAGGCGCGCACATTGGCATGGCGGGTTGCCAACTCCGTACAGAGCGCAGCGCTTTCGTCACGCGATCCATTCTCGACGAGGATGATTTCCCAAGGCACCGAAAGGTCGAGCAGAGCGGCGTGATATTCGCCAACCACGCTGACGACATGGTCGGCCTGGTTATGGATGGGAAGAATGATCGATACTGTCGGACCCATGGCAAATCTAGAAAAGCAATGTCTGGGCAGCAACTGCAATTGCGTCAGCGGTCAAGCCATTGCGTTCCAGCAACCAGGCTGCGCTGCCGCCACGGCCTGCACCGGGCTGACTTGCCGCGAGCCGGCGGAAAGGTCTCGCCAACCGGGCTTCTGCCAGAACCTCCGCAACCAATGAACCCAGCCCTCCTGCCTGCTGATGCGCCTCGATCGTCAGGACGGCGCTGGCATCTGCCAAGGCGCTTCGCAAGTCCGCCAATGGCGCAGGCGCAAGGCAAGGCACGGACAGCACCATCGCCAGCATGCCGGCGCCTGCCAGGATTTCCGCCGCCCTCATGGTCTCCACGACCATCGCGCCCGTCGAAATGAGGAGTATGTCGGTACCCCGACGCAAAGTCTGAGCCCGCGCGAACTCGAATCGGCCGCCCGAAATCGCGACCTGCGGACTGTCCTTGCCCAGCCTGAAATAAATCGGCGAGGGCGCTGACCACAGGCACTGCAGCGCCGCGGCGGCCTGAGGTCCATCGATCGGAGCAAGGACCATCATTCCAGGCAGCGCGCGCATCACGGCGATGTCCTCGAGGCTATGATGCGTCGACCCGCCCGTGCCGTAGTCGAAGCCGCCGCCGACGCCGACGATGCGGACAGGCAGTTCGTGCGCAACCGGACCGTTGCGAATGAATTCGTAAGGCCGCAGCGTCGCAAAGGTTGCGATCGAATAGCAGAACGGAAGGAAACCGGCTTCCGCCAGACCGGTGGCGACGCCAATCATGTTCTGTTCGGCGACACCGACATTGACGAACCTGTCCGGATACGCCTGTGCGAACGGCTCCACGACAGAGAAGCCGAGGTCGGCCGTCAGCAACATTATGCGCCGATCGGAAGCGGCCAGTTCGCAAAGCTTGGCAATGAACTCGCGCCTCACGCCAGCGCCTCGCTCTGCGCAAGGGCTATCGCGTATTGCTCGTCCGACATTGGCAAATAGTGCCAGCTTACCTGCCGCTCCATGAAACTCACGCCGCGCCCGGAGACGGTCTGGGCCAGCACCACCAGTGGCTCTTGGGGATCAGGGCTTAGCGCCTTGCGAACCGCCGCGGGCACATGCCCATCCACCTCCCGGACCGTCCATCCACAGCTCGCCCAGCGCTCCGGCATCCGACTTTGATTCAAGATCTCGGCGGTAGGGCCCAGTGCCTGCTGTCCATTGACGTCAACGATAACGATCAAATTCGCGAGCCGATGGTGCCCGGCGAACATCGCGGCCTCCCATGTCGCGCCTTCATTGCACTCGGCATCGGACAGCAAGACATATGTGCGGCGGTCCTTGCCGAGCAAACGTGCGGCAAGCGCCGATCCAGCGGCAATAGACAGACCAAGACCGAGCGAGCCCGTCGAGAAATCGACGCCGGGCAGGTGATGTGTCGGGTGCACGCCCAGGCGGGAATCGTCAGCGCAATAGCTTGCCAGTTCGGCACGGCTGAGCCATCCGCGCAGGAACAAAGCAGCGTAAAGCGCGAGGGCGGCGTGGCCCTTTCCCAAGACGAAGCGATCACGATCCGGATCGTCCGGCGATTTCGATCGTATCACTCCACCGTAAAGCGCGGCGAGGAGGTCTACCACAGACAGCGCCGAGCCGATGTGGCCGACATGGGCGCGATATGATTCTTCAAGGATCAACCTGCGGAGGGCCCGCGGAGTCACGGTTTGCCGGTCAGCGAACAACCGATCGGTCTCCATGACAGCCCGCGGCGTCCATGGTAGTGGTCGACATGCGATGCCCTCCCGAATGATCCGATATCCTAGCGCGTTAATTGCCGATCTTGAAAGGCGACCTGTTGCTCTTCTTTGTTTAGGAATTTTGCTTGCCTGGCTCATGGCGGGCGTTCCCTTCATGAGGCTCGATGTCCCGACCAACCTGTGGGGCGATCGTATCTTCTTGTTGCTTCACGGCAGGCTGTTTCTCGATTGGCCGCATATTTTTCGAACAGACGCCGTCGGTTTTCCTGATGGGCTGGATCTGTTTGGCTTTCCGTTCACGGACTTCACCGAACGCTTGCTGCAATTTCTGACAACGCGCCTGACCGGCGACGTCATCGTCGGCGCCAACCTGTACCTCATCCTGATCGTTGCGGCGAACTTCGCCGCCGCATTCTGGGCGCTGCGCGGCTTTCAGATCCGGGCCTGGTGGTGCCTCGCGGGCGCTTTCGCTTTTGCATTCATTCCCTATTTCGCCAGGCGCTCGACGGGGCACGACTATTTGGCGGCTTATTATGCGGCGCCGCTTGCGTTCCTGATTCTGCCTCGCATCGTCACTGCTGTTCGCGATCAGTCGCTCGCCCGCATCGCGAAGGACCCGGTAACGCTCGCATGCTGCGTGATCATCGCTACTTCAGGAATTTACTACAGTTTTTTCGCGCTGCTCACCTGGGGATTCGCAGGGCTTGCCCTGGCCGCGCAGGAACGAAACTGGCGGTATCTGCCAGCAATGGCCTTTCCAGCCGGTCTGACATTGGTCGTGCTGGTGCCGATCCTGGTGTTCTTTGCTGTGGTCGCGCCAGACAACGCCGGCACCGCAAGACTGGCCGCCGAGCAACCTCTATACGGCTTTCGTATCTCCGACGTGATCCTGAGGCTGCAGCAACTCGGTGTCGCGCGGAATGCACTGCAAAATTATATGGCCATCCGCGGCACGACTGAGGGCGTCGACGCCTGGCCCGGTCCTGTACTGTCGGTTTGCGCGTTGCTTGCCGCCCTGTTTGGCGCCGTGATGCCGCGCAGGCGCGGCCCGGGAGCGCGGCCGGACTATGAAGGCCTGGCGCCGACATTCATCGCGTATCTCGTTTTCTGCATGATCTATTGCGCCCCTTTTGGCCTGGGATTGATCTTCAATCTGCTGATCGCACCGGAAATTCGGGCGCAGAACCGGATCGCGCCGTTTTTTGCATTCGCGGCGCTGCTGGTGTTCTTCGGGTTGTGGCGTCACGCAGTGCTCTGGCTGCAATCCCGGCTCGGCCGTTCGATCGGCGGCATGACAGCCACGGTCGGTCTCGTTGCTCTTGTGCTTATCAACAGCGCCGGCAGCCAAGCGCTGTTTGCAGGACAACAGCGCGCCTTGCAGCGGCAGCCGGCTTTTGCCGCGGAGATGACGAGCATCCGCTCTGCTTTGGCCGCCGCGGATGCCGCGGGGCTGCAGTGGATACTCCAGCTGCCGACGGCGCCCTGGCCTGAGGCGCCCCCGATCCGCGACTTCAAGCCTTATGATCATTTCCTACCCTTCATCTTCAGCCCTCCGGGTAGCTCCCGGCACTGGAGTTACGGCGCGCTGGAGGGAACCGACGGCCTGTCGCGCCTGGAAGCTCTGGTAGGAATCGCGACCTGGCCCTGCGCCCTCGCGGAGTTATCATCAAGCTACAATTTCGATGCAGTGCTGATTGATCGTCGTGCCTACGATGCCGGCGAACTCGCAGCATGGGACAGTCGGCTGACGGCATTCGGCGCGCGATTGGTCAACGACGACCCGGTTCGCCGTCTGTATCGCTTGCCGACTTCGGGGTGTTCGCAACCCTTGCTGCCACTCGATCGCTGGCTCAGCGCCGCCGCCGGCGGTGAACTTGAGCCGCTCCTGCATCGGGGATGGTATCCACCGGAGCCCTGGGGGCGTTGGGGCATGGGTGCGACGCAGCGCTTACTCTTGCCCAATCGCGGCCTGGGTGGCCGCAGCCTTGTCCTGGATCTCCGGATGATGCAGCTTGCCGACAAGCACGGTCGAATTCCACGCGTCGAAGTGCGCATCGATCAAACCCTCATAGCCACGATAAGCGCGGCGCGACCGATGCAGCCGGAAGAGCAGCGCATCGTCATCCCTCCGACGCTTCTGCCGCAGACGGGCTTTACGACGATCGAGCTGACGCCCGAGGGCGGCCCCATACCGGCATCGAGCGTGTCGCCCGAAGACAATAGGTTGCTGGGGGTTGGCTTGATGGCGTTGCGCGTGCAAGAGGCCGGCAGATAGGCCCGTGCCGCGTCAATCTAGTTTTTGCTGGCGGGCGTGCCGTCATCGCCGGCAATCGGAACCGCGATGTCGATATCTGCGGCCGACCTATTCGAGGCGGTGCGACGCCCCCGAAGAGCCAGTCAAAAAGCCCCATTTGCTGGCCGCCCCTCCGGGTGGCAAGGCAGATGGGAGTCGGGAACCGAGTTCGACACAGTACGTTTCCCCTTACGGTCACGTTGTGTTGATGACCTGACGGAGGAAACGAAATGAACATCAAGACGCTCACAATGGGCGCCATGGCGCTCGCAATGGTGACGGGCTCGGCACTTGCCGGCAGCACGTCTGCGCTCGACGATCCGGCAAAGATGTCGCCGTTCTTCACCGATGCCGGCATGAAAACCTTGAGGTCGGAAAAGGATTTCACGACCGCGTGGATGGCCATGAAACCCGATGAGAAGACGGCTGTGTTGAAGGACTGCGGCGATACAACGCTCAACAAATCGCATGCAGAATTCTGTGCGATGGCGAAGAAGATGGGGGGCTGAAACTGGCCCCACCCGACCGACACCCGACTATCGAAGGCGGACATGTTGGTCTTTTTTGCACAAATCCTTTCCTGTCTGCTGGCCCGCTGCTACCCGCCGCGGGCCATTTTGTCACCCAGTGACGGAAGGGCTAGCGCGCCTTCGTCGAGCAGCCAGATCGAAGCGATCGCGATTGACATCGACACCGGGTACGCAACCGTCTCGGCTCCAAACACTGGGCCGACCAGACCATCGCAAGCTTCGGGACGCAACCCAGCAGTGTCCCGGCAAATGGTGGCTGCAATTTGCAGGTTTAGCAGCTTACAAAGGCGGCCGATCGGGTAACTCGCGTACGGCCCAGCCATGCCAGCCAGCGGCCAGGGTTGAGCAAATCGCAAATGCCAATAGCGCATAGGCGAAGACCTCTACCGCCCTATGCGTCAGAGACGATCGCTGTGGAGGTGGCGAAGGTACCCATAGGCCGCCAAATAAGGCTGACTCCTCGGCGAGCCGCGCAGCCTTCCGCTTCCGTTTCAAATCCAGCCATTCCTGCGCGAATTGCTGCCGGGTCTGTTCCGATGACGAGAGTGAGTTGTCCTGGAGCCATGCTTTGAATTTGCCGGCGTGGACGCGCACTCTAATTGCGGGCACCTAGCCGGCGTTGCTCAGCCTCGGACGCTTTGAAATTCTCCCACCACTCCTCCCAGGTTGGGGGCAATTCACCGACTTTCGAAAGCTTGAGGATCGGAGGATAATCACCAGGATTGAAGACCGGAACAGCCGGCCATTGACTGGTATCCGTCATCGCGTTGCCTCGGTTTGCCTAAGTCTCTCGTCTGTGGGCGCGATTATTGCGCCCGCCGAGGTTGAGGACAAGTAGCGGCTAATATAGCCTTGGAGCTAATATAGCCTGTTTGGATAAGTGCCGACGATGCCGAAGCCGAGACGAAAGTCTCAAAAAGCCTATCCAAACGCCGATCGCTACGGCGAGGACGGCCGGCGTGTCTATAGCGCATATGATGCCGCGACAAAGGCGCCTCGTGCGAGTGCTGTCTGGGCGAAGCGCATGCGGTTCGCCGCTATCGTTTTGGCGCTGGTTGCCGTGGTTCTGGTGGTCGTCGTCTTCAGCGCGTTGCCGCACTGACTTGGCGGAGGGAGTGGGATTCGAACCCACGGTGAACTTGCGCCCACGCCGGTTTTCAAGACCGGTGCCTTAAACCGCTCGGCCATCCCTCCATCGTGATCTTTCAACCACTTAGGATCATCGCTATCGGTCGTTTCTGAGCGGTTGGCACCGAATTGGCACCTGAGGCGTTCCCGACCGGTTCGCGCTTCATTCCTGTAGTGCGGCTGTCAGGGCCGCGTCAACCGCTGCGGCGGCGCCTTCCTGCTATCCTGGCAGAAGATATGCATGTTCAGCGTGACCGACGGGTCGGCATGGCCGGCGCAGGCCGAGGCGACATGCAATGTGGCTGTGACGCAAGCCATGGAAAGTCACATGTGGCACGCCAACGCTCTCGGCCTCGCCAGCAAACTCCTTGGAGAATCATTATTGCTGCCCTCATAGGGCCTGTTGCGCCTTTGGCGGCCGTTCCGGCTAGTCAGCGCGCTCGGGAAATCGGTGTACGGCGACATCCCGCGCCATAATCTCGCCCTGTTGCGGCCATAATCGATTAACATCGTGATAAGCAATTCCTGTGCAAAAGGGGTTGGGGATCAAGGTGTTGCTGGCTTGGCGGGCGACTTCCGGCTCCGTCGAGTGGCAGCACGGTAGGGGACAATCGAAAACATGCAGACTCCGGCGCGCCCGCGTCTTCGTCGCGCTTCTGCTTTCGCCCTGTGCGCCCTTTCGGGGCTGCTGCTGGCTGCTTGCGCCTCGCAGCCCGGGGAGAAGGGCATGGTCTACAAGAAGGCCCGCTCCAAGGAATACTTCGCCGAAACCGAATATGGCGTGAAGGCCAGCCCCCGCGTCCAGTTCATGCGGCGCGGCGGCGGCCGCGACCAGCTCGGCAAGCCCTACCAGGTGCGCGGCAAGTGGTACTACCCCAAGGAGGACAGGAATTACGCCAAGGTGGGCCTCGCTTCCTGGTATGGCGACGCCTTCCATGGCCGTCTGACCGCCAATGGCGAAGTCTACGACATGACGCATCTGACGGCGGCGCATCCGACGATGCCGCTGCCAAGCTATGCCCGCGTCACCAATATCGAGACCGGCAGTTCGGTGATCGTGCGCGTCAACGATCGCGGCCCCTACCATGAGGGCCGCATCATCGACGTCTCCGAACGCGCGGCGCAGATGCTCGACTACGACAAGGTCGGAACGGCCAAGGTGAAGGTCGAATATGTCGGCCGCGCGCCGCTCGACGGCGATGACGACCGGTATCTGGTCGCGTCCTATCACCCCGGCAACAACCGGCCGGATCCGTCGGACGGACTGCCGACCGGCGTGATGGTGGCCATGAATGGCCCGTCGCCGAGCCTGTCTGTGGAGGCGCCGCCGGCCGCCGTGCCGTTCCCGGGCCAGTTGACCAATTCGGGGCGGGCCTTTGCCGCGCAGCCCGGCTTGTCGGATCAGCCGACCGTGCAACCGGCGGCATTCTCGGTGCAGGGCGCGAGCGATGTCGTGCTGCCGGATTTCGGCCCGATCGTGCCGCAGCGGCCTGAGCTCACCTTGCCGGCGAATTCGCCTTTCGCCATGGCCTCGCTGTCCTACGCAGATGAGCGGGTGCAGCGCGCCAATGTCTTTGCCGCGCTCGATGCCGGTGGCATGTCGCCGGCCGATATCCTGCAGTCGTGGAAAAAATCGAACCGCCAGGAGCAGGCGCCCGGATCCGACTACGTCGCCGCCGGCTCCTTCGACGAAGCCGCCGAGGCAAAGCGTGTGGCCGCGGCGCTCAGGCCGTTCGGCCGGACCGAGATCCAGCGTACCGAGCTCGACGGCAATGACTGGTATGCGGTCAATGTCTATCCGGACGGCCATGGCAGCGTCGACGACCTGCTCCAGGCAGCCTGGTCGCATGGCGCGCCGGACGCGCTGGCTGTGCGTAACTGATCAAATTCACGCCGCCCGTTGATCCAGCCGAAAAAACCCTGATAGCTTGGCCGCGGGGTAGTCTTTGCGCAATTCCGGGGCGGAAAACCGCTCTGCACCTTCCGGTGTTGCTGAGATTGGGTCGACATTTCATGCAGTTCCGCCTTTTTCCGCCTTTTGCCAGCCTTCTGGGATTGGCGCTGGCGCTGCTTTGCGCCATTCCGGCGAGCGCGCAGCTTTTCGAGACCAAGGCGACGCAAGCGTTCATGATCGATGCCGACACCGGCACGGTGCTCTTCGCCAAGGATCCCGACAAGCCGATCCCGCCGGCTTCGATGGCCAAGCTGATGACGATGGAGATGGTCTTCAACGCCATCAAGTCGAAGCGGATCACGCTCGACGACACCTTCGTCGTCAGCGAAAACGCCTGGCGCACCGGCGGCGCGCCGTCGGGTACCTCGACAATGTTCGCCAAGCTCAAATCCCAGGTCCGCGTCGAGGACCTGATCCAGGGCGTCACCGTGCAGGCCGCCAATGACGGTTGTATCGTGCTCGCCGAAGGCATGGCCGGGTCGGAAGCGAATTTCGCCGCGCAGATGACGGATCGCGCCCGCCAGCTCGGCCTTTCGAAATCGACCTTCGTCAATTCGACCGGCCTGCCGGCCGATGGCCAGCAGACGACGGTGCGGGAGCTGACGATGCTGGCGCTGCATCTGTGGCGCGACTATCCGGAGTTCTTCCATTATTACGGCCAGCCGGACTTCACCTGGAACAAGATCGCGCAGAGGAACCGCAATCCGCTGATCGCCATGGGCATCGAGGCCGACGGCTTCGTGGCCGGTGCCAGCGAGCAGGCGGGGTTCGGCCTGGTCGGCACCGTCAGCCACAACGGCACCCGCGTGATCGCCGCGCTCAGCGGGCTGGCGAACGACCGCGAACGCTCCGAAGAGGCGCGCAAGCTGCTCGACTGGGGCTCGCGTTCCTTCCAGAAGACCGAGATTTTCGCCAAGGACGAGGTGGTCGGCGAAGCGCAGGTCTTCGGCGGCTCCAAGTCCGGCCTGGCCTTGAAAGCAAAAGGTCCCGTAGACATCTTTCTCCCGATCGCCAACCGCGACAAGCTGACCGCCAGGATCGTCTACCAGGGTCCGGTGTCGGCACCGGTCGAGGAGGGGCAACCGGTCGGAGAACTGCGCGTTTGGATAGGTGACACGCTCAGCCAGCAGACGCCGCTTTACGCCGCCGAGTCGGTGAGAGTGGGTACGCTGCCGCAGCGCGCGCTCGACGCCGCCAAGGAACTCGCTGTCGGCTGGCTGCGTCGGAAACATTTGTGATCGGGCAAGTTCGTGGACCTTTTGACGGACGGGAGCTATGACAGCGGCCAGCACGGGCAAAGGCAGTCGCGATTGGCGAGCGGATTTTTCATCACCTTCGAGGGCGGCGAAGGAGCAGGCAAGTCGACACAGATCGAGCGGCTGGCACGGCGCATGCGCGCCAAGAAATACGAGGTCCTGGTCACCCGCGAACCGGGCGGATCGCCCGGCGCCGAGGCCGTAAGGCATGTGCTTCTGTCCGGAGCGGCCGAGCCGTTCGGTCCGAAGATGGAGGCTATCCTGTTCGCCGCCGCGCGCTCCGACCATGTCGAGCAGGTCATCCGGCCGGCGGTCGAGCACGGCTCGATCGTGCTGTGCGACCGTTTCATCGATTCCTCGCGCGTCTACCAGGGCGTCACCGGCGGCCTCGATGCCGATTTCATGAAGGCGCTGGAAGCGGTGGCCATCAACGGCATGATGCCGGACATGACGCTGATCTTCGACATCGATCCCGTCGAAGGCTTGAAGCGGGCAGCCGCACGGCGCGGCGCCGGCGACGCCGCCGACCGCTTCGAGAAGGAAACCTTGGCCATCCACCGGCGTCGGCGCGAGGCTTTCCTGGCCATCGCCGCGGCGGAGCCGGAGCGCTGCATCGTCGTCGACGCTTCCGCCGATCCCGACACGGTGGAGAATGTCGTCACCGCCGCCGTCTTCGCGGCGCTGGAAGCGCGGATGCCGGCACCAAGGAAGCAGACGGCGCCGGCATGATCTTCGAACGCATTGCCCCCGAACAACACGACACGCTGGATGGTGTGCCTGAGCCGGCAGAAACGCCGCGGCTGATCGGCCACGCGACGGCGACGGGAATGCTCGTGAGCGCCTACCGCGCCGGCAAGCTGCCGCACGCGCTGATTTTTGCCGGACCGCACGGCATCGGCAAGGCGACGCTGGCGTTCCACCTGGCGTACCATCTTCTGAAATACCCGGATTTCAGGGCGGCGCCCGACACGCTCGCCGTTCCCGATCCGGCTTCCTCGCTGTTTCGCCAGATCGCCACCGGCGCGCATCCTTCGGTGCTGCATCTCACCCGTCCGGCCAACGACAAGACCAAGAGCTTCAAGACGGTGCTGACCGTCGACGAGATCCGCAGGGTCAGCCGCTTCCTGTCGATGACCTCGCATGACGGCAGCTACCGCGTCGTCATCGTCGATCCGGCCGACGACATGAACACCAACGCCGCCAATGCCTTGCTCAAGAATCTCGAAGAGCCGCCGGCGCGCACCCTGTTCATTCTGATCGTGCACGCGCCGGGCAGCCTTTTGCCGACGATCCGCTCGCGCTGCCAGATGGTGCGGCTGGCGCCTCTGGCTGCCGACGAGCTGATGGCGGTGCTGGAAAATGTCGAGCCGCCGCCGCCGGACGATCCGGCCGCGCGCGCGGCACTTGCCGAGCGGGCAGGGGGCAGCGCCCGCAACGCGATCCTGCTCACTCAATATGGCGGGCTGGAGATCGCCGGCGCGCTCGACACGCTGGTGACGGCCGGGAAGCCGGACATTGCCGACGCCCACCGCCTCGCCGAGGCAGTGGCGGGACGCGATCAGGCAATTCAGTTCGACATCTTCAACCGCCGCGCGCTCGATCTGCTTTCGACCGCCGCCAGCGAAGCGGCACTTGCGGGCGACCTCGCCAGGGCCAAAACCCTGTCGGAGGCTTGGCACGAGGCGCTGAACACGATATCTGAGGCCGAGACCTACAATCTCGACAAGAAGCAGCACGCCCTGACCATGATCGACCGCCTGAATTCCGCAATGCGAATGTGACGGTTACTTTGGTGCATGCCGTCGCCCCAAAACCACTTTTGGGCGGCATGCGACGGGATGGCAATCGCCGTGCCGATGCGATATCCACCGCCACAACCCACATTCAGACATTCATGACGGTTCATTCATGTCACGCGAAAAATTTTACCTGACCACGCCGATCTTTTATCCAAACGGCAAGCCGCATATCGGCCATGCCTATACGGTCATCGCCAGCGACGCGCTTGCTCGCTTCCAACGTCTCGACGGCAAGGATGTGTTGTTCCTCACCGGCACCGACGAGCATGGCCTCAAGATGCAGCAGACGGCCGAGAAGGAAGGCGTCGCGCCCCTGGCACTCGCCGACCGCAATTCGGCAATCTTCCGCTCGATGACCGAGACAGTCGGCGCCTCAAACGATCAATTCATCCGCACGACGGAAGAACGTCACTATGCATCCTGCCAGGCGATCTGGAAGGCGATGGCCGCCAATGGCGACATCTATCTGGACCGCTACCGCGGCTGGTATTCGGTGCGGCAGGAGGCCTATTTCGACGAGAGCGAGACCACGCTCGGCGAGGATGGCGTGCGCCGCGAGCCGCTTGGCTCGCCGGTCGAATGGAACGAGGAGGAAAGCTATTTCTTCCGGCTGTCCGCTTATCAGGATAAATTGCTGGCACTTTATGAGAACCAGCCCGACTTCGTTGGTCCGGCCGAGCGGCGTAACGAGGTGATGAGCTTCGTCAGGTCGGGGCTCAAGGACCTGTCGATCTCGCGCACCACCTTCGACTGGGGCGTGCCCGTGCCGGGCGACGACAAGCATGTGATGTATGTCTGGGTCGATGCCTTGACCAACTACATTACCGCGGCCGGCTATCCCGACACCAAGGCCGAGCAATGGCGCTACTGGCCGGCCACGCATGTCATCGGCAAGGACATCGTGCGCTTCCATGCTGTCTACTGGCCGGCTTTTCTGATGTCGGCGGGCATCGAGTTGCCGAAGCGTGTCTTTGCCCACGGCTTCCTGTTCAACCGTGGCGAGAAGATGTCGAAATCGGTCGGCAACGTCGTCGATCCGTTCACCATGGTCGAGCATTACGGCGTCGACCGGGTACGCTATTTCTTCCTGCGCGAGGTGCCGTTCGGCCAGGACGGCAGCTATAGCCATGAAGCGATCGTCAACCGCACCAACGCCGACCTCGCCAACGGTCTCGGCAATCTGGCGCAGCGCTCGCTGTCGATGATTGCCAAGAACTGCGGCGGCGCGGTGCCGAAGCGCGGCGATCTGACCGAGGCCGACACGGCGATCCTCGACCGGGCGATCGAAGCGTTGGCCGTTTCCCGCAGGGCGATGGCGGAGCAGGGCATCCATCTGGCATTGGCGGCGATCTTCGGCGTGGTGGCGGAAGCGGACCGCTATTTCGCTTCCCAGGAGCCGTGGGCGCTGCGCAAGACCAATCCGGAGCGCATGGAAACGGTGCTTTGGACGACTGCCGAAATCGTGCGCCGGGTGACGGTGCTTTGCCAGCCGTTCATTCCTGGATCGGCCGCCAAACTGCTCGACCTGTTGGCCGTGCCGGCGGACAAGCGCGCTTTCGAGCACGTCCATGCCGACAACGCGCTGGTGCCCGGCACGGCATTGCCTGCGCCCGAGGGCGTGTTCCCGCGTTATGTCGAGCAGGACGCCTGATGCTGGTCGACAGCCATTGCCATCTCGACTTTCCGGACTTCGCCGAGGAGCGGGCTGCTATTGTCGCCCGCGCCCTCGCCGCCGGAATCGGCCGCATGGTCACGATCTCGACACGCGTGAAGCGCTTTCAGCAAATCCTTGAAATCTCTGAAACTTTCAATGAAGTCTATTGCTCGGTCGGCACCCATCCGCACAATGCGGCGGAAGAGCTTGACGTCACCGCCGACGAGCTGGTGCGGCTTTCGGGCCATCCCAAGGTGGTGGCGATCGGCGAAGCCGGGCTGGACTATTTCTACGACCGCGCGCCGCGCGATGCACAGGCTGAAGGCTTGCGCACGCACATCGCCGCCGCGCGCCGAACCGGCCTGCCGCTGGTCATCCATTCGCGCAACGCCGACGACGACATGGCGTCGATCATCGAGGACGAAACAGGGAAGGGCGCCTTCCCCTTCATTCTGCACTGTTTTTCGTCCGGGCGCAGGCTGGCGGAAGTCGGCGTGGCGCTGGGTGGCTATGTCTCGTTTTCCGGCATCCTGACCTTCAAGAATTCCACCGAGTTGCGCGCCATCGCCGCCGACGTGCCGCGCGACCGGCTGCTGGTCGAGACGGATGCGCCGTACCTCGCGCCAATCCCGCATCGCGGAAAACGCAATGAACCGGCCTATGTGGCGAACACGGCGAAGGTGCTTGCCGAGACCATCGGCGTCGGCGAAACCGAAATCGCCGATATCACCACCGGAAACTTCTTTCGGCTGTTCACCAAGATGCCGCGTCCGGACATGGCGGCAGGCTGAGCATGGGCGACCGGCTGCGCTTTACCGTTCTTGGCTGCGGCTCTTCACCCGGCACGCCGCGCATCACCGGCGATTGGGGCAATTGCGATCCCGCACATCCGAAGAACCGGCGCATGCGCACGGCCGCCCTGGTCGAGCGAATTGCCGCCAATGGCGCACGCACCACGGTCGTCGTCGACACCGGGCCGGATTTCCGCCAGCAGATGCTGATGGCTTCGGTCAGGCGCATCGACGCCGTCGTCTATACCCATCCGCATGCCGACCATATCCATGGCATCGACGATTTGCGCGGCTATGTGCTCGAACAGCGGCACAGAATCGACGTCCATGCCGACGAACCGACGATGCAGCGATTGCGCCAGGCTTTCGGCTATTGCTTCGAGACGCCGCCGGGCAGCTCGTATCCGCCGATCGTCAAGCCGCATCTAATCGACCATGCCAGGCCGGTGGTGATCGAAGGCGAGGGGGGCGCCCTCACCCTCGAGCCGCTGCCGCAGTTCCATGGCGACATCATTTCACTGGGCTTTCGCATCGGCGGGCTTGCCTACTGCCCCGATATCAGCGGCTTCCCGGACGCCACCGCCGAGCGTTTGCGTGGCCTCGACATGCTGGTGATCGACGCGCTGCAGTACAACAGCCATCCCAGCCATCTGTCGCTCGTCGAGGCGCTGGACTGGATCGAGAAGCTGGCGCCGAGGAAGGCCGTGCTGACGCATATGCACGTGCCGCTGGACTATGCCGTGGTGATGGCCGGGACGCCGGAACATGTGATGCCGGCCTATGACGGCATGGTGATCGAAATCCCTTACGAGTCAGAGCGATAGCGACGACTGCTCAGTTCGCGTTTCAGTTCGTGTTCGAACGTTCGGCCGGTAGCTCGAATTCGCGAAGTGCTGCATGGAGCGGCCACGGAGAGTTTGTCACCAGCGGCGAAAGCCGCAAATTCCCGGCTCTTCGCCTGATGCGATAGTTCCATAATCTATCTTATGCGACTCCGATGTGTAGCAGCTATTTAGTAATGCGACAGTTGCCCCAGCTAGCGATGCGACTCTTTCCGCTTCCAAGGCTGGTCAACATGAAGCTGGAAAGGAAGGCTGGCGACTTCACAGAGCCTGGCGTGAGACCGGGCCCATTGCGGAGCCGTCATGCAAGCGTCTGTGGCCGGCGTTAGCCTCGTGGGTAGCTGATCTATCGAGCCGGCCCTATTGAACCAATCATCTTTTCGAGGAAGCCATAGAACCAGTCAGCTTGAGCACGATCAGCCTCGTACATTATGCGATCTTGTTCCTCGCGTGACTGAACACCTGGTTTGCCAAAGAAGCCATCCAGTGCCGCCTGCATGCGGCGGAACCCCTCGATTGTTACCTCGGGATGAGCTTGGAATGCGAAGGTGCTTTCCCCATAGCTGAAGGCTTGGTTGGAGTAGAGATCACTCGATGCGAGGTGTGTTGCGCCGCCTGGCATGTCGAATGTGTGGAAGTGAGCCTGCACGACATGCAACGGATTCGGGAGAATGGCACGGCCTGCTTCCGTGGGCCGCAACTCGTAGTATCCGAACTCTTGGACGCCCGAAGAGGGCGGTCCCACCTGGGCGCCAAGGGCATGGGCGATCTGTTGCGCGCCAAGGCAGAGGCCGAGCAATGGCACGTCCTGCTTGATGCAGGCTTCGATCCAGCGCGCCTCGTCTTTGAGGAAAGGATATTTGATTGTCTCGTAAGCCTCGAACCTGCCACCAAAGATGATGCTAGCTGCAACATCATCTTCCGGCGCTCCTAATGCGTCTCCGTCAAACGGGTAGCGATAATCGAGCTCAAATCCATGTCGAGACCCAAAAACGGAAACCCGATCGTCGCGCGGACCACGGTCATGACAGATCAAGATCAACCGACGCTTCTCTGGTCCAGTGGCCATCCCGAAGTCCTGTGTGTTGGCACCAAGGCACATGTCTACCCGTCCGCGGGAGCGCAAATCAATTGGCTCTCAAAGCTAAAGCCCAGGGGAGTTGATTGGACCGCCCCCGATCGGGCTGAGCAACCCCGACCAGCGGCGCCCGATCGGGCGCTCTCGTTAGCGCCAGGAAGGCTACTTCGACGTCGATGTGACATTTCTACTTTGCGGGAATGGGACCGTCCCTGCCCTGCGTAGTGTCGCATTTCTAACTTGCTGGCGGTGTCGCGTCTCTAATTCGCTTTGACATCCGATGCGAGGTCGCAGAGGTGGCGAAGTGCTGTCATGCGGCTTAACGCCGGCGGTTTCGGTTGTGGCATCCGGACGATGAAGCAACTAGCCTGCCAGGCCGCAGCCGCACCGGGACGCATATTCAGGACATCAAAGGACATCAAAGAATGACCGCCTCGCCCTCCCTTCTCGGCCTTCCCGATCGCCTCGCCGACGGGCGCATGCCGCGAGCCGTGATCTTCGGTGCCGGTCACGGCAGCACCTATCCGGGCCAGGACAGCAGCGGCCATGCGTTGGCCGCCAACGCCATCCGCGCTGCCAGCCAGGATGACGCGCCGTTGGTGGAGCACTGGGATTTCGACCTCGGCGGGCCGTTGTTCGACGGCAAGCCGGTCTGCTGCACCGACGCCGGCGATATTTTGACCGCGATGCATGACAATGCCGGCAACCGGGCCCGGATCGAGGCGAAGACGCGCGAAATTCTGTCCTTGCCGGCCGTGCCGATCCTGCTTGGCGGCGACGATTCCGTCGTCATTCCGTTCCTTGCCGGCTTTGCCGGCCACGGCCCAATCTGGATCCTGCAGATCGATGCCCATATCGATTGGCGCGACGAAGTGCATGGTGAACGCTTCGGCTATTCGAGCCCGATGCGCCGGGCGAGCGAGATGCCGCATGTCGCCGGCATGGTGCAGGTCGGCCTGCGCAGTGTCGGCAGCGCATGCCTCACCGAAATCGAAGCGGCGCAGCACTATGGCAGTCGCTTCGTGACCGCGCGCGAGGTTCATACTCAAGGCGTGGAAGCCGCTCTTCGGCATATACCGGAAGGCGGGCAAGTCGTCGTCACCCTCGACTGCGACGGCCTCGATCCTGGCGTCATGCCGGGCGTGGCGGCCCGCACGCCCGGCGGCCTCTCCTACACTCAGGCGATCGACCTGGTTACCGGCCTCGGCAGGCGGGCCAGGATCGCTGGATTCGACCTTGTCGAGCTCTATCCTCCCGCCGACATTGACGGCCTGTCGGCCCTGACCGCGGCACGGCTTCTCGTCAATGTGATAGGCGCGATCGTCCGACAGGTTTGACCCCCTCCTTGGGACTATCCGAGTCTCCGCCGCGCCCTCTCAGAAAAAGCCGCTGAGGAATTTCGCCGTCACGTCCGAGATGCCGACGATCTTGTTCGTCGCCTGCCGGTAGAATTTGAAGTTGAGCTCGGTCTCGGGCCGTCCGTCCTTCCAGTCTTTGAACCGCTTGAGCTCATCGCGTCCCAGTCGTTTCGTCGCCATGGCGGAGCGGTGGATGGAGATACTGACGCGCGGCGTTTGCCGTTCGGGATCGGGGCGTCTCGGAATGGCCTCCGAGGATGTCACGACGCCTCGCGCGACAAGCCCCTGCCCGCCTTCGCTCTCGCTGGCGAACAGGAAGATGACGTCGCCTTCGGCGATGCGCTTGCCGCCATACATGGTTTTCTGGGCGGCAAACACGAATGTCTCCGCCTGCGGATCGCCGATCTCGGCCTTGATGGCATAGGCCATGCTTCACGGCTCACGATCAAGGCCGATGCGGTAGCTCAGCACGCGCCGGGCGCCGGGCTCGATCAGCATGACACCCGGTTTCTCGGCGAACTCTCCATCGAAATCGACCGGGCTTGCAACGCCATGCCAGGGTTCGATGCACAGGAACGGCGCACCGCCGGGCTTGGACCAGATGCCCAGCTCGTTGAAGCCCTGCCACGACATCTCGATCGCCGGTCCGCGCCCGGCGGCATAGCGCATGCTGGTGCTGGCCGGCCGGTCGAGGATGACGGCATCGTCGTCGAACAGTTTTTCGGAGAGCGGCAGCGTCTTTCCCTCGATCGGCGTTGGTTGCGGGGACGGCAGCAGCAGGCCGTCCTTCAGGCGGCGGACCGGCGCCGGCTCATTGTCGGCGAAGGTCAGCCGATAAGCCTCCTTGGGCAGTTCCGGCAGCAGCGGCCAGTTGAACGCCGGATGCGCGCCGACCGAGGCCGGCAACGGTTCGTCGCCGGTATTGGCGATCTCGAAGGTGACGCCGAGTTGCCGGGGTTTCAGGTCGTAGCCGATAGCCAGGCGAAAGGCGAACGGGTAATGCGCTCGCGTTTCGGCGTCGTCCGTCAGCACCAATGTGCAGGAGGTCGGCCCCTGCTCCGCCCAGGCAAAACGCCTGTCGCGGGCAAAGCCGTGCTGCGTCATCGGATAGCTTTGGCCGCGATGCCGCAGCTGATCGCCCTTCAGCCGGCCGACGATCGGAAACAGGACCGGCGAATGACGGCGCCATACGGGGCCTGCCTGCCACAAAAGCTCGGTGCCGTCGGCATCGCGTAGCGAGACAAGTTCGGCCCCCTGCCCGACTATGGTTGCCGAGACACCGTCAGCGTGAAGCGTCAGCTGTTCCATTACGTCCTCGCGGCGGCTCCCATGCCGGCAGGCTAGCAAAAGGCCAAGCGCGAACTCAAGGCCGGCAGGCATGCCGCACCTTACATGGTTATGAGCTCTTTCGTCGTGCCGGCAAAAAATTGGCCGGAGGTTTCCCTCTGGCTACCCCGAGGTCAGCAGTGTTGCCTACTACGGTCCGGCCTATTCGCGTTCGCCGGTGAAATTCAGCAGCAGCTGGAAGATGTTGATGAAGTTCAGATAGAGCGAGAAGGCGCCGAAGACGGCGAGCTTCTGCTGCGATTCCGCGTCAAAGTTCTCCGCATACTGCTCCTTGATGGTCTGCGTATCCCAGGCGGTGAGGCCGACGAAGACGGCAATGCCGATCACCGAGATGGCGAACTGCAGCGCGGTCGAGCCGAGGAACAGGTTGACCAGGCTCGCGATGACCACGCCGATCAGGCCCATGATCAGGAAGGACGAGAACTGCGTCAGGTCACGCCTGGTCGTGTAACCGTAAAGGCTGGTGGCGCCGAACATGGTTGCGGCGATGAAGAACGTGCGCGCGATGCTGGTCGAGGTGAAGACCAGGAACACCGAGGCGAGCGACAGGCCCATCACGGCGCAGAAGGCCCAGAACATCGCCTGCGCGCTTGCGGCCGACATCGTCTGCATCTTGAACGAGAAGATCATGACGAAGGCGAGCGGCGCCAGCATCACCACCCATTTCAGCGGGCTGGAGAAGATCGGCACATAGAGTGCCGGCGTCGAGGCCACGAAAAAAGCGACGAGGCCGGTGACGACGAGACCGAGGCCCATGTAGTTGTAGACGCGCAGCATGTGCTTGCGCAGGCCCTCGTCATAGACGGCTCCGGCCTGGACGCCGGTGCCTGCTCGGTATCCCGGATTGGGGCTGTTCATTTGGTTCTCCTTGGTTCTCAGTAGAGTGTTCTGGCTAGTTTTTCGGCGGCATGGTCGAGATTGCCGGCGTCGCCGCGACCGACCACCGCGTAGGCAACCTCGCCGATCTGGAAATAGGCAGTTGAAATGTCATCGGAGGGCGCGACCGTCGGCTTCACGACATCGAACCTGCCCGGCCTGATGGCGAACAGCGAGACGAGACCGAGGTCCCTGGTCTCTACCGCGACCTCGACGCTCGGCCCGAATTGCGAGGGATAGACCTGGACGTCGCGGATCTTCCAGTCGTCGGGCAGCGACGGCATGACGATCGCCGTCGCGGCGCGGATCTCGTCGGCATCGTAGCCCGGCGCTTCCCGCTGCGACGGCATCGTCTCGCGCACCAAAGTCGTCCGGTGCGCCCTGACCGCGTCCTCGACATAGGCCGGCGGCTGCGTCGAGGCGACGACCTTGGTCACCGCGATCGGTCCGAAAATGCCGTTGGCCAACCAGCCCGCCGCGACCAGCACGGCCGCGGCCGCGGCGCGCTGCAGCACGGCCAGGGTGCGCCCCCTGGCCATCGCCCTTTCAAGCCTTCGCGCCGCTTCGGTCGTAGCCGGGCGCGCCATGCCGAAAGGGCCGGCAAGGGCGACGCGCAGTTCGTCGCGCGTCCTGAGATCGGACATCACGCGCGCCGCAACTTCCGGGCGCGCGGCGAGGTGCGCCTCGACCTCAATGCGGCGTGCGACATCCAGTTGATCATCGACATAGGCGTCGAGGTCGGCATCGGTTACGGGGTCGACAATGGCGGTCATTGATCGTCTCCCACGATCCTCAAACGAGGCCTGGCTTTCAGCGGCGCGCCCTCCTCCATCTCGCGCAGCGCGGCACGCGCGCGGCCGATGCGTGACATCAAGGTTCCGAGCGGCACGCCGATGACCTCGGCGGCCTGCTGATAGGAAAGCCCTTCGATGGCGACGAGATGCAGGGCGGAGCGCTGTTCCTCCGGCAGCGAAAGAAACGCTTCCCGGACCTGCGACAGGCGCACCGAATGGTCCTGCGACGCCGGCATGCTCTGGTCGGCGACAAGGCCGGCCTGTTCGATGCGCGCCGCCTCGGAGCGGCGCGAGCGCATGCGGTCGATAAAGATGTTGTGCACGATCGCCAGCAGCCACGCGCGCGGGTTCCCACCCGGCCGAAAAGTGCCGCGCCGCTCATAGGCGCGCACCAGCGCGTCATGGACGAGATCCTCGGCATCGGCGCTGTCGCGCGTCAGCGAGCGTGCATAGCGCCGCAGCGACCCCAATTGCCCGACAATGTCGAAGCGTGCCATCGACCGTTTCATGCCCTGTTTACGGAGCAGGTAGGGATTTTAATCCCCCTGCGCGGCATTTCTTTTACGTGTCGCCGGCGCGATGGAAACCGCTGGCGCGGGGGGATCGATTTGCGTATCAATTCGCCGCCATTGGAGTCCTATCGATGTTCGAGACCCTGCAGCCCGCACCCGCCGACAAGATCCTTGCCCTGATCGGCCTCTATCGCAACGACCCGCGGCCCGGCAAAGTCGACCTCGGTGTCGGCGTCTACAAGGACATCGACGGCAGGACGCCGGTGATGCGCGCCGTGCGCGAGGCCGAGAAGCGTCTGCTGGCGTGCCAGGATAGCAAGACCTATCTCGGCCTTGCCGGCGACACCGGGTTCAACGCTGCCATGATCAAGCTCGCCTTTGGCGGCAAGGCGGACCATTCGCGCATCCGCGCGGCACAGGCGCCGGGCGGATCGGGCGCGCTCAGGCTGGTGGCCGAGCTTCTGCAGCGCACGCGCGCCGGCGCTACCGTGTGGCTGTCTGATCCGACCTGGCCGAACCATCTGCCGGTGATGCGCGCCGCTGGTCTCCAGGTTCGCGACTATCCCTATTTCGATACCGGTTCGGGTGCGGTGCGCTTCGACGAGATGCTGGCGACACTCAAGACGGCCAACGCCGGTGACGTCGTGCTGCTGCATGGCTGCTGCCACAACCCGACCGGCGCCAACCTCGATGCCGCGCAGTGGGCCAAGGTCGGCGACGTCCTTCTTGAGCGCGGCCTGCTGCCTTTCGTCGACATCGCCTATCAAGGCTTTGGCGAAGGCCTCGATGACGACGCCGCCGGCCTGCGGCTGCTGGCAGACAAGGTGCCGGAAATGGTCCTTGCCTCGAGCTGCTCGAAGAATTTTGCCGTTTATCGCGACCGCGTCGGCGCGGCGATGATCATGGCCAAGGATGGTGCCCAGGCCGATGTGGCGATGAGCCAGATGCTGGCGGCGGCGCGCGCCCTCTATTCGATGCCGCCGGATCATGGCGCGGCTGCGGTGCGCATGGTGCTGGAAGATGCCGACCTGAAGAAGGACTGGGAGACGGAACTCGAGGAGATGCGGCTGCGCATGCTCAGGTTGCGCGTCGCTTTCGCCGAGGCGTTGCGCCGGCAGTCCAATTCCGACCGTTTCGATTTCGTCGCCAGCCATCGCGGCATGTTTTCGAGGCTTGGGCTGGCCGAGGGGCAGGTCGAACGCCTGCGCACCGAGCACGCCGTCTATATGGTGGGCGACAGCCGCATCAACGTGGCCGGCCTACCGGAAGACGGCATGGACGATCTCGCCAAGGCGATCGTCTCGGTGCTCGACTGACTGCTGTGGACAACTCGTTTCAGCGTCCGACCAGGATTGGTCGCATGCCGACCGCGCGATAGGCTCGACCCATGACGCCTTCCAAGGACATTTCCCGGCTGATCGAGATCATGGCGGCGCTCAGGGCGCCGAAGACCGGCTGTCCCTGGGATCTCGAGCAGAATTTCTCGACCATTGCGCCCTATACGATCGAGGAGGCCTATGAGGTAGCGGATGCGATCGCGCGCGGCGACTTTGACGATCTGCGCGAGGAGCTGGGCGACCTGCTGCTTCAGGTCGTCTACCACGCGCAGATGGCTGAGGAGATTGGCGAGTTCGCCTTCGGCGATGTGGTGGAAGCCATCACCACCAAGATGATCCGTCGCCATCCGCACGTCTTCGGCGACGAAAAGGCGCGCAGCGCCGGCATGGCCAAGGGGATGTGGGAGAAGATCAAGGCGGCCGAAAAAGCCGAGAAGCGCGCCGCCCGCATCGCGCGCGGGCTTGATCCCGAGGATCATGGCAAGGGCTATCTCGACGGCGTACCGGTGGCCCTCCCTGCCCTGACGCGTGCCCTGAAATTGCAGGAGAAAGCCGCGCGCGTCGGCTTCGACTGGAGCGAAGCAGCACCGATCCTCGACAAAATAGAAGAAGAGATCGGCGAATTGCGCGAGGCGCTCGCCACGGGCGACACCGGACCGATCAAGGACGAATTCGGCGACATGCTGTTTGCCGTCGTCAATCTCGGCCGCCACCTCAAGCTCGATTCCGAAGCAGCGCTCAGCGGCACCAACGAAAAGTTCCGCTCGCGATTCCACTATGTCGAGCAAGCCTTGGAGGCCTCGGGCAGTTCGCTGGAGAAGGCTACGCTCGACGAGATGGAAGCGTTGTGGCAAGAGGCCAAAAGCGCCAAATAAACAGCCTGTTAGCTGCCGCTCTTGCGATGCAGACGGCTCTCGATTTCCTGCCTGGCGCTGTGCGTGGCCGTCAGCGAGAGGGTGACGCTGCCGTCTTCATTGTCGGCGCGCGAAACGACGTCGCCGTTGCGGTATAGCCAGTCGACCTGGCCGAGCTGGGCCGGGCTCAACGTCACCGTCATCGTTTCCAGCTCGCCCGACACACGCGTCTCGATGAGCGCTTTCAGCGTGTCCAATCCTTCACCGGTCACCGCCGATATGGCGATCGGCGGCGCCTTGCCGGCTGCGCCTTCGGCAAGCAGCCGCTCCCGGTTGCCTTCATCGAGCAGGTCGATCTTGTTCCAGACTTCGATCACGCGGTTCGCGTCGGCGGCATCGACGCCGAGATCGGCAAGGATGCGCTCGACATCATCCGCCTGGGCCGCCGTGTCGGGATCGGAGATGTCGCGCAGATGTAGCACGAGATCGGCCTCGACGACTTCTTCCAGCGTCGCCCGGAAGGCGGCAACCAGATGCGTCGGCAGGTCGGAGATGAAGCCGACCGTGTCCGACAGGATGACCGGCGTGCCGTGCGGCAGCCGCACGCGCCGCAACGTCGGATCAAGCGTCGCGAACAGCATGTCTTCGGCCAGCACCCCTGCCCCGGTCAGCCGGTTGAACAGCGTCGACTTGCCTGCATTGGTGTAGCCGACGATGGCCACCACCGGGAAAGGCACTTTCTTGCGCTTGGCCCGGTGCAGGTCGCGCGTGCGCCGCACCGTTTCCAGCTCGTGCTTCAGCTTGGTGATCTTGTCCTGCAGGATGCGGCGATCGGATTCGATCTGGGTTTCCCCGGGGCCGCCGAGGAAGCCGGCGCCGCCGCGCTGCCGCTCAAGGTGGGTCCAGCTCCGTACAAGCCGGCCCTTCTGGTAGTTGAGATGCGCGAGCTCGACCTGCAGCGTGCCTTCCTTGGTGCGCGCCCGCTCGCCGAATATCTCGAGAATGAGCCCCGTGCGGTCGAGCACCTTGGCGTTCAGTTCTTTTTCGAGATTGCGCTGCTGCACGGGCGTCAGCGGATGATCGACGATAACCAGTTCCGCCTTGCGCTCCTTCACGATGTCGGCGAATTCGGCCACCTTGCCGCTGCCGAGCAGCGTCGCCGGTCGCGGGTCGGCGACCGTCACCACTGCGGTGTGGACCGGATTGAGGTCGATGGCGCTGGCAAGCCCGACCGCCTCGTCGTGGCGGGCGTCGGCCGAACGGCTCAGCCGCGGACGGCTCGACTCATCGTCGCCACGCGCCTGGCGGGCAAGCACCGGCACAATAACGACAGCCCGGGTCGGATCCCTGGCTTCCGGCCCGAGTTGATGTCCTTGTTTTCCGCGAACGCTGCGGTCCGCGTCCTTATCGCGTGCCAATCAGGCGCCCTGGTTTTCCTCGCCATCGAACATCTGAACCGGCTGGCTCGGCATGATCGTGGAAATGGCGTGCTTGTAGACGAGCTGGGAGTGCCCGTCACGCCGCAACAACACACAAAAATTGTCGAACGAAGTGACCACACCGGTCAGCTTCACGCCATTGATGAGGAAGATGGTAAGTGGATTTTTGCTCTTGCGAACTGAATTCAGGAACAGGTCCTGAAGGTTTTGCGATCGTTCCGCCATTTTTTTTGTCTTTCGCCGATCCCCTTCGGTTTGCGGGCCAATGCGCCAAATTACGCGGCACCTGTCAAGCTCGCAAACCCCCTCTTGCCGACACAATGGCAAGCAGAACGAGATAGTTGAGGTTCATTCCAGTTGTGCGGTTATCAGGCTGGACTTTTTTCCGCAACGTCAAAAAAGGCTTGCCGCAACGAAAGTGTCATGGAACCGGGATGGCCATTTGCTATCGGCGCGCCATCGATTTCCACCACCGGCATGGCGATTGTCGTCGCCGAACTGATGAATGCTTCCCTGGCCGCCTTGGCTTCGGCGACCGAAAAACCGCGCTCCTCGATCTTGAGGCCAAGCTTGGCGGCGACATCGAAAAGCGTCGTGCGGGTGATGCCGCGCAGGATGCCGTGCTCGGCCGGCCGGGTCACCAGGACGCCATCCCGAGTGACGATCCAGGCGTTGGACGAACCGCCTTCCTTGACGTTGCCGTCGGGGTCGACGAACCAGGCCTCCTGGGCGCCGGCTTCCTTGGCCTTCTGCTTGGCCAGCACATTGGGGAGCAGGCCGGTGCTCTTGATGTCGACCCGGTCCCAGCGGTTTTCCGGCACAGTGATGACCTTGATGCCGGTCTCGACGCGCTTTGCGGCCGCTGCTGGGTCAGCTTTTCTGGCCGTAATCACCAAGGACGACAGTGTGTCGGCCGGGAAAACGAAGTCGCGGCTGGCGACGCCGCGCGTCACTTGGACATAGACCAGACCGTTGACCACATGGTTGCGGCGCACGACCTCACGCACAAGAAGTGGCAACACGCCCTTGGAGACCGGCCAGTCGATCGACAATTCGCTCAGGGACCGGTTCAGCCGGGCAAGATGGCGCGGCATATCGACGATATGGCCGCGGGCCACCTCGCAGACCTCGTAGACGCCGTCGGCGAATTGATAGCCGCGATCCTCGATATGGACGCGGGCTTCAGCATGGACGACATAGCGCCCGTTGACATAGGCAATGCGCGGCATCAGTACCCTCGGGGAAAACGTCCGGCTTTCTTAGGCGATTCCGTCGCTGTCGTAATGAACAATCACGTGGGCCAACCGCTCTATCTCTTTGTCTTGACGCAATTCCTGACGGAAGGCTACGGCGAAGCCGCCGAGCCTAGCCGCTTCGCACTTTTCCTGGAATTGCTTAGACGCCCAGCGACTTCAGCTTGCGGTGGAGCGCCGAGCGTTCCATGCCGATGAACTCGGCCGTCTTCGAGATGTTGCCGCCGAAGCGGTTGATCTGGGCGATCAGATAGTCCTTCTCGAATTGCTCGCGTGCCTCGCGCAGCGGCAGCGCCATGATGTGCTGGTCCGACTGGTTGGGCGTGCGCGGCATGACGTCGCCGATCTCGGACGGCAGAAGGTCGGCGGTGATCGGCGCATCGGCCTCTTCGCCTCGCGCCAGAATCATCAGCCGTTCGACGTTGTTGCGCAACTGGCGAACGTTGCCCGGCCAATTATGGGCCTGCAGCACCGCCAGCGCGTCGTCGCCGATGCGGCGCGGCCTGATGCCGGCCTGACGCGCGATCTGCTTCATGAAATTGTCGACGAGATAGGGAATGTCCTCGCGCCGCTCTGCAAGCCCCGGCACCATGACAGGAACCACTGCCAAGCGGTGGTAAAGGTCCTCGCGGAAGCGGCCGTCGGCGATCATTGCTTCGAGATTTTGCGAGGTCGAGGAGATGATGCGGACATCGACCTTGACGCGCTTGGTGCCGCCTACCCGCTCGAATTGCTGCTCGACCAGCACGCGCAGGATCTTGTTCTGCGTTTCGCGCGGCATGTCGGCGACTTCGTCGATATAGAGGATGCCGCGATGCGCCTCCTCCAGCGCGCCGACCTTGCGCTCGGTGCCGTTCGATTCGGTGCCGAACAGCTCGATCTCCATGCGCTCGGGCGTGATGGTGGCGGCACTCAGCGTGACGAACGGACCGGCTTTGCGCGACGAAAGCGTGTGAATGGCGCGCGCCGTCAGCTCCTTGCCGGAGCCGGATGGACCGACGATCATGACGCGGCTGTTGGTCGGCGCGACGCGCTCGATGGTCTGCCGCAACTGGCTCATCGCCGACGACATGCCGATCAGGTCGAAGGTCTCGCCGCTGCGCTGCTTGAGATCGGAGACTTCGCGCCGCAACTTGGATGTCTCCAGCGCGCGCTCGGCGATCAGGATGAGGCGATCGGCCTTGAATGGCTTCTCGATGAAGTCGTACGCGCCGCGCCGGATGGCCGACACCGCCGTTTCGATGTTGCCGTGACCGGAGATCATCACCACCGGCATGTTCGGATGCATAATCTTGATTTCGTCGAGCAGCGCCAGGCCGTCGAGGCGCGAGCCCTGCAGCCAGATGTCGAGAAAAATCAGCCGAGGCGCGCGATCGGCAATTGCCATAAGCGCGCTGTCGGCATCATGCGCCGTGCGGGTTTCATTACCCTCATCGCTCAGTATGCCAGCGACAAGTTCGCGGATGTCTTCCTCGTCATCGACGATGAGAATGTCAGACGCCATTACCGACCTTTTCAGTTTCTTTTTCGTGTTCGCTTCGACCTTCACCGCGTGGCGGCGCGGCTACGACCGTTGCCGGGGGCAGGATGATCGAGATCATCGCGCCCCGGCCACCATGGAAATCCGCTGGCGCGTCGTGCAATTCGAGACGGCCGCCATGGTCTTCCACGATCTTCTTGACGATAGCGAGGCCAAGCCCGGTGCCCTTCTCGCGCGTCGTCATATAGGGCTCGAGAAGCCTTTGGCGATTCTCGCGCGGCAGCCCCTTGCCGCTGTCGATAACGTCGATTCGTATGGCGCCATCTTGGCGACCAGCCTGAATGCGGATCGCGCCGTCCGAACGGTCTTGCGTATCAAGACCGTCGATGGCCTCGGCGGCGTTCTTGATGACGTTGCCGAAGGCCTGCGCCATAAGGCGACTGTCGAAAGTGCCCTTCAACGGCTCGCTGCCGAAGTCGCGCTGGAAGGTGATGTCGGAACGACTGACCTCGACCAGGAAGGACGCCTCGCGCAGCGATTCGCGCAGATCGATCGCCTTCATTTCCGGCTTCGGCATACGCGCAAAGGCCGAGAATTCGTCGACCATGCGGCCGATGTCCTCGACCTGGCGGATGATGGTGTCGGTGCATTGATCGAAAACCTCGCGGTCCTCGGTGATGACCTTGCCGTAGCGGCGCCTGATGCGCTCGGCCGAGAGCTGGATCGGCGTCAGCGGGTTCTTGATCTCATGCGCGATTCGCCGCGCCACATCCGCCCAGGCCGACGAGCGCTGCGCCTGGACGAGATCGGTGATGTCGTCGACAGTGACCACATAGGATTTCTCTTCCTCGCCGTCGTCGCCGGCCTCGACAGTAACCTGGACATTGAAAGTGCGCTCCAGGCCGGTGCGGAAGAAAGTCACCTGCTCGCGATAGACCGGCTTGCCAGACTGCCGCCCGATCTCGAAGACGCGGCCGACAAGCGGCAGGACCGCCGAAAGGTTCTGCCCGAGCGTCGCATTCGCCGAAATCGCCAGCATGGTTTCGGCCGAGCGATTGACGATGGTGATGATGCCGTAGGGGTCGACACCGATGACGCCGGCGGTGACGCCGGCCAGCACCGCTTCGGAGAAACGCCGGCGCTCGTCGATCAGATCCTTGGCGGAGAGCAGCTCGTTGCGTTGCGATTTAAGCTCCAGGATCATGTTGTTGAAGGTCTCGCCCAGCGAGGCGACATCGCCATCGGACTGGCGCACGGCAACGGCGACATCGAGGTTGCCGGTTGCCACCTCGTCGGCCGCGCCGATCAATTGCCGGATCGGCCGCACAATCCGATCGGCGACCGCAATGCCGGTCCATATCGCCGACAGGATGATGATCAGCGTCAGCGACAGATAAGGCAGCGCGAAGGCCACTTGCGACGTGCGGCGATTGTCCTCGAGGTTGCGATACTCATCGGTGTTCGATTTGACGATCTGGCGCGCCTTGATGACATCAGGATCGACCAGCCGGATGGTGTAGAGATAGAGCCCTTCGATCTCGCGCAGCTTGATGATGGCGCCCATGATGTTGCGGGTGCGCGGCTCGATCAGCACCGGCTTGCCGGCCGCCGCGGTATCGACGGCGCCAGCCGGCGGCTCGGGCATGGCGAAGTCGGCGTCGGTCTTGGCTTTCATGACGAACGAGCCGTCAGGCTTGATCAGGGCGGCGTGGGCCAGTCCGCGGCCAATGGCTTCCTTGTTCAACAGATCGAGGAAACCGCTACGGTCGAGACCGTATAGCGTGCGCGAGGCGTCGAGATCGTAGGCCATCGACAAGGTCGTGCCCTGCAGGTTGCGCGCGTTCTCCTGCACATAGGCGTCGGCAATCGACAGCGACGAGTTGACGATCGTCTTGGTGCGGATTTCGAACCAGCGGTCGAGGCCGATGTCGAGCGTGATCGAGGCGATGATCGCCACCATGATGGCCGGAATGGCTGCAACCAGCGCGAACATCGCGACGATGCGCACATGCAGCCGCGAGGCAGCCCTGCCGTGGCGCCGCGCCAGGACGATGCGACGCACCTCGCGAGCGATCAACGCGATCAGGAACAGAACGAAGACGGCATTGGCCGCGATCAGGGCCCAGGTCGTGCCAGCGGTCGGCGCGATCGGCGTGGCGCCGACCAGGATCGCAAACGAGATCGCCGCCGTGATCACGGCGCCAACAATAGCCACCACGCCGGGCAATGCCAGCAACCGTCGGCCGTCACGCGTGCCGGTCTGGCTGAAAAGCGGTTGGTTCAGGGTCGGAGCCTCATCTGCCATGTCGTGGTACAGAGTCGATCATTGCGTCGGATGTATGCAACGCATTGTGGCGATTATGCAACAAGTGTGGCCGGAACGAAAATCTTTCCCCGCCTAATTCGCCGAAAAGATTAGGTGACGTTACGGCTGCCTGGTCGATTTGTAGACGTTGACGCCAAGCTCGCGGATCTTCTTGCGCAGCGTATTGCGGTTGAGCCCCAAAAGCTCGGCCGCCTTGATCTGGTTGCCGCGCGTCGCCGTCATCGAAGCCAGCACCAGAGGATACTCGACCTCGGCAAGAATGCGCTGGTAGAGCCCGGCCGGCGGCAAATCGCCGGCGAAGGAGGCGAAATAGCGCTGCAGAAAATGCTCGACCGCCTGGCCGATCGACAGATCGTCGGGGATGAGCGCGCCGCCGTCCGGTACGACCGGCCTCTCGCCGGTCTTCAGCTCTGATTCGATGATCTCGGACGAAATCTCGTCCTGCGAGTAGAGGGCGGCCAGCCGGCGCACCAGGTTTTCGAGCTCGCGCACATTGCCCGGCCAGGGATAGCGCTTCATAAGCTCGATGCCGCCGGCCGATATGCGCTTGGTCTGCAGGCCCTCGCTGGCGCCCTGCTTGAAGAAGTGCCGCACCAGATCCGGAATGTCCTCGGAACGCTCGCGTAGCGCCGGCAGCCTCAGAGGGACGACATTGAGGCGATAGAACAGGTCTTCGCGAAACAGGCCCTGGTTGATCAGCGTGCGCAGGTCCTTGTTGGTGGCCGCGACGATGCGCACGTCGGTCTTGATCGGCGTACGGCCGCCGACCGTGGTGTATTCGCCTTGCTGCAGCACGCGCAGCAGCCGTGTCTGGGCTTCCATCGGCATGTCGCCGATCTCGTCGAGGAACAGCGTGCCGCCCTCCGCCTGCTCGAAACGGCCGCTGGAGCGGTTCTGGGCACCGGTGAAGGCGCCCTTCTCGTGGCCGAACAGTTCCGATTCGATGAGATCTCGCGGGATCGCCGCCATGTTGATGGCCACGAACGGGCCGCCGCGGCGGCGGCCATATTCGTGCAGCGCACGCGCCACCAGCTCCTTGCCGGTGCCGGACTCGCCGCTGATCATGACCGTGAGATCGGTCTGCATCATGCGCGCCAGCATGCGGTAGATGTCCTGCATGGCGGCCGAGCGGCCGACAAGCGGCATCGTCTCCGGCTGATCCTCGGCGCGGGCATCGAGCTTCGGCCGCTTCGGCTCGGCCAGCGCCCGGCTGACGATGCTGAGCAGTTCCGTCAGATCGAAAGGCTTCGGCAGATATTCGTAAGCACCGGTCTCGGAGGCGCGGATAGCGGTCATGAATGTGTTCTGGGCGCTCATGACGATGACCGGCAGCTCGGGCCGCGCCTTCTTGATGCGCGGCAGCATGTCGAAGGCGTTTTCGTCGGGCATCACCACATCGGTGATGACGAGATCGCCCTCGCCCGCCGCCACCCAGCGCCACAGCGTCGAGGCGTTGGAGGTGACACGCACCTCATGGCCGACGCGCGACAGCGCCTGGTTGAGCACGGTGCGGATGGCCGCATCGTCGTCGGCGACCAGAATACTGCCGCGAGCGGTCATGTGCGGTCTCCTTCAGCTTCGTCGCCGGGGCCTGGCGCGATCTCCTTCCAAGCCGGAAGCAGGATGCGAAAAGTCGTCCCGCGCGGCGTCGAATCGCATTCGATGATGCCGCCATGCTCGCCGACGATCTTGGCGACCAGCGCCAGGCCAAGGCCGGAGCCGTTCGGCTTGGTGGTGATGAACGGGTCGAACAGGATCGGCAGGATGTCCTCGGATACGCCGGGACCGTTGTCGTGCACGCAGAATTCCAGCGGCAGCGAAACACGGTCCTGCGTTCCAGGCACCGAGACGCGGATGCCCGGACGGAAGGCCGTCGAGAGCATGATCTCGCCTTGCGGGTCTGCGCCGATCGCCTCGGCCGCGTTCTTCACCAGGTTGAGGAAGACCTGGATCAGTTGGTCGCGGTTGGCGAAGACTGGAGGCAATGATGGATCATATTCCTCCAAGATCTTGATCCGCCTGGCAAAACCGTTCTTGGCGATCGCCTTCACATGATCGAGCACGACATGGATGTTGACCGGATAGCGCTCGATCGGCCGTTCGTCGGAAAACACCTCCATGCGGTCGACCAGCGAGACGATGCGGTCGGTCTCGTCGGTGATCAGGCGGGTCAGCGCGCGGTCTTCGTCGGAAGCGGAAAGCTCGAGCAATTGGGCGGCGCCGCGGATGCCCGAGAGCGGGTTCTTGATCTCATGCGCCAGCATGGCGGCCAGGCCGGTGACCGAGCGCGCGGCACCGCGATGCGTCATCTGGCGGTCGATCTTGTCGGCCATCGACCGTTCCTGGAACATGACGACGACGGAGCCCGGAAACTCCGGCACCGGCGCGACATAGAGATCGACCATCTTCTCGATGCCGAGGCGCGGCGACGACACGTCGACGCGGTATTCGTTGACCGGCGCCCCGCGCTCGCGCACCTGGTCGACCAGCGTCAGCAGCGGGCTGCCGAACGGCACCAGCTTGGAGAGCGTGTTGCGGGCGAGCATGGTCGCGCTCGAGCGGAAGAAGTCCTCCGCATCCGCATTGGCGAAGATGATAAAGCCGTCGGGGTCGACCATGATCACCGGGCGGCGGATGGTGTTGAGTACGATGTTGGCGGCGTCCGCCACCTGCTGTGGAACGTCGGCCTTCATGCCGCGCTCCGCAGATCAGGGGTTGAAGCACCCTCAGAGAATGCTCGGCGCAATTCGACGACGACCTCGGCCGGTTCGAACGATGTGAGGATGCGCTTGCGCTGCTCGGCGCGAACTCCGGGAGCATGACGGTCGAGATACCAGCCGAGGTGCTTGCGCGCCTGGCGCAGGCCGCTTTCAATACCGTAGAGCGAGAGCATGTCCTGGTAGTGCGAGGCGACATAATCGGCGAGCGCTTCCGGCGCCTGCGGAATGCCTTGCGCGCATGCGCCGGCCGCGGTCGTTGCAATGCCGCCCGCAACCCACGGCGCGCCGTAATGCGCGCGGCCGATCATCACCGCGTCGGCGCCGGACTGTTCGAGGATCGTTGCCGCTTCCTCGGGCGAGGCGACATCGCCATTGGCCACCACCGGGATCGAGACCGCTTCCTTGACGCGCGCGATCGCCCGCCAGTCGGCCTTGCCCTGATAAAACTGACAGCGCGTGCGGCCATGCACGGTCACCATCTGGACACCCGCCCGTTCGGCGCGGCGCGCCAGCATCGGCGCGTTGAGGGCGCTTTCGTCCCAGCCAAGCCGCATCTTGACCGTCACCGGCACCGAAACGGCACCGACCACCGCTTCGATCAGCGACAGCGCATGGTCGAGATCGCGCATCAGCGCCGAGCCGGCATAGCCGCCGGTCACCTTCTTCGCCGGGCAGCCCATGTTGATGTCGATGATATCGGCGCCCTCGCCCGCCGCTATACGCGCGCCTTCGCCCATATGAACGGCCTCGCGGCCGGCAAGCTGCACCATGTGCACAGGCAGGCCGGAATGACGAATGCGCAGGTCGCAGCCTGCCCTGCCCTTGGCCAGTTCGCCGCTCGCCACCATTTCCGACACGACCAGCCCCGCGCCATGCGCGTGGGCGCGTTGCCGGAACGGCTCGTCCGTGATGCCCGACATCGGCGCGAGGAAAACGCGGTTGCGGATTCTCACGCCGCCGACATCGAGTGGCGATGCCAATGTGGTCAGTTCAGCCATGCACAAAAACCAAGCATATTCTATCGTTGCACATTATCTAGCCAGAAGTATGGCATTGTGCAACGCGCAATGACGTCACATTAAGGCGCATTTTGGAAAATGCTGGCCTTCGGCCATCACCCCGACTAGGACCGATCGGAATGAGCGAGGCAAGCGAAAAGCAATCGTCCGGCCCGAAGGGTGGCGGGATCGGGGTGGTGATCGTCGCCGCCGGCCGTGGCGCGCGCGCCGGACAGGCCGACGGTCCGAAGCAATATCAGCGCATCGGCGGCCGCGCCGTCATCGCGCATACGCTGGATATCTTTCTCTCCCATCCGATGATCGGTCCCGTGGTCGTGGCGATCCACGCCGACGATGCCGGGCTCTTCCAACGCGCGGCCGAAGCGCATGGCGATCGTCTTGTCGCCGTTATCGGCGGCCCTTCGCGCCAGGCGTCCGTCCGGCTCGGCCTCCTGGCACTGAGGGACAAGGCACCCGAAAAAGTGCTGGTGCATGACGCCGTGCGCCCGTTCGTCGACGCCGGTCTGATCGACCGAACCATCGAGGCCATCGGCGAGCGCCAGGGCGCGCTGCCGGCGCTTCCCGTTGCCGACACGCTGAAGCGGGAATCGGCCATCGGCATGATCGATGAGACGGTATCGAGGGCCGGCCTTCATGCTGCGCAGACGCCGCAGGGTTTTCCATTCTGGCCGCTGCTCGCCGCGCATGAGAAGGCGCATCATCTGGGCAAGACGGAGTTCACCGACGACGCGGCGATCGCCGAGTGGGCACAGATACCGGTCAAGATCGTTCCCGGATCGCCGGACAACGTCAAACTCACCTGGGCGAGGGATATTACATTGGCCGACCAGCGGCTCTTGAGCTCCCAGCAGCGCTTCCCCGATATCCGGACCGGCAACGGCTATGATGTGCATGCGTTCGAGCCGGGCGACCATGTCACGCTGTGCGGCGTGGCCATTCCCCACGAGCGAAAACTCTCCGGCCATTCCGACGCCGATGTCGGACTGCACGCGCTGACCGACGCGCTGCTCGCCACCTGCGGCGCCGGCGATATCGGCACGCACTTCCCGCCCACGGACCCGCAATGGAAAGGTGCCGCCTCGAAGATCTTCGTCGAGCATGCGGCAAAGCTGGTGCGCGAGCGCGGCGGCCGCATCGCCAATGCCGACATCACGCTGATCTGCGAGGCGCCGCGCGTCGGGCCGCATCGCGCGGCGATGACGGAAGCGCTTTCGGCCATGCTTGGCATTGCGCCCGGGCGCATTTCGATCAAAGCGACGACCAACGAGAAGCTCGGCTTTGTCGGACGCGGCGAAGGCATCGCCGCGATCGCCACGGCCAGCGTCGTCTATCCGGGCGAGGTGCCGGCATGAGCAACGCTGAACTCGCAAACGCACTGCTCCAGGCATGCCAACAGCGCGGCATCATGCTGGCCACGGCCGAAAGCTGCACCGGCGGCCTGATCATCGCCGCGCTGACCGATATCGCCGGCTCTTCCGCCGTGGTCGATCGCGGCTTCATCACCTATTCCAACGAAGCCAAGATGGAGATGCTCGGCGTCTCAGCCGCCACGCTCGACGCGCATGGCGCGGTTTCGCGCGAGACGGTGCTGGAGATGGCGGCAGGCGCGCTGGCGCATTCGCAGGCAAGCCTTTCGCTTGCCGTCACCGGCATTGCCGGTCCTGGCGGCGGCTCGGCGGAAAAGCCCGTCGGCCTCGTCTGGTTCGGAATAGCGCTGGCTGGCCGGCCGATTGTCGCCGAGCATCAGCTGTTCGGCCACAAGGGCCGCGAATTCATCCGGCACGAGACGGTGCGGCACGCGCTGCAACTCGGATTGCGCGCGCTTGGACCTGCATAGCAGACGTTAGATGCGGATGGCACCCGGACTGGTGTTCGGGGACCCAACCGACCAAAGCCAATCAGCTATCGATTCGCGTATTGCTATGAAGTGGTCGCCGACCCATGACCACAGGTAGAGGCTAAGGCAAATGTTGATTGCGGCAACCGCATAAAGCCGTCGCCGCTGTTCCTGATCGGGCTTGCCAGCAAAAACGACCAGCAAGATTGCCAGCGCGGGTGGCACCACAAGAAATGGAATGACGCTCAGCATCCATGCCGATATCGAAACCGGATCGGCTCTCGTCAGGATCGGAGCGAGCCTTTTTAGCCCTGCCTGCTTAGCGTCCAAAATTGCCCACTCCAACGACAGGACAGCGCCACAGCTGGGACACGTACCAACTCCATTGAGAGTTTCACCTGAACAGGATGGGCACAGGCCTGTGGAGGGACGTTATATCTTGATGATCAGCCGCCACATCAACCTCTAGCCGAGATCGGTGCCGCTCCGGCAAGAAGCATATGGTAGCGGAGGTTCATTGCCTTTGCAGTCTTGTAGGCGTCGACCGCCGACCAAATCCAAATGATCCACCCCAGGAGCACGAACCAGAGGGCAATCATCAGGACAAACATAAGGATACCTTTGCCTATCTGCCCATTGTAAAATTGCCCAAGGCCGCAAATGAGGAGAGACAGAACAAGAGCGAGACCCGCGGATTTGTTGGCTGCCGCTCCGTCGAGAAGGACGCCTGCCACGCCATAGCCCGGTTGAGGTCCAAGATTATTTGTCACTTGGACGATTGTGGCGCCTTCGGATGCGCTGACGCGACTGTCTGAGTTGCCCCTCGCAGGCGGCGCTGCAACTTTAGCGACTTCAAAAAATCCCCGGAGAATAGGATCGTCTTTAGCTGCACTCCAAGTTGTCCCGCCAACGGGAACTATCTGTGTGTTACCGGTTATACGCCCCTCTTTCGCGAATCCTAGAAGTTCGTGCCCCGTATATGGACCGTAATTTTTTCCCTCGATATTTAGATGCCAAGACCCGTCCAAAGGATGTGGCGGAGCGTTGGAAGCTGGATTCGAAATGTTCCCCGACGCCTCTGGCAGCGTCGACTTTTCCCCGGACTGTTCCGTCATAAAATCCCCCTAAGCCCGGGATTATCTTTAACAAATGACTATTGAAAAGCAACGAATATTTCGGTGCAGTGCTATATCTTAAAATAATCTAGAGTACGTGCTGAATCGCTGTGACGCGGCAAGGGCGTGGTCGCCAGCGTTCTTTTTAGAGGATTGAACCGTAGATCACGTCTGCCCGCTTCTCGAAGGCTTCCGAGAACATGCGGAAGGCACGGTCGAACATCGTGCCCATGACCGCGCCCAGGATGCGGCTCTTGAACTCATAGTCGATGAAGAAATGCACCTCGCAGCCGCGCTCGGCGGGGTCGAAGCGCCAGATATTGCTGAGATATTTGAACGGGCCGTCGATGTATTTGACGTCGATGGCATGCTCGGCCGGATTGAGCAGCACCTGTGTGGTAAAGGTCTCGCGGATCGCCTTGTAGCCGATGCTCATGTCGGCGACCAGGATGGTGCGGCCGTCGCGCTCCTTGCGCGAGCGTATGGCGAGCGATTCACAGAGCGGCAGGAATTGCGGGTAGGTCTCGATGTCCGCCACCAGCGCGAACATCTCTTCCGGCGTATGCGCGACGCGGCGTGTCGCCTCGAATTTCGGCATTGAAGGTCAGCTGGCCTTCTTGAGCTGCGCTTCGCGTGCCGCGCTCAGCTTGGCGAAATCCTCGCCGGCATGGTGCGAGGAGCGCGTCAGCGGGCTCGACGCCACCAGCAGGAAGCCCTTGGTCCTGCCGATCGTCTCGTAGGACTTGAACTCGTCGGGCGGGATGAAGCGGATCACCGGATGGTGCTTCTTCGACGGCTGCAGGTACTGGCCGATGGTCATGAAGTCGACATTGGCCGAACGCAAATCGTCCATCAGCTGCAGCACCTCGTTCCGCTCCTCGCCAAGGCCGACCATGATGCCGGATTTGGTGAAGATCGACGGGTCGAGCTCCTTGACCCGCTGCAAAAGCCGGATCGAGTGGAAATAGCGGGCGCCGGGACGCACCGTCAGATAATTCGACGGCACGGTTTCGAGATTGTGGTTGAAGACGTCGGGCTTGGCCGCAACCACGATTTCGAGTGCGCCATCCTTGCGCAGGAAGTCGGGCGTCAGGATCTCGATGGTGGTCGAGGGCGTTGCCGCGCGGATAGCGCGGATGACATCGGCGAAATGCTGCGCGCCGCCGTCGGCGAGGTCGTCGCGGTCGACGGAGGTGATGACGACGTGGCTCAGCCCCATCTGCTTGACGGCGTGTGCCACGCGCGCCGGCTCATCCAGATCTAGCGCGGTCGGGATGCCGGTCGCGACATTGCAGAAGGCGCAGGCGCGGGTGCAGATCTCGCCCATGATCATGAAAGTGGCGTGCTTCTTGTCCCAGCATTCGCCGATGTTGGGGCAGCCGGCCTCTTCGCAGACCGTCACCAGCTTGTGCGATTTCACGATCTCGCGCGTTTCGGCATAGCCCTTGGAAACCGGCGCCTTGACGCGTATCCAGTCGGGCTTGCGCAGCACTTCCTGGTCGGGCCTGTGCGCCTTCTCGGGGTGCCGCGGGCGCGGCCGGTTGGCGATCGTGTCTACGACTGTGACCATGTCAAACCCTTCGCGGCCGCGATTTCGGCGGCCGCCTGTCTTTCGTCATCTAGGACTTTTCGAGGCAAAGAAAAAGGCCGGGGCAGCGCATGCCGTCCCGGCCATTTTCGCATAGCGGCATTCGTCTAGCGGCGAACAAGCCGCCCCACGAAGATCAGCAGGCAGGCGCCGATGAAGCCGGTTATCAGATAGGCCACCCAGCCGACGCCGAAAGACTGGATGTTGAGAGCCTGCAGGATCGCGTTCAGCACCACCGCGCCGACGATACCCATGATGATGTTCATGAAGATGCCGGTGTTGCTCTTCATGACCATCTCGGCGAGCCAGCCCGCCAGGCCTCCGACGATGATGGCTGCGATCCAGCCGACGCCATTCAAATGCATGTGCCAATTCCTCCTCGATCAGGTGAAAATGCATCCGGATACGAACTTCCTTGCCGTCAGGTTTCTCCGGCTGCCGCGTGTGAGTCTCGCGCAACCAATCTATCATGCGTTCAAAACGCGGCCATAGGCGTCGAGCACGCTCTCCTTCATCATCTCCGACAGCGTCGGGTGCGGGAACATCGTGTGCATCAGCTCTTCCTCGGTCGTCTCCAGGTTCATCGCCACGACAAAACCCTGGATGAGCTCGGTCACCTCGGCGCCCACCATATGCGCGCCGAGCAACTGCCCGGTCTTCTTGTCGAAGATAGTCTTGACGAAGCCCTGGTCCTCGCCGAGCGCGATGGCCTTGCCATTGGCGCCGAAGGGGAAGCGACCGACGCGGATATCCTTGCCTTCGGCCTTGGCCTTGGCTTCCGTCAGGCCGACGGAGGCGACCTGCGGGCTGCAATAGGTGCAGCCGGGGACCTTCAGCTTGTCGATGGCGTGCACGCCCGGGAAGTTGGCTATTTTCTCGACGCAGACGACGCCTTCATGCTCCGCCTTGTGGGCGAGCATCGGCGGCCCGGCGACGTCGCCGATGGCGTAGACGCCCGCCACATTGGTCTTGCCGTAGCCGTCGACGACCACGCAGCCGCGGTCCGTCTTCACGCCAAGCGCTTCCAGGCCGAGATTCTCGATGTTGCCCTGCACGCCGACGGCCGAGATCATGCGGTCGGCGGTGATCTTCTCGACCTTGCCGTCTTTCATCTCGACATGCGCGGTGACCGAATTGGCGCCTTTTTCGACCTTGGTCACCTTGGCTTCGAGGATGATCTTCATGCCCTGCTTCTCGAACTGCTTCTGCGCGAATTTCGAGACCTCCGCGTCTTCGACGGGCATCACGGCCGGCAGCAGCTCGACCACCGTCACGTCCGCCCCCATGGAGCGGTAGAAGGAGGCGAACTCGATGCCGATGGCGCCCGAGCCCATCACCAGCAGCGACTTTGGCATTTCCTTCGGCACCATCGCCTCGAAATAGGTCCAGATCAGCTTGCCGTCCGGCTCGATGCCGGGCAGCGCGCGCGGCCTAGCGCCGGTCGCCAGGATGATGTGCTTGGCGGTGTAGGTGCCCTCGCCCTTGACGCCTTTCGGTACCGGCGGCTGCGGCTCCATCGCCTTCTTCGCGGTCTTCGAAACGACAACTTCACCCAATTTTTCACCAGAAGGAGCCTTCGAAAGCTTTGCCTCGCCCCAGATGACGTCGACCTTGTTCTTCTTCATCAGAAAGCCGACGCCGGTGTTCAGCCGCAGCGACACTTTTCGCGAACGGTCGACCACGGCGGCCGTGTCGGGGCTGACCTTGCCGCCCTCGAGCTTGAGGCCGTAGTCCTTGAGGTGATCCGAGTAATGCATGATCTCGGCCGAGCGCAGCAGCGCCTTGGTGGGGATGCAGCCCCAGTTGAGGCAAATCCCGCCCAGATGCTCGCGCTCGACGATCGCCGTCTTGAAGCCGAGCTGGGCGGAACGCACCGCCGCGACATAGCCGCCGGGGCCTGAGCCGATGATGATGACGTCGTAGGATTCAGCCACGGGTTTTCTCCCTGATCTTTCTGAGGGTTAGAATGAGAGCATCACACGAACGAGCGGCGCCAGAGCCTGGCCGATCCGCCGCGTGTTCTCGGCATCGAGGTGGACGCCGTCGAGCGGGGTGGTGGTTGCAACGGTGCCTGCGTCGAAGAAGCCGCAGCCAGCCTCGTCGGCAAGCAGGGAATATTGCGGCGCCAGCCGCTTCGAGGCGTCGTCGCCGCCGGCGAACATTTCCTTGAATTCGGCGTTGTCGGTGCGCGTTACCACGGGCGGCGAGACGATAAGGATCTGGGGCGCCGGCCAGTCGAACGGATAGTCATGGCCGCGCACGATATCGATCAGGCGCTGCATGCCCTGCTTGGCGGCGACCGGATTGCCGTGGATCCACGGCTTCATGTCGTTAGCGCCGAGCATGAAGATGATCAGGTCGAGCGGCGCATGGCTGGTCAGGATCGTCGGCAGCAGTCTTGCACCGTTGCGGTCCGCGCCTGCCAGATGGTCGTCGAAGGCGGTGGTGCGGCCATTCAGGCCCTCGGCAATGACTTCGATATCATCGTCGTCCAGCGCTGCCTTGAGCACGCTCGACCAGCGGTCTTCCAGCGCATGCCGGCCAAGGCTCGCCGCGTCATAGCCCCATGTCAGGGAATCGCCGTAGCAGAGAATTGTCTTCACGCCCTTGCCCCACCCCTGCCGAACCCCGCCGACGAGCGCTTGAGCCGCCAGCGCACGAACAGCCATTGCACGATGATGGTCGCCAAACTCGGCAAGCCAACGCCGGCGACTATCGGCATATCTTCCTTCGCTGCTGCCGGGCTTTCTTCCCAGAAGGCGATCACCGCGACCAGCGCCACAAGGAGCACAGTGAACGCGATCAGTGTCCATTTGCCGACTTTGCTAACGGCAGTAAGCGGCTCTGTCATCAACTGCGCTACGAAGAAGAGGATTGTGACGATAACTGTCGTCAGCACCACCAACATAAATACAAGGATATATTCATCGGTCGCGCCGGTGATGACGGCCAGTTGCTGTGCAACCAAGCCGCCGGCGAATCCAGAAAGGACGAAGGCGAAAAGGCTGGTGAAGACTATCCGCACCGCCCTTTTCCTTCCTAGACCAGCATGCCCATCGGGTTTTCGATCATGCGCTTGAAGGCGCCGAGCAGTTCGGCGCCGAGCGCGCCGTCGACCGCGCGGTGATCGGTCGAGAGCGTCACCGACATGACGTTGGCGATCTTGATCTCCCCGTTCTTCACCACCGCGCGCTCTTCGCCCGCGCCGACCGCAAGGATCGTCGCATGCGGCGGGTTGATAACGGCGGCGAAGTCCTTGACGCCGAACATGCCGAGGTTGGACACCGCCGTCGTGCCGCCCTGATATTCTTCCGGCTTCAGCTTGCGGCTGCGGGCGCGGCCCGCCAGGTCCTTCATCTCGTTGGAGATGACAGACAGCGTTTTTTCGTCGGCATGGCGGATGATCGGTGTGATCAGGCCGCCAGGGATCGACACGGCAACGCCGACATCGGCGTGCTTGTGCTTGACCATGGCGCTGTCGGTCCAGGACGCGTTCGCATCCGGAACCGCCATCAGCGCCATTGCCATTGCCTTAATCACCATGTCGTTGACCGAGAGCTTGTAGACCGGCGCCTCGCCCTTCTCCGTCTTCTTCATTGGGGCTGCCGCATTGAGCTGCGTGCGCAGCGCCAGCAGCGCATCGAGCTCGCAGTCGAGCGTCAGATAGAAATGCGGGATGGTGGACTTGGCCTCGACCAGGCGACGCGCGATGGTCTTGCGCATATTGTCGTGCGGCACGAGCTCGTAGGAGCCTTCGGCGAACAGTTTCAACACCTGATCGTCCGACATCGGCTTGGGTGCTGCAGCCGGAGCGCCGGCAGGCGCCTTCGCAGCCGGTGCAGCCTTGGCGCCGCCCGAAGCAATCGCCGCCTCGACGTCGACTTTCACCACGCGGCCATGCGGACCGGAACCGCTCAGCGCCGTTACATCGACGCCGGCATCCTTGGCGATACGACGGGCGAGCGGCGAAGCGAAAACGCGATCGCCGGTTGCGTGGCCGTTGGCGGCGGGAGCGGCCTCGGCCTTCACCGGTGCGGGCGCTGCAGCGGCTGCCGCTTTCGGCGCTTCAGCCTTGGGCGCTGCGTCGCCGCCGCTTTTCGCCGCAGCGCCGGCATCCTCGCCTTCACCGGCCAGGATGGCGATCAACGCGTTGACCTTGACGCCTTCGGTGCCGGCCGGAACGACCAGCTTGGCGACCGTGCCTTCATCGACGGCTTCGACTTCCATCGTCGCCTTGTCGGTCTCGATCTCGGCAATCACGTCGCCCGGCGCAACCTTATCGCCTTCCTTGACGAGCCACTTGGAAAGATTGCCCTCTTCCATCGTGGGCGACAGCGCCGGCATGGTAATGTTAATCGGCATTTTTCCTCCTCAGTTCCGCCCGGTCAGCGAACGGTGCTGGATATTGAACTGCTCCGACATTCTGCCTCGGTAGCCATCTTCCAATGCGCGAAGCGTCTCGATTTCAGAGATGCCATCCTGTTCCAATCTCATCTTGGCAATGTGCATGGCGACATCAGCGAGCACCATGCCCCAATTGTGAGCGTTTGGTCCAAAGAGGTCTTGCATCGTGACAACCGCGTCCGAACCAAGCCAGACGCGGAGTAGTTCATCGAATTCGCTATTCTCGACTACCGCCGCGGGAACTTCGAGTTCGCGCCATCTCGTCAGCCCCGGTACGTCACGGCTTTCACCGCCTCGATCACTTCCGCGACATTGGGCAAAGCCAGCTTCTCGAGGTTCGCCGCATAAGGCATCGGCACGTCCTTGCCAGCAATGGTGATCACCGGCGCATCGAGGAAGTCGAAGGCGCGCTGCGAGACCTGGTTGGCGATATGGTCGCCGACCGAACTCTGCGGAAAGCCTTCCTCGACCACCACAAGCCGGTTGGTCTTCTTGACCGAGGCAATGATGGTGTCGAAGTCGAGCGGGCGGATGGTTCTGAGATCAATGATCTCGGCATCGATGCCCATGCCGCGCAGTTCGGCCTCGGCCTTGACCGCATAGGTCATGCCGATGCCGAAGGAGACGATGGTAACGTCCTTGCCCTGCTTGTGGATGCGCGCCTTGCCGATCGGCAACACGAAATCGTCGAGCTTCGGCACGTCGAAGGAGTGGCCGTAGAGGATTTCGTTCTCGAGGAAGATGACCGGGTTCGGATCGCGGATCGCGGCCTTGAGCAGGCCCTTGGCGTCGCCCGCCGTATAAGGCATCACCACCTTCAGACCGGGGATATGGCTGTACCAGGCGGCGTAGCACTGCGAATGCTGCGCCGCGACGCGGGCGGCGGCACCGTTCGGGCCGCGGAACACGATCGGCGCGCCCATCTGGCCGCCGGACATATAGAGCGTCTTGGCGGCCGAGTTGATGATCTGGTCGATCGCCTGCATGGCGAAGTTGAAGGTCATGAACTCGACGATCGGCTTCAGTCCGGCCATGGCGGCACCGACGCCGACGCCGGCAAAGCCGTGCTCGGTGATCGGCGTGTCGACCACGCGGCGCGGTCCAAATTCCTGCAGCAGGCCTTGCGTGATCTTGTAGGCGCCCTGGTACTCGGCGACTTCCTCGCCCATGACGAAGACGTCGCCGTCGCGGCGCATCTCTTCCGCCATGGCGTCGCGGAGCGCCTCGCGCACGGTGGTCGAGACCATCTCGGTGCCGGCCGGAATATCCGGATCGGCGGCGATTTCCGTTTTCGGCGCGGCGGCGACAGGTGCTGCCTGCGGCTTGGCGGGGGTCGCTTCTTCAGCGGGAGCCGAAGCCTCGGCTTTCGCCGGCGCAGCCGCCTTGTCGACATCGGCGGCACTTTCGCCGTCCTGCAGCAGCACCGCGATCACGGCGTTGACCTTGACGCCTTCGGTGCCGGCGGGAACCACGATCTTGCCGAGCGTGCCTTCGTCGACCGCTTCGACTTCCATCGTCGCTTTGTCGGTCTCGATCTCGGCGATGACGTCACCGGCAACGATCTTGTCGCCTTCGTTCTTCAGCCATTTGGAAAGATTGCCCTCTTCCATGGTCGGGGAAAGCGCGGGCATGAGAATTTCGATCGGCATGTCCTTGCCCTCCCCTTAGTGTACGATATCGGTCCAGAGCTCGGACGGATCCGGCTCGGCGTCGTGCTGGGCGAATTCGGCGGCGTCGGCGACGACGTCGCGAACCTCCTTGTCGATGTTCTTGAGCTCGTCCTCGCTCGCCCACTTCTTGGCCGTCAGGCGCGCCTTGACCTGTTCGATCGGGTCATGCTCGGAGCGCATCTTTTGCACTTCCTCCTTGGAGCGGTACTTGGCCGGGTCGGACATCGAATGGCCGCGATAGCGGTAGGTCTGCATTTCGAGGATCAGCGGGCCGTTGCCCGACCGGCACCATTCGGTGGCGAGATCGGCCGCCGACTTCACGGCGCGAACGTCCATGCCGTCGACCTGGATGCCGGGGATCTTGAAGGAAGCGCCGCGATGCGAGAAATCGGTCTCGGCCGACGAGCGCGACACGGACGTGCCCATGGCGTAGCGGTTGTTCTCGATGATGTAGATCACCGGCAGCTTCCACAGCGAGGCCATGTTGAAGCTTTCATAGACCTGGCCCTGGTTGGCCGCGCCGTCACCGAAATAGGTCAGCGACACGTTCTTGTTCTCGCGGTAGCGGTTGGCAAAGGCGAGGCCGGTGCCCAGCGACACCTGCGCGCCGACGATGCCGTGGCCGCCATAGAAATGCTTCTCCTTGGAGAACATGTGCATGGAGCCGCCCTTGCCCTTCGACAGGCCGCCGCGGCGGCCGGTGAGCTCGGCCATGACGCCGCGCGGCGACAGTTCCATCGCCAACATGTGTCCGTGGTCGCGATAGGCGGTGATCATCTGGTCGCCTTCGACCAGCGCCATCTTCATGCCGGTGACGACGGCCTCCTGGCCGATATAGAGGTGGCAGAAGCCGCCGATGAAGCCCATGCCGTAGAGCTGGCCGGCCTTCTCCTCGAAGCGGCGGATCAAGAGCATATGCCGGTAGGCGGAAAGCTCTTCTTCCTTGGTGAATTCGGCCGGCTTCGGCGCTGAAAGATTCTGCTGTTTGTCGGATCTGGATCTGGCGGGCGCTTTTTTGGCGGCGGTGGCCATGCGTCACTCCCTGTTGGCGTCTCTTTGCGGACATTCAGGGAGATCGATCGTCTCCCCACCGATTTGCGCGAAGCTAACACGCAAGGGTGCATTGCGCCATGCTGAAAAATGCATGGCTGGCATGCATCTAAGCGATTAGAATCGTTGCGAATAACAACGATTAACCGAAATACAGTTATTTCGTCGGGGCGGGCAACATGATGGTGATTTCGTCAGGCTGGGACAGATTGAGCGCCTTTCGGGCCTGCTCGTCAAGCATGTCCTTCTCCAGGGTGCCTTCGTGCATCAGCTGAACGCGGCGCTCGAAGTCGATGCGGCGCGCCTTGACGGCGTCGAGCTGTGCGTGCAATTCGACCTTGCGGGCTTCAAGCCGGTACTTGGAGTAGATACCGAATTCGCCGTGATAGGCATGGAAGCCGAAATAGGCCAGGAACAACACGCAGAGCGACGGGATGATCAGCCTGCCGGTGTTTCTCTGCTTGTGCTGACGTGTCCACATGACCCGAACCCTCGCGGCCGCGAACGCAAGCGGCCATGAATCGTATTTCGCCCGATTGTGCTTAATGGACGGTTACGGGCGGCTTGATCCGGGATAGCCGGAAACGAAAAAGAGCGGGAATGCCCCGCCCTTTTCGAACCGTTCGACTAGGCTGGATCAGCCCTTGACCACCGACTTGCCGGCATAGCGCGCCTGCTTGCCGAGCTCTTCCTCGATGCGGATGAGCTGGTTGTATTTGGCCATGCGGTCCGAACGCGACAGCGAGCCGGTCTTGATCTGTCCGCAATTGGTGGCGACGGCGAGATCGGCGATGGTCGAATCCTCGGTCTCGCCCGAGCGGTGCGACATGACGGCGGTGTAGCCGGCCTTGTGCGCGGTCTCGACCGCGTCCAGCGTCTCGGTCAGCGAGCCGATCTGGTTGACCTTGACCAGGATCGAATTGGCGACGCCCATGCGGATGCCTTCGCGCAGCCGCGCCGTGTTGGTGACGAAAAGGTCGTCGCCGACAAGCTGCGTCTTCTTGCCGATCAGATCGGTCAGGATCTTCCAACCTTCCCAGTCATCCTCTGCAAGCCCGTCCTCGATGGTGACGATCGGATAGTCGGAGGCGAGCTTGGCGAGATACTTGGCCTGCGCCTTCGGGTCGCGCGTCTTCTTCTCGCCCTCATAGACGTAATTGCCGTCCTTAAAGAATTCCGTCGCGGCGCAGTCCAGGCCGAGCGCGACCTCCTCGCCCGGCTTGAAGCCGGCTTTCTCGATCGATTCCATGATGAAATCGAGGGCCGACGGGGCGCTCTTCAGGTTGGGGGCGAAGCCGCCCTCGTCGCCGACATTGGTGTTGTGGCCGGCATCCTTGAGCTTCTTGCGCAGCGTGTGGAAAATCTCCGATCCCCAGCGCACGCCATCGCGCAGCGTCGGCGCGCCGATCGGCAGGATCATGAATTCCTGGAAGTCGATCGGGTTGTCGGCATGCGCACCGCCATTGATGATGTTCATCATCGGCACCGGCAGGATATGCGCCTTGGTGCCGCCGACATAGCGATAGAGCGGCAGGCCGGCGGCTTCCGCCGCGGCCTTGGCCACAGCCAGCGACACGCCGAGGATGGCATTGGCGCCGAGGCGGCTTTTGTTCGGCGTTCCGTCCAGCTCGATCATCGTCTGGTCGATATGGATCTGGTTCTCGGCTTCCATGCCGCCGATCGCCTCGAACAACTCGCCGTTCACGGCCTCGACCGCGCGCTGGACACCCTTGCCGAGATAGCGCGGCCCGCCGTCACGAAGCTCGACCGCCTCATGCGCGCCGGTCGATGCGCCAGACGGCACCGCGGCGCGGCCCATCGAGCCGTCCTCCAGCACCACGTCGACCTCGACGGTCGGATTGCCACGGCTGTCCAGGATTTCACGCCCGACTATGTCGACGATGGCGGTCATTGCGATGTCCCCGATTGATCGATTGAAGCGTCGCGCTCCTCTTAGCCAAAGCGCGGCAAAAGGCAATCGGCGGGGCCGCAATTATTGCCGCGAGCACGATTCACGAAGCGCAAATTTCTGTCATCATAAGTCATGCGCGTTGTGCGGCCTTCTCATCTATGGTCGCGTTCGCGCGGGGCGAAACAGGAGGAGTTTCGCCATGTCCCAGTTGAGCGGTATCGTGAGTTTGTTCCTGATCGCGGCGGCGTTCCTGACGTCATGTGACGATCAGAAACCCCAGCAGAGCTCAACGGAGCTCTCTACTACCAACGCGGCGGAGTAGTTCAAAACGCCCAAGGCCCCCGGCTTGGCCCGGGGGCCTTTCGCTTCAGAGTGCCGATCAGGCGGTCAATGCCAATAAGGCTTCACATGGTAGTACTGGAATGAAGCATCGCGGGCAGCTTCACCATCGGCGCCGGTCAGTTCCTTGATCGAGTATGCCGGTGCCGCCTTGAGCTGGTCCTTGGTGAAGGGCACAACGTAGCCGCCCCTGTCCTCGTCATAGTCGAGGGTCGCCCACGGAACCGCGTGGTACTTCTCGCCCATGCCGAGGAAACCGCCGAAACCGATCACGGCGAACATGATGCCGTTCGACATCTTGTCGAGCATGACGTCCTCGATACTGCCGATGCTGTTGCCCTCGGTGTTGTAGACCGACGTTCCGATGACGCGTGAGGCGGCAATGGCTGCGGTGTGCCCGGATGGGGTGGTCATGGTGGTGCTCCTCTCGGTTGAATGCCTGCATTGACAATGAGAGGAGCGGATGAAGGTTCCCGACTACTTTGCTTAGCCGTCGGTGAGGATGAAGGTGACCTTCATGTTGACCCGATAAGCCGCGATCTTGCCGTTCTCGACGACGATCTTCTGGTCCTGGATCCAGGCGCCTTCGACATTCTTCAAGGTTTTCGCGGCGCGCGCGATGCCCTTCTCGATGGCGTCCTGAAAGCTCTTCTTGGACGATGACGTGATTTCGGTGACGCGGGCGACAGACATGGCTTCCTCCTGCCAAGACGCTCAGTTGCGGAAACGAGCGTATCGCCGGCTCAGTACAACCACAAGCCGGCGCAGAAACTGGACGGCTCCGCGGGATCAGTGCCCCTTGGCGATACGGTCGAAGGCCATCAGCCTTTCCAGCAGCGCCGGCATGTCCTTCAGCGGCACCATGTTGGGACCATCGGAAGACGTCGAGTTGTCCGGATCCTGATGGCTTTCGATGAAGACACCGGCGACGCCGACGGCAACGGCCGCGCGCGCGAGCGTCTCGACAAAGCGCCGTTCGCCGCCCGAGGAGCCGCCCTGCCCGCCCGGCTGCTGCACGGAATGGGTGGCATCGAAAATCACCGGGGCGCCGATCTCGGCCATGATCGGCAGCGCGCGCATGTCGGAAACCAGCGTGTTGTAGCCGAAGGAGGCGCCCCGCTCGGTGGCCAGCACGTTCGGGTTGCCGGAACCGGTGATCTTGGCGACCACGTTCTTCATATCCCAGGGCGCAAGGAACTGGCCTTTCTTGACGTTGATAACCTTGCCGGTCTTGGCGGCAGCCACCAGCATGTCGGTCTGGCGCGACAGGAAAGCGGGGATCTGCAGGACATCGACATGCGGGGCGACGATCGCGCATTGCTCCTCGGTGTGGACGTCGGTCAGCACCGGAAGGCCGAACTCTTTGCGCAAATCGTCGAAGATCGGCATGGCCGCCTCGAGCCCGGCACCGCGCGTCGCCGACAGCGAGGTGCGGTTGGCCTTGTCGTAGCTGGTCTTGTAGACGAGGCCGATGCCCAGCCGTTCCGTCAGTTCCTTCAGCGCGCCGGCCATGTCGAATGCGTGCTGGCGCGATTCAAGCTGGCACGGGCCGGCGATCAGCGACAGCGGCGCATCGTTGGCGAAGACGACCTTGCCGACGGTTACCGATGAATTGGGCGCCAGGGGCTTGTTCATGGGATCTCCCGGAAGATGAAGGCGGCACCCTGCCCGGGCGCCGGCGCAACGACGATATCATTGCCGCTCATGTCGTGATCGATCGCCGCGGCCGCAAGCGCGCGTGCGGCTGAAGCTTTGTCGCGGATCGAGAAAACGATCGCCTGAAACCGCAAATGTCGCGATGGCAGGGCGGTCAGACCAAAGTGCTGCGCGTAGCTTTCCGGCGTAACGATGCTCAGGACTGCATTCGGCAACTGCACCGCGTCGTCATCCGTATCCGAGTTGGCGGCAATCGAGATCAGTCCGGCCTGTGCGGAAGGTGCATTGCTGACCGCGATCACTTCGACGATGCCGGTTACGCCATTGGCATGCGCCTGCAGCGCCGTGCGATCGATCTTCGGCGCATTGATGCGCTCGGTGGCAAAGAGGAAGGCATCCATAGTCTCTTTGCCGGATGCGAAGGCGAGCTTGAACGACGCCGTGTCGCTCTTACCGTTTGGATCGGTGAAGGCGCGAGAGAAGCTCAGCATATTGCCGGCCGAAAGGCCGGCTTCAAGATAGCGGGCGTGGTCGGCGTCGGCATTGCCCGTGCCGAGGGCAACGGCCGAAAAACCGTCGTCACCCAGCCTGTCGCGATAGAGGCGATCGCGTGCGACGAAGACATTGCCGGCCGCGATCGCTTGTTTCGTCGCCTGTTCGTTTCCCACAGCGAGCGGCTCCAGATAGGTGCCGTCGGCGAAAAAGACGCAGGCATTCTCCGTGCCGAATGGGTGGATGCCCGTCGGCGCGACGACAAAGCCGAGCGAGGCCAGACGCACGCGCGCTACATCGAGGCTCCTGGCCGGCAGCACGATATGGTCGAGCGGATGGGCGGATTTTTTGATCATGCCGGCGCGGTGTGCCCCATTCCGGCCGGCGGTTCAAGGTCCGAACTTCAGGGCATTAGGTAAAGCGGAGCGGATTGGCGAACGCTCTCAGGCGGCCACGACATCCGCCGAATAGCGCAGCTCGCGCAGCGGCTTCACCTTGCTGGTCGTGTCGGCATAAATCGGATGCGCCTTGTAAGCGGCAAGGGCTGCTTCGTCCTCGAACTCGGCATAGACGACCACATCGATCGCGTTGGAAAACAGATCGACCTTGGTGTTGAGCGTCACTTCGAAATGGCTTGAGTGCGGAATCTTGCCGAGCGCCAGCAAGCCCGAGCGCACGGCCTCGACATCCTCCTTGCGCCGCACGCTGAAGAAAACGATGTGCCGGATCAATCCAGCCTCCCTGATCGTCGGTTCAGCGGTGTTTCTGTGGGAGCAATGCCCAGGCGTCAACCGGCAACGATGTCGCGCCCGCGATACGAAATCAGCGAGACGTTACCCGGTGACGTAGCGCACGATGCGCGACATCTCCTTCACGGTCACATCAAGGTAATGGCCATGATTGTAGAGGCCGTCCCAGAACAGGAAGAAGGTGACGGCGGCGATGACGATCACATAACGCATGGCTAAAACTACCGCATGTGGATGGCCGGAACCAGAGCGGGAGCGGCGGCGATTGTTCGAGTTCACCGCTTTTTGCCTGGGACCGCTTTCCGTCAGCGTCAGCGGTGGCGGTGGAAGACGACGCCCGGCCGTGGGTCAGTTTGAAATTGTTGCCGGATCGAGTCAAAAGAAGTCGACAAGCCGCTTGTGCGCGGTCCCTATAAAAGGCGTCATAGAGAATAGGCATTAGACATATTTGCGCGCGTCATGCTAATTCATCTAGATGGCTTTTCTGATCTTCTCCTTCGTGGCAGTCGCCATTCCGTATGGTCTTGAACGATTCTATTTTGCCAGAAAGTTTGGGTTCTTTGCCGCTATTTTCTGGCTGTTTGCGTTTCAAGTCAGCGTGTTAGTCGGCGGTGAAATCATGCTCGAAAACCAATTAGGCCATTCAATGCCCAATTGGGTTACATCGCTTGGCTATGCGATTGGGTCATTCGCCTACCTGACGATTGGCATGACGCCAATCGCCGCCATCGTGGCGGCATTAGGATTCGGGGCCGTGATCGCAGCGAACCGGTTCTTGAGAAAGCTAGCGGAAAATTCAAACTGACCCACTACCGATCAGCCTTTGTCTTCGTCGCCCTGCGTGATCAGACGCGCGCTGCGCTGGCCCGTAAAGTATATCCATAGCCAGCTAAGCGAGACCGCAAGGCGGTTGCGAAAGTCGATCAGGAAATAGATGTGCGCCACGCCCCAGAGCCACCAGGCGAGCCAGCCGGTGAGCTTGATCCAGCCGAAATCGATCGCGGCGGCGCGCTTGCCGATTGTCGCCAGATCGCCGGCATGCCGGTATTGGAAAGGACGTGTTGCGTTGTCGCCGGCAAGTCGCGCTTTGATGGTATTCGCGACGTGGCGCCCCTCCTGCTTGGCGGACGGCGCCACACCCGGCACCGGCTTTCCATCTGGGCGCAATACAAGTGCGGTGTCGCCGATGACGAAAATGTCGGGACTGCCCGGCACCGTGAGGTCGGGCTCGACCAGCACCCTGCCCGCCCGATCGGCCGAGGTCCCCAGCCATTCGGCCGCCGGCGAAGCGGCAACGCCGGCCGCCCAGATGATCGTCCTTGCCGGCAGATGCTTGTCGCCGAACACGACGCCTTCGGCATCCAGTTGAGTGACGGGGCGCCCGAGTTCGACGGTGACGCCGAGCCGTTCGAGCGCCTTTTGCGCATAGGCCGACAGCTTCGGGGCGAAGTTGGCCAGGATCCGGTCGCCGGCCTCGATCAGCACGACGCGCGCCTGCCGCGTGTCGATGTTGCGGAATTCGCCGCGCAACGTGTCATGCGCGAGCTCGACAATGGTGCCGGCGAGTTCGACGCCGGTAGGCCCGCCGCCGACGATAACCAGCGTCAGCAGCGCCTGGCGTCTGGCCGGATCGGTTTCGCGCTCCGCCTGCTCGAAGGCGAGCAGGATGCGGCGGCGAATAGTGGTGGCATCCTCAAGCGTCTTCAGCCCCGGCGCGAAAGGCTCCCATTCGTCATGGCCGAAGTATGCGTGGCGCGCCCCGGTGGCGAGCACCAGCGTATCGTAGGGGATCGAACTGCCGTCTTCGAGCAGCACGCGTTTGCCGGCATGGTCGACGCCGGTGACATTGCCAAGAAGGGTCGTCACATCCTTGCGCCTGCGCAGCAAATGACGGATCGGCCAGGCAACCTCAGAGGTTGCAAGCGACGTCGTTGCCACCTGGTAAAGCAGCGGCTGGAAAAGATGGTGGTTGCGCTTGTCGATCATGGTGATGCGCACCGCGGCGCCCGCCAACGCGCGGGTGAGTTCGAGGCCGCCGAACCCGGCGCCGACGACAACGACGTGATGCTCGGTTCCGCTCATTTCATTCCACCTCGCCAAGGGCAATTACCTCCCATGATGTAAGCATTTTTGTGCGCTGCAACAATATTCGCCCGGCAATGGTCATACCCGGGAGTCGTCGCGCGGCGTCGTGAATGCACATGCGACCGCACAGGCGCGAGTATAGCGTGAAACAAAACGACAGGAGCCAAGCATGGCTGACAACCGCGACGACGAAGGACCGGCCCAATACGCCTCACCGCCCTGCTTCATGCATGAGCTGGACCCGGATTACCGGCAGCCGCTTTCCGACTGGACGGATGTCAGGCGATGGCGCAAGGCCGAGCGCGAGCGGCTCATCAACGCCCGCCTTGCCGTTTCAGCCGATGCGCGCAGCGCCATGTCGGCGCGCATTGCGGACGGGCTCGATGCGCTGATCGGAGACATAGCCGGCCGGATGGTCAGCCTCTACTGGCCTTTTCGAGGCGAGCCGGATTTGCGTGGCTGGATGGCTTCGATCAACGAGCGCGGCGGCCGCACCGCGCTGCCTGTCGTCATCGAGAAGCGACAGCCGCTGGTGTTTCGCGCCTACAAACAGGGCGACCGGCTGGAAAAGGGCGTCTGGAACATTCCGATCCCGGCCGAGGGCGATCCGGTACTGCCGGATATCGTCATCTCGCCGATCGTGGGCATCGATCCCGGTAACTACCGGCTGGGCTATGGCGGCGGCTTCTATGATCGCACGCTTGCCGCGATGTCGTTCAGGCCGCTCGTCATCGGCGTCGGCTACGAATTGCAGCGCATCGCCACCATCTATCCGCAGCCGCACGACATTCCGATGGATCGGATCGTCACCGAGGCCTAAAAGCCTGTTTGGAAAATGAGACCGATCGGATTTCTGTTTCGCTGCGAATATGATTCACCTTTGAAATAAGGGCACGACAGCAGCGAGGCCAGTTGGCCGCGGACAGGCGCTCTGGGCGGATCAAACAGTGTTCGGTCGCTCTTAGATCGGCCGCTTCACAACGGGTGATAAGATGATCGGACGAACTATAGTGGCTGCCCTTGCAATTGCCTTTTCCTTTTCGCCTGCGCATGCAAAGCCACAGCATCGTTTACCGAGCGGTTATAAATGGGGCCGCTGCCTGCTTGTTGTTCACGGTCAGACCCGCATATCCGGAAGATGCTCCTATCAAATCGAGAAGGGCGGCGATTTTAATATCCAGGGGCCTCGGCAGGTTTTTGCGGGTATCGACTATCCCGATACGGATAGTGGGGCTGGTGAAATGTCCGAAGATTACTGGGCAGTTGTATATAAGGACGGTGATTTTTGGGAAGGCTATGGGAACTCGGACATTCGCGCAACTCACGGCGAACCAGGAGATTGGGGAGAACTTCGCCGCGAAGGCGCATGCTATGTCGGGAAGGACGTCCGGGTGTGCCTTTGGCGTTAAGCCATCTCCGGCTTGAGGCCCATTGCCGTCCGGTCGACGATTTCGCGCAAGGCGAATGACGAGTTGATCTTCGTCACATGCGGCATCGCCGACAGCCACTCCTTGTGGATGCGCTCGTAGTCGACCAGGTCCTTGGCCGCGATCCTCAGGATATAGTCATACTCGCCCGACATCAGGTGGCACGATAGCACGTTGGGGCAACGCTTGATCGCCGCCTCGAAATCCGACAGCGTCTTCTCGAACTGGCCGGACAGGGATATGTGGACGATCGCCGTCATCTGGTGGCCAAGGGCTGCGTTGGAAAGCCGGGCATGATAACCGCGGATGGTTCCGGACTTCTCCAGATTGTCGAGCCGGCGCGAGCAAGCCGACTGCGACAGGCCGACCTTTTCGGCAAGAGCCGCGTTCGGCATCCGGCCATCCTTCTGCAAAGTCTCCAGAATGGCGATATCAATCCTGTCGAGCGGCATTTTCCGTTGTTCCTGCGAATTTCCAGCCATTTCGCGCAACGATTATCGAAGAGTGCCCCCTGCCGCAAGTGCATTCGCAAACACATACGGAACGATTCGTGGTTGACTGCCATTACTGCGTGTCACCTCCGCATCTGGAGCTGGTGACATGCACGAGTGACAGGGAGAGAGCGCCCCTTGAAGGGCGCGCACAGGAGAAGAAGAATGCGTGTCGGCTGCCCCAAGGAAATCAAGAACCATGAATATCGCGTCGGCCTGACGCCCGGCTCGGTCCGCGAATATGTCGCGCATGGCCACGAAGTGCTGGTCGAGACCGGCGCGGGTGCCGGCATCGGCGCCGACGACAATGCCTATCGCGCCGCCGGCGCCACCATCGCCAAGACGGCCGCCGACGTGTTCGCCAAGTCGGACATGATCGTCAAGGTCAAGGAGCCCCAGCCCAATGAATGGGTGCAGCTGCGCGACGGCCAGATCCTCTACACCTATCTCCATTTGGCTCCGGATCCGGAGCAGACCAGGGGTCTTCTCGGTTCAGGCGTCACTGCGGTTGCTTATGAGACAGTGACCGACGATCGCGGCGGCCTGCCGCTGCTCGCGCCAATGTCGGAAGTCGCCGGCCGCCTGTCGATCCAGGCCGGCGCCACGGCGCTGCAGAAAGCCAATGGCGGTCGTGGCGTGCTGCTTGGCGGCGTGCCCGGCGTGCTGCCCGGCAAGGTGACCGTGCTTGGCGGCGGCGTCGTCGGCCTGCATGCGGCCAAGATGGCGGTTGGTCTCGGTGCCGACGTCACCATCATCGACCGTTCGATCCCGCGCCTGCGCCAGCTCGACGACATTTTCGGCGGCCGAGTCCATACGCGCTATTCGACCGTCGAGGCGCTGGAAGACGAATGCTTCTCTGCCGACATCGTCGTCGGCGCGGTGCTGATCCCGGGCGCGGCGGCGCCCAAGCTGGTCAGCCGCGAAATGCTTTCCGGCATGAAGAAGGGCTCGGTGCTGGTCGACGTCGCCATCGACCAGGGCGGCTGCTTCGAGACCTCGCATGCCACGACCCATGCGGAGCCGACCTATGAGGTCGATGGCGTAATCCACTACTGCGTCGCCAACATGCCCGGCGCCGTGCCGGTCACTTCGGCGCACGCGCTCAACAACGCGACGCTGCATTACGGCCTGCAGCTTGCCGACAAGGGCCTCAAGGCGCTGGTCGACGATCATCACCTGCGCAACGGCCTCAATGTCCATAAGGGCAAGATCACCAACCGCGCCGTCGCCGAGGCGCTCGGGTACGAAATGGTCGAGCCGAAGGCGGTACTTGCCGCCTGACGTCCGATAAGAACGTCCTCCTGTCGCGCCCGCCGGGTCACTCCGGCGGGCTTTTTCTTTGCCGGAGAAATAAAACAAAAAAGCGGAGCAAAAGCCCCGCTTCCTCGGTGTTGCGATCCGCCGCCGGTCCATCCGCGGTCGACAAATCATCAACCATTACCTTTTAGCGCGGCAGTACGACGGGAATACGACAGTCTTGAAATGCGCCCGGTTTTCATCTTCCCGGCCCCAATGCGTGCTTGTGTGAAATGCTTCACATTCGCTCCGCGGGAAAGCTGCCTAGACACGTATTACTGGCGGCCTGAGCTGCTTGCCGGGTCGGACAAGTCCGGCCGGACAGCACTTGCCGACAGCTTCTGTCACAGACCCTCCAACGGCCCGCCTGACCATCGGCGGGCTTTTTTTTCGGGGTCATGCCCGCTCGATGCGGCATTGATAGCAATTGTTCCGCGCCGAGCGGACGTGGATGTAGGCGATGTCGTCGCGCCCAAACAGCGTCTGCGCGTGGGTGGCGATATCGCCGGTCGGCGTGACGGCGCCGCTGCCATAGACGATGCGATCGTCCTTGCCATAGCCCCTGACGATATAGTCGCTGCTTTCGAGCATCTCCGGCAGCGCATCCGCTTCCGAGGCACGCTCGCATTCCTCGGCATGCAGGAAGATCGGGCCGGTTTCGGCATAAGGCTGCAATTGCGGGAACGGCCGGTAAGCCACGATCAGGTAGCCTTCGCCGGCGGCAACGTTCTTCATGCAGTGCCTACAGGGCACGCCGTCGCCGTCGGAAATCCGGTGTTCTGGGGCGTGGCCATAGGCATCGGGCCCTCCCCGCTGCAAGGCGCGCACGGCTTCGGTCGGCAAGGCTTTGAATTGGATGCTCATGGCAAAATCTCCGGTGTCGATATCCGGAAATTATGCCTCCTCGACGACGGCTCCCACCCGATTCCTGACTGGGGCACGCGCATATATGAAAGAGCCCGGCTGCTTTGAAACGACCGGGCTGAAGCGGCGATGAACGGGATATTCAGGCACAGAGCAATTCCAGGAAAAGTGCGAAGCGGTTGGGCTCGGCGCCTTCGCCGTAGCCTTCCGTCCGGAATCGCGCAGACGGCTCCTAGGCCCGCATGACGCTGGCCGCGCGCTCGGCGAAGGTCAGCGGATGCACCACTTCCCTCTTCTGCGCCACCGGTGTGAAGCCGAGCTTCTGGTAAAGCGGGAGAGCCGCGGGATGGTCGAGCGTGCAGGTCTGCACGGTGACGCGCCTTGGCCCATGTGCCCAGGCCGCCGAGATCGCGGCGCCGAGGAACCAGCGGCCGATGCCCTGGCCGTGCGCATGCTCCATCATGCCGAAATAGGCGAGTTCCACTTCGTCCGGCAGATGCGGCTTGAGGTCGAAGAAGCCGGCGGGAGCGCCGTCGAGATAGAGCACCCTGATGTCGCGGTCCTCGCGGTGCAAGCCGGCGGCAAGCTCCTCGTCGCTCAGCCTCAGCACATTGACCCAGTGCCACTTGCGCCCGACGCGATCCATCAAATAGCGGTAGAAATGGAGCGGGATATCTTTCGTCTTCAACAGCGCGATCTGACGGTTGTAGGGGATTGGCGGCGAAACCGCCGGCGCGGCGTGCATCTCCAGGAACGTGACCGTGACGTCGATATCTTGCAGCGCGCCGTTTTCCATCATTCTTTCCCCGTCACCACGGGCGTGTCGGCAAGACCGCCCCATTCTGTCCAGGAACCGTCGTAAAGCCGGTTGTCGCTATGACCGAGCGTCTCCAGCGCCAGCGTGATCGCCGCCGCCGTGATGCCCGAGCCGCAAGAAGTGACGACAGGCTTCGAAAGGTCGATGCCGGCACCTTCGATCAGTTGGCGCAAACGGTCCTTGGGCAGCAACTCGCCATTCTCGGCAAGCACCGCGATCGGGATATTGTGCGCACCCGGCATGTGACCTGAACGGACGCCGAGGCGAGGCTCCGGATCGGTTCCGGCAAAGCGGCCGGCCGAGCGCGCGTCGGCGATCTGGCTCTTGCGGCCGTCGACGATCCCGCGCATCTCGTCGAGGCCGACGACGCGGCCTGCGTCGAAATCGGCGTAGAAGACACTCGGCGCGATCTTTGTCGGTTCAGCCGTCATCGGTCGTCCCTCGGCCTTCCAGCGGTCGAAGCCGCCGTTCAAGATATAGACCTGGAAGACGCCCATGACCCGGAACATCCACCAGGCGCGCGGCGCCGAGAACAGGCCCGGCCCATCATAGACGACGATGGTGTCGTCGGCTGAAACGCCCATCGCGCCGACATATTGGGCGAAGTGCTGCGGCGATGCCAGCGTGTGCGGCAGTTTCGAATCCGGATCTGAAACCGCATCCTGGTCAAGGAAGCGCGCGCCTGGGATATGAGCGGCATCGTATTCGGCCCGGGCGTCGCGCTTCTGCGCCGGCAGATACCAGGAGGCGTCGATGATGGTGAGGCCGGGCTCGCCCAGCCGCTTCTCCAACCAGTCGGTATCGACGATGAAAGGACTGTCCTGCGCCATTCTTCTTCTCCCTGCCCGCGCCATTCAGTTCGCCGGCATCGGCCCGAAGCGGATGCGGAAGCGCCGGTTTTCGCGGCCTTTCTTCTCGATCTTGCCGATATGGATCTCGCCAACCTCGCCGGTCGACTTCACATGCGTGCCGCCACAGGGCTGGCTGTCGATCGAGCCATTCTCGCCGATGCAGACCAGGCGGATCTTGCCGGTGCCGACCGGAGGGCGGACGTTCTTCGATTTCACCAGGCCGGGATTGGCGGCGAGCTCCTCGTCGGTTATCAGCCGGGTGAAGATCGGATGGTCGGCGCGCACCAGATCCATCAGCCTCGCCGTTACGTCCTCCTTGGCGAAGCCGGCGTCGGGAATATCGAAGTCGACACGGCTGTCGTCCGCCGCGACCGCCGCCCCGGTGATCGGAAACGGACAGACCACGGTCAGCAAGTGGCAGGCGGAGTGCATGCGCATCAGAAGGTGCCGCCGCTGCCAGTCGATCAGAAGCTTCAGCTTTTCGCCGACCGCGGGCAGCGCCTGCTCCGCCGCCGGCACGTGGATGACCTCGTCCTTGGTTTCGCCGGTGATGGTGGCGGCGATCGCGATGCGGCCGCCGTCGGCCCGCTCGAAAATCCCGGTATCGCCCGGCTGCCCACCCGAGGTTGCATAGAAGATCGTTCTGTCGAGAAGTATGCCGCCACGGTCGTTGATCGCGACGACCTCGGCCTCCGCCGTCTTCTGATAAGGGTCGTCACGAAACAGCGCTTCGGTTTTCTGGACCATCATGCCACCTTTTCGAACGGCACCGAAATGTCGGCCTTCTCTTCCATCCAGCCCGGCACCGGCAGGTTCTTGCCGCGCAGGAACTGAGGATTGAACAGCTTCGACTGGTAGCGTGTTCCGTAATCCGCGAGGATCGTCACGATGGTATGGCCGGGACCTAGTTCGCGCGCCAGCCGGATGGCGCCGGCGATGTTGATGCCGGTCGAGCCGCCGACGCAGAGCCCCTCTTCCTGGATCAGGTCGAAGATGATCGGCAACGCTTCCTCATCCGGGATCTGGTAGGAGAAGTCCGGCGTGAACCCCTCGAGATTGGCGGTGATGCGGCCCTGGCCGATACCTTCGGTGATCGAGCTGCCGTCGGATTTCAGTTCACCGCTGGTGTAGAAACTGTAGAGCGCGGCGCCCAGCGGATCGGCGAGCGCGATCTTTACGTCCTTGCTCTTGCCCTTGAGCCCGACCGCAACGCCGGCGAGCGTGCCGCCCGAGCCGACGGACGAGACGAAGCCATCGATCTTGCCGCCAGTCTGAGCCCAGATCTCCTGCGCGGTCGTGCGGATATGGCCGTCGCGGTTGGCGACATTGTCGAACTGGTTGGCCCAGATCGCGCCATTCGGCTCCGAGCGCGCCAGTTGCCCGGCAAGCCGGCCCGACAGCTTCACGTAGTTGTTGGGGTTCTTGTAGGGCACGGCGGGCACCTCGATCAGCTCGGCGCCAAGCAGCTTGATCGTGTCCTTCTTTTCCTGGCTCTGCGTATCGGGGATGACGATGACGGTGCGGTAGCCGAGCGCCTTGGCGACCAGCGTCAAGCCTATACCGGTGTTGCCGGCGGTGCCTTCGACGATCACGCCGCCGGGTTTCAGAAGCCCGCGCTCTTCGGCATCGCGTATGATGAACAGGCCGGCCCGATCCTTGACCGACTGCCCCGGGTTCATGAATTCGGCCTTGCCGAGGATCTCGCAGCCGGTCGCTTCCGAAGCCTTGTTGAGCCGGATCAGGGGCGTGTTGCCGATCGCTTCGATCACAGAACGGGGCATTCAGGATTCCTCTGTATGTGTGGCGAGACCCTAGAAACCGGAGGCTGCGGTTTCAAGGCAAGATTTGCCTGGTCCAGTCGCATTCCAGGCACTGCAATGCTCGCAATCATTTCGACGGAACACGCAAAAGCGCTCTTTTCATTCGATTTCTTCACCGCTAGAGCAGGCCCTGACATTCATTGGGCAGCGCATGACACTCTACCGGGCCAATCCGAAGGACGGCGTTGCCTGGATCACGGGCGGCAGCAGCGGCCTTGGCCGCGCGCTGGCCAAGGATCTCGCCAATCAAGGCTATGCCGTCGCCGTGACCTCGCTGCCGGAAGATCCGGCCGACACCCTGATCGTCGAGACGGCGCAAATGTCGGGGCATGTGAAGTCCTTTCCGTGCGACGTCACCGACGAGCACGGCATGGCGCGCACGGCCGCCGCGATCGAGGAGCAGATGGGGCCTATCGTGCTTGCCGTCTTCAATGCCGGCAACTACATCGCCACTCCCGGCGAGAACCTGGTTGTGCGCGATTTTCATCGTTCCTTCGCCGTGAACTATTTCGGCATCGTCAATGGCGTGGTGCCTGTCGTCGACCACATGCGCGTGCGCGGACGCGGCCATGTCGTTCTGGTCGGATCGGTCACCGCCTATTCCGGCTGGCCGACCACGGCAGCCTATGGCGGCACCAAGGCCGCGATCAACATCCTGGCGGAGTCGCTGAAATACGACTTCGACAAGATGAACATCCGGGTCCAGGTCATCAATCCGGGGTTCGTCGACACGCCGCTGACGGAAAAGAACAAGCTGCCGATGCCGGGCCTCATGCCCGTGCATCGCGCGTCGCGCCGCATGGCGCGCGGCATCAGAAAGGGTGGCTTCGAAGTCACCTTCCCACGCCACATAAGCTGGCCGCTGAAGTTACTTGGCCTGCTGCCGCGACCGATCTGCCGCTTTATCATCGGCCTGACCACCAGCTGGTGGGGACGGCCATTGCATTTCGATCGCAAGCTGCCTGGCGAAACAGATCCGTCCCGCGACAAGGCAGCATAAGCCGGCGAAACAGCGATTGCCTGCCGTCGGGGACGGCAATAAAGCGCGTCGCGATGAAACGGATTCAGGCGACGCGCTTTAAGCCTTTGTTTTGATGCATGTCGTTATCCCAAAACCGCTGCGCACTTTTGGGCGACATGCATTAGGTTGAGAATCATTGCCTGGAGACTGCGATGGGGCGACGGATCGTGCTTGCGGCGCTTGGCCTTGCCGTCATCCTGGTAGCTGGCTTCTTCCTCGGCCCGCGCGTGCGGGTCGACACGACAATCCGTTTCGATCCGTCGGTGATCGGCGACGATTCGCAGGCCTATCTGGCACGTGAAGAAGCTGCCGTGCCCAACATCCGCGATGGGCTCGACAAGGAAATCATCTGGGCGAACCCGATGGTCCATGCCAAGACGCCGTTGGCCATCGTCTACATCCACGGCTTTTCAGCCTCGAAGGGCGAGGTTCGCCCCTTGCCCGACGATGTCGCGGATGAACTGGACGCCAACCTCTTCTACACGCGCCTGACCGGCCACGGCCAGGACGGCGCGGCTATGGCGCAAGGCAGCGTCAACGCCTGGATCAACGACTATGAAGAGGCTTTAGCCATTGGCCGGGCGATAGGCGACAAGGTGATCGTCATTGGCACCTCGACCGGCGGCTCGCTGGCGGCATGGGCCGCAACGGAGCCAGGCGCGTCCGATGACGTCGCCGCCATCGCGTTCATATCCCCGAATTTCGGCGTAAAGGCCTCCGGCGCCGAGTTGCTGACCATGCCCTGGGGCAGGCAGATCGCCGAGCTTGTCGGCGGCAAGGAGCGCAGTTTCCCGCCGCGCAACGCGCTTCACGAAAAATTCTGGACCACCAAATATCCCATGAAAGCGGTGCTGCCGATGGCCGCGCTCACCGAACTCGCTTACGTCGCTCCGGTCGAGAAGGCGACGATCCCAGCCCTGTTCATCTTTTCGGATGCCGACAAGGTGGTGCGGCCAGATCGTACGCGACAGGTTGCCGGGCGCTGGGGCGGCCCGCACGAATTGGTGCCGGTCGACGACACCGGCGATCCGGACAACCACGTGATCGCGGGCGATGTGCTGTCGCCGCAGACTACGGCCTTTCTCACCCAGCGCATCGTGGTGTGGGTGAAGGCGCTGACGCAGCAGCAATAACGAAAAACGGCCGGAGCGAAGCTCCGGCCGTTTCTATTTGATCGAGCGAGGAAACTCAGGCCGCCCGATTGGCCGGACGCTTGCCGCCGAAGCGGCGCTTGTTGTTGCCCTTGAAGCGCTTGAAGCCACCATCGGGCTTGCGCTCGCCATTCGGCTGCGCGCCTGCCGGACGCTCGCCCTGCGGCTTTGGCGCGAATTGGCGCTCGCCGCCGGGCTTGCCGCCAAACCGCTGCTTGCCGGATCCGTTGTTGCCAGGACGCCGCCCGTCGCGACGGCCGCCATGATGCTCGCGGTCGTTGGCCGGTTCGAAATGGCGCTCGGCCTTTTCCTTGGGGTCGCGCTGCGGATCCGGGCTGCCGAGATGGTCGGCGACGACGGGCAGCTTGGCGCGAATGATACGCTCGACCTGCCGCAGCTTGGCGTTTTCGGAAGGATCGCAAAGCGTGATCGCGATGCCGTCCCTGCCGTTGCGGCCGGTGCGGCCGATGCGGTGGACATAGCTTTCAGCCTCGTCGGGCAGGTCGAAGTTCACGACATGGCTGATGCCGGGCACGTCGATGCCGCGCGCCGCGATGTCGGTCGCCACCAGGATGCGCACCGAACCGTCGCGGAAATCGTTGAGCGCCTTCTGGCGGGCGTTCTGCGACTTGTTGCCGTGGATGACGGCGGCGTTGAAGCCGTCGCGGGCAAGGTCCTTGGTGACGCGGTCGGCGCCGTGCTTGGTGCGCGAGAACACGATCACCGAGCGCATCGTCTCGTCGGCCAGCATCTTGGACAGCACCAGGCGCTTCTGCTTGGTGCGGGCAAGCACGACGCTCTGGACGATCTCGGCAGCAGCCGTGCTCTGCGGCGCGACCTCGATGCGGACCGGGTTCTTCAGCAGGCCCTTGGCCAGTTCGGCGATCTCGTCCGGCATGGTGGCCGAAAACAGCGCCGTCTGGCGGTCCGGCGCGGTCGCCTTGGCGATGCGCTTGACGTCGTTGATGAAACCCATGTCGAGCATGCGGTCGCCTTCGTCGAGCACCAGCCATTTGGTGTCGGCAAGAATGAGATCGCCCTCGCGCACCAGATCGGTCAGCCGCCCAGGCGTGGCGATCAGGATGTCGACGCCCGGCGCGATCTTCTTCACCTGGCTGAAGCGCGAAACGCCGCCCAGCACGAGCGCTGTCGAGACATGCGCGCCCTTGGCCAGGATCTTGATGGTCTCTTCGATCTGCACGGCCAATTCACGCGTCGGCGCCAGAATCAGCGCCCGCGCCGTCTTGGCGCGCCGCTTGGTGCCGAGGCCGATGATCTTCGACAGGATCGGCAGCGCGAAGGCCGCGGTCTTGCCCGAACCGGTCTGGGCGATGCCGAAAATGTCGCGGCCTTCCAGCTGCGGCGGGATCGCCTGCGTCTGGATCGGCTTCGGATCGGCGAAGCCGGCGGCATGGGTCGCCTTGAGCAGCGCGCCCGAAATTCCCAAAGCGGCAAAGCCCGAGAGCTGTGTGGCGGAACCGTTCAGTTCCGCTGTGTTTTCATTGGTCAAAATAATCTTCTTTCACGCGGCTTTCTGGCCGCAAACATCAATGGCGGCAGGGCGCAACCTGCCGTCGGATAAACTGTCATGGAACGACAAGGCGGCGGACGGGTTTCGTCCGCTCGGCTGCGCTGTCGTGCCCGCAAGCATCATGCCTCGGGGCTTTTTCGCCACCTTTGCCGATCATCCGGAAAGAGGGAAAACAGACGCAACCAGTCTCATTCGTCGAGAAGGCCGGTGAGTCCGGCCCAAGCGCCTATGAAGCTGCATATGGCTGAGTTCGCCTTGAAATGCAAGGGCTTCATGTTGCAGCGCAGCAAAACGCTTCCAAAAGGCGGCGCTTGCGCTCGCCTGCTGGCATCATTACCACAAGTGCAGCCTGTGCGGAGATCGACCATGAAGGACGTGCTGAAGGAGCTCGAGCGCCGCCGCGAAATCGCCCGCATGGGCGGCGGCAAGGAGCGCATCGAAGCCCAGCACAAGAAGGGCAAGCTGACCGCCCGCGAGCGGATCGAGATCTTGCTCGATGAGGGCTCGTTCGAGGAGTTCGACATGTATGTCGAGCACCGCTCGACCGATTTCGGCATGGAGAAGACCAAGATCGCCGGCGACGGCGTCGTCACCGGCTGGGGCACCGTCAACGGGCGCCCGGTCTATATCTTCGCCAAGGATTTCACCGTGTTCGGCGGCTCGCTGTCGGAAGCGCATGCCGAAAAGGTCATCAAGGTGCAGGAGATGGCGCTGCGCAACCGCGCGCCGATCATCGGCCTCTACGACGCCGGCGGCGCGCGCATCCAGGAAGGCGTGGCGGCGCTCGGCGGCTATGCCGAGATTTTTCAGCGCAACGTGCTTGCCTCGGGCGTCATCCCGCAGATTTCGCTGATCATGGGTCCCTGCGCCGGCGGCGACGTCTACTCGCCCGCCATGACCGATTTCATCTTCATGGTTCGCGACACTTCCTACATGTTCGTCACCGGGCCGGACGTGGTGAAGACGGTGACCAATGAGACGGTGACGGCCGAGAGCCTCGGCGGGGCCAGCGTGCATACCACCAAATCTTCCATCGCCGACGGCGCCTATGACAACGATGTCGAGGCGCTTCTGCAGATGCGCCGGCTGATCGACCTGCTGCCGGCATCCAACACGGCCGAGATCCCGGAGATCGAGTGCTATCAGTCGGTGACGGACCATGACCTGTCGCTCGACCGGCTGATCCCCGACAATGCCAACAAGCCCTATGACATCAAGGAACTGATCCTGAAGGTCGCCGATGAAGGCGATTTCTTCGAGATCCAGCAGAGCTTTGCCAAGAACATCGTCACCGGCTTCGGTCGCGTCGATGGGCGCACGGTAGGCTTCGTCGCCAACCAGCCGATGGTGCTGGCGGGCGTGCTCGATTCCGATGCCAGCCGCAAGGCGGCGCGCTTCGTGCGCTTCTGCGACTGTTTTTCCATCCCTATCGTCACCTTCGTTGATGTGCCGGGCTTCCTGCCGGGCACCGCGCAGGAATATGGCGGGCTGATCAAGCACGGCGCCAAGCTGCTCTTTGCCTATGCCGAGGCGACCGTGCCCAAGATCACCGTCATCACCCGCAAGGCCTATGGCGGCGCCTATGACGTGATGGCCTCGAAGCACCTGCGCGGCGACATGAACTACGCCTGGCCGACGGCGCAGATCGCCGTGATGGGCGCAAGGGGCGCGGTCGAGATCATCTACCGCAAGGACATTGGCGATCCGCAGAAAATTTCTGCACATACAAAGGCTTACGAGGATCGCTTCCTGTCGCCCTTCGTTGCCGCCGAACGCGGCTATGTCGACGAGGTGATCATGCCTCACTCGACCCGCCGCCGTGTCGCGCGGGCGCTGCGCATGCTGCGCAACAAGGACATGCAGAACCCGTGGAAGAAGCACGACAACATTCCGTTGTGAAAAGACCTCCATCAGTCGAAAGGACGGAAAACCGCTAACATGAGCGCGGAGACGAAATGCGAATAACACTTGCGGCCCAGGGCCTTATTCCGTGCAAAGGCTATGGCGGCATCCAACGGCAGGTCGAATGGCTGACCACGGAAATGGTCAAGATGGGGCATAAGGTGACATTGATCGCCGGCCCGGGGTCGTCGCATCCGATGTGCGAGGTCCGCCACGCGGTCACCAATGACGAGTGCCGAGCGGCTGTTCCCAAGGACACTGATATCGTCCATCTCCATGCCTGGAAGGTCGAAGTTCCCTTTCCGACTCTCAATACCGAGCGCGGCCATCTGCCGGATTACCCGAGGCCGCAGCCGAACTGGAGCTTCATCAGCGCCCGCCATGCCGAGCTGCATGGCCGCAAGACCTTCGTCTACAATGGCTTTCCGGTGGACGCTTATCGGCTGGCGGCTTCGAAGAACGACCATCTGTTTTTCATGGCGGCCATCGCGCGGGCCGGAAAGGGCCTCAACCGGGCGGTTGACCTTGCGAAGAAGTATGATTTCAAGCTCGATATCGCCGGCGGTTCGCGCTGGAAGCTGCTTGGCCGCAGCAAGACGCGCCGCGAGGGGGTCTTTTTCAAGAGCTTGTCGTCTCGCTTCCGCTACCACGGCATGGTCGACGGCGACCCGAAGGTGCGCCTGTTGGGCGAAACCAGGGCCTTTCTGAACCCGATTTCCTGGGAAGAGCCTTTCGGCAATGCGCCGGTCGAATCCATGCTGTGCGGTACGCCAGTTTTGACGACGGCGCATGGCGCGCTGCCCGAAACCGTCGATGCCGATACCGGCCGCTTCTTCGACACGGATGAGGAGTTCGCACGCGGTTTCGGCGAAATCGGCGATTTGCCGGCGCAAAGATGCCGCGAATCCGCGGCAGACCGGTTTCCGATCCAGAAGGCTGCAAACGCTTATCTGGAGCTCTACCGCCGCATCCTTGATGGCGAAGCGCTTCCGTGAGAAATCACGCAAGAGCCGGATGATTTCAGGTCGAATCGACCTGAAATCTGAATCCGTCTCTTAATCAAAGAGATAGAGCATGATGTCGCCCGAAAACCGCTTCACACTTTTCGGCATCATGCTCTAGCGTCTATCCTCAGCGGCGGCCGTTCCGGATCGAAAAGGTATCGCGCATTGCGCCCCATCCTGGTTTTCTGCCTGCCGGCGATCGGTGACTTTATCCGCTGCCACGCGGCCATCCAAATCATCGCCGGGAGATTTCCCGGCCAGCCGATCGATATCGTCACCTCGAGGATCGCCGCGCCGCTGGCGCGGTTGATGCCGCATGTTCGCAAGGTCTGGATAGCGGAGAAGCACTGGAAGCCCGGGCTGAAAGAGCGGCTGCGCCTGGCGCGAAAACTGCGCGGAGAAAATTATCAGGCGTCCTATATGCTCACCAGCAGCACCAAGGCCTCCCTGGTGCCGTGGCTTGCCGGAATACCGGAACGCATCGGTTATCCGCGCGAATTCCAGTTCGGCATCGTCAACCGCCTGCCTGCCGGTTGGCTGAAATCGATGATCGCCTTCGGCCCGCGCAAGACGAGGCTTGCCGAACAGGTTTGCGCAGTCGCATGTCGCGGCAAAAAGCCAGCCGAAGACAGACCGTTGCCGGCTCCACGGCTTGTTGTTTCCGCTGAGGAGCTTGCCGGTTGGCGCCAGCGCAACGGCATCGACCCGGCCAGGCCGGTGATTGCCTTCTACACGTCCGATTTTGCCAACAAGCGCTCGTGGCCGATGGAGCGTTTTGTCTCGATCGCGCGCGACCATGTTGCTCGCGGCTGGTCGGTTTGGCTTGTCGGCGGGCCGCGGGAGCGTCAGGCCGCGGCCGAAATAAGGGCTCATTTGCCCGAGGCGATCGATTTTACCTCGACGCCTGATATTGCCGAATCCATGTGCCAGATCGCGGCCTCGACCGTCTTCCTCGGTGTCGACGGCGGCATCTCTCACGCCGCCGGGGCGCTTGGCGGTCCATGCGTGCTCATATACGGTTCGAACCGAGCTTATGTGCACGGTCCGGTGAACGAACAGGTGCTTTTTGTCGAGCCGCCGATTTCGACACCGGGTTGGGTGGAGAACACGCGCGCCGTCAGCGAAGATAGAGTTCGCGAGGCGCTGACGGCAGCGATCCAAAAGAACACGCCGCAATTCACCTGATTTTATCCTTCCGCAACCGCGCCAAAGCCGGCGCCATGTCGCGCGAGCCGTGGCCGCCATGGCGTCGCATGGTTGTTGTCGATGCGCATCTGGAAAAGGAAAATAGGTCGGCGAGCAGAAACCTATGCTCTCGCCAGGACAAAGACCGCGATAAGGAGCCTCAGCCGTCTCATCGGACGGTGCTTTCCATCAATTCGTGGAGAACCGGCACCATAGCCAGAGGCAGATCCTCGGCTATCAAACCCGGCCCAAAACGACTGCCGGCTTCGGCATGAATCCAGACCCCTGCGCAAGCCGCTTCGAATGCCGGCATGCCTTGCGCCAGAAGCCCGGCGATAACACCCGCCAGCACGTCGCCCGAACCGGCGGTGGCGAGCCAGGGCGCGCCGTTGCTGTTGATCGCTGCGCGGCCATCCGGCGATGCGATCACGCTGTCGGCGCCCTTGTAGACGATCACGGCATTGGCGCGCTGTGCGGCGGCGCGCGCCTTGGCCAGTTTCGACAGAGCCTTGTCGCCGGCGATGTCCGCAAACAGCCTGCCGAACTCGCCCTCATGCGGTGTCATGATCAGCGCGGGCGCGTCCGGCTTGCCGGCCGCCTCGAACAGCGTCGAGGCCGCATTGCGAAAAGACGTGATGCCGTCGGCGTCGAGCACAAGGCCCTCGACACCGCCGTCCTTGCGTTTCCTGGCGAGCACGGCAAGGGTGAAATCGCGCGCCTTGTCGCCGATGCCGAAGCCGGGGCCGAGTATAAAGGTCGACGGCCGGCGATCACCGATAAGGTCATGCACGTCCTCTATCGCATCGACCTTGCGCAGCATAATCGAGGTGAGATGCGCAGCGTTGACCTGCATGGCGTTCGCGGGAGAGAGCACGGTGACGGCGCCTGCCCCGCTTCTCGCGGCCGCAAGCGCTGAAAGGCGCGCCGCGCCCGTCGCGGATGGCCCGCCCGAAAAGACGCCGGTATGGCCGCGCTTGTATTTATGCGCGTCGACAGCCGGCACGGGAAAGTTCGCGATCCAGAGTCCGGGTTGGTTCTCGAAGGCTCGCGGCGCGACCTCATCGATAATCTCGTCACGAATGCCGATGTCGGCCAACACGATCTCGCCGCATAGCTCGCGGCCAGGCAAAAGCAGGTGTCCGGGCTTCTTTCGTGCGAAGGTCACTGTGAGGATGGCGCGAAATGCCGAGCCGAGAACCTCGCCGCTGTCGCCGGAAACGCCCGAAGGCAGGTCGATGGCCACCACCGGCAGGTCCAGTTCCGTCACTGCCTGGATTGCTTTGGCGGCATCGCCCGAGATCGGCTTTGACAGGCCGGCTCCATAGAGCGCATCGACCACCAGCGAGCCAGCTTCCGCCTGAAAAACCGACAACGGCCGCCGCTCGATCCGACATTCGGCGGCCGCGAGCGCGGCGTCGCTGCTTGCCCGCTCGCCCGATGTCCACAGCGCCACGTTGACGCCGGCCTCGGCCAGCAGCCGCGCCACGACATAGCCGTCGCCGCCATTGTTGCCGGGCCCACACAGCACGTGCACCCTCGTGGCGGTCGGGTAGCGCGCCAGCACGACGGCTGCGACCGCCTCGCCGGCGCGCTGCATCAATCCGTAGCCATCGAGCGGCCCGGCTGCGATCGCGAGCCTATCGGCTTCGGCCATTTCGGCCGGCGACAGAAGTTCATTGCGCATGGGATTGCCGATCTTCATGCGATCAAGCATTGTCCAGTTTTCGGTTCGAAGCAAACCATCGCGACCACGCATCGTCCTGCAAATGCGGTCGCATCCGAGAGGGGTTCTGCCTGCAAATTGCGCTGCCTGCCCATTTTTTGCGCAGACGTGAGGAGGAGCGATGTATAGGTTTGGGCGTCGATGACGCATCCGATGCAGCGGATGACGCGAATTTGCATCCGAATGCGGCACGGGGTCGAAAACGCCCCTCACCGCCTGCACTCCTCAGGATTGGCACGGTTCGTGCTTGATGGAGGCGCAAGCGGGGCACACAACCCGTCTTCTTGGCAGTGGAGGCCACTTTTTACATGAAAAAGATCGAAGCGATCATCAAGCCATTCAAGCTGGACGAAGTGAAGGAAGCGCTTCAGGAGGCCGGACTGCAAGGCATCACCGTCACCGAGGCCAAGGGCTTCGGCCGCCAGAAGGGCCACACCGAGCTTTACCGCGGTGCCGAATATGTCGTCGACTTCCTGCCCAAGGTGAAGATCGAAGTGGTGCTCGGTGACGAGGCCGTCGAAGGCGCCATCGAGGCTATCCGCAAGGCGGCGCAAACAGGCCGCATCGGCGATGGAAAAATCTTCGTCTCCAACATAGAGGAAGTCGTGCGCATCCGCACCGGCGAGACCGGCATCGACGCCATCTGACCCGAAACTTCAATCCATTCCGGACGTCATCACACAGGGAAGAAATGACATGACGACAGCCAAAGACATCATGAAGCAGATCAAGGACAACGACGTGAAATTCGTCGACCTGCGCTTCACCGATCCGCGGGGCAAGCTGCAGCATGTGACGATGGATGTCGTCGAGGTCGAGGAAGACATGTTCGCCGACGGCGTCATGTTCGACGGTTCCTCGATCGCCGGCTGGAAGGCGATCAACGAGTCCGACATGGTGCTGATGCCGGATACGGATACCGTCCACATGGATCCGTTCTTCGCCCAGTCGACCATGGTCATCCTGTGCGACATCCTCGATCCCGTCTCCGGCGAGGCCTACAACCGCGATCCGCGCGGCACCGCCAAGAAGGCCGAGGCCTATATGAAGTCGGAAGGCATCGGCGACACCATCTATGTCGGCCCGGAAGCCGAATTCTTCGTGTTCGATGACGTCAAGTACAAGGCCGATCCTTACAACACCGGCTTTCGGCTGGATTCGACCGAGCTGCCGTCCAACGACGACACCGATTACGAGACCGGCAACCTCGGCCACCGTCCGCGCATCAAGGGCGGTTATTTCCCGGTGCCGCCGATCGATTCCTGCCAGGACATGCGCTCGGAAATGCTGACCGTGCTCGCCGAGATGGGCGTGCGCGTCGAAAAGCATCACCATGAGGTCGCCGCCGCCCAGCACGAGCTCGGCATCAAGTTCGACACGCTGGTGCGCAACGCCGACAAGATGCTGATCTACAAGTATGTCGTGCACCAGGTCGCCAACGCCTATGGCAAGACGGCCACCTTCATGCCGAAGCCGGTGTTCGGCGACAACGGCTCGGGCATGCATGTCCACCAGTCGATCTGGAAGGGCGGCAAGCCGACCTTCGCCGGCAACGAATATGCCGGCCTGTCGGAGAGCTGCCTGTTCTACATCGGCGGCATCATCAAGCACGCCAAGGCGATCAACGCCTTCACCAACCCGCTTACCAACTCCTACAAGCGGTTGGTGCCGGGCTATGAGGCGCCGGTGCTGCTCGCCTATTCAGCGCGCAACCGCTCGGCCTCCTGCCGCATTCCGTTCGGCAACTCGCCGAAGTCGAAGCGCGTCGAGGTCCGCTTCCCCGATCCGGGCGCGAATCCCTATCTCGGCTTCGCAGCCATGCTGATGGCCGGCCTCGACGGCATCAAGAACAAGATCCATCCTGGACAGCCGATGGACAAGGATCTCTACGACCTGCCGCCGAAGGAATTGAAGAAGATACCGACGGTCTGCGGCTCGCTGCGCGAGGCGCTGCAGAGCCTCGACAAGGACCGCGGCTTCCTGAAGGCCGGCGGCGTCTTCGACGACGACCAGATCGACTCTTACATCGAGCTGAAAATGGCCGAGGTCATGCGCTTCGAAATGACCCCGCACCCGGTCGAGTACGACATGTACTATTCGGTCTAAGGTTCTGATCAAATAGAAAATTCAGCCCTTGGAAGGGAACCCTTCCAAGGGCTTTCATGTGCGCCGCAGCCGGGCTCGACCGCCATTGTCCGGCCTGGCGCAGGCGCCGGGCTTCAATAGGAAATACGCACGTTCGCCGTCAGCGTGGTGTCGCCCGAACGGGTGTCGCCGGCGTCCGCCAGCGCAACGGCGCCAGTCAGGCTGGCGGCGAGATTGGCGCCGATATTGTAGTCGAAACCGACGCCGGTCGCGGCCAGCGTGGTATGGTCCTTGACGGCGAAATCGTAGCCGTGACCAAGATCGACGAACAGGAATGGCGACAGGCCGTCCCTGACCCCCATTCCCGCCCGTGTCAGCGGCGCATAGGTCGGCAGGCGTAGTTCGTTGCGCCAGACCAGGCCGGCATCAGCCGCACCGTCCTCGCTGCCATAGCCGCGCACGGCGTAGAAGCCGCCGAGCGAGAGCCGTTCGGAATCCGGCAGCGCCTGGCCGGCGATCAGCGCGGAAAGCTGGCTCGCCCAGCCAAAACCATGCGTTAGGTCGGTCATGCGGCTGATGTCGACGCCGGCTGTCACATAAGTGTCGTCGTCGACGCGGCCGCCAGTGAAGCTTGTCCAGTCGGCGGCGGTGTTCTTTGAAACCACCCCGCCGGGATTCGCCTTGACTCGGGCGTCGATCGACGTCCTGCCATAAGGATCGCTGAAATCGTCCGACCAGCCGAACACGAGATTGAACAGATTGGCCTCGCCCTTGGCGACGTCGACGCCGGCAAAAGCGGTGGTGCGCTTCAGCCATTTCGGCTCGACGCCGAAATAGATGTCGCCCCAGTAATGGCCGGGCAGGATGTTGGAAATGGCGCTGCGGTAGAGGATCGGCAATTCGAACGTCGTGTTGTCGAAGGAGAACGGCGTGCCGGAGACGAGCTCGTTGGTCTCGACGAAATTGGGCGCGATCGACAGCGCTTGGCGGTCGAAGGTCGGCAGCTCGATGCGCGCCGAATGGCTGAGATAGCCCGGCCTGCCGGTGTCGAGCTTGAACACCTCGCCGTCGTCCCAGAATTCGCCTGACCGGGTGAAGCGATATGACAGCGTCATGTCGTTCAGCATTGGCAGCCACAGTCCGCCGCCTGCCGACCAGCGATCCATGCCCGTCGCCTTGCTACCGGTGTTGGCGTGGGAGCCGAACACCGAGAAGGGCTTGTCCTCGGTGACCTTCAGCGTGATGTCGCTGGCGCCCTTCTCGTCGCCGGGCGCAAACACGCCCTCGACATGACGGAACGGGTTGCGGTTGATCCAGTCGAGGTCCTCCTCAATCGCGCCGGCATCGATGCGCTGGCCAGGTTCCAGCCGCATGCGGCCGGCAAGGTTGCGCTCCAGCGCCGAGCCACCCTCGACATGCACTTGCCCGGCATGGAATTCGACGACGCGCAGGCTGAGCACACCGGAGGTAATCTCCTGCGGCGGCACCGTCACCGAGACAAAGGGAAACCCCGCCCTGCGCCATACGCCGGCCAGTTCGCTCTGCATGCGGGCAATCTGGCCGCGCGTCAGCGGCTTGCCGACATAGGGCGACAGCGCCGCGGTCACCGCTTGCGGAGCGATGCCTGATACTTCGCTGATCGAGACGCCGCGCGGCGCGGTTGCTGGGACCGTCTCGTCCGGCCCGATCAGGCGGACGCCGGCCAGGTTGACGCCGAGCGGCGTGTCGTCGCCCTTGCCGTAATCGGCCGTGCCGATCGTCAACGCAGCAGGTCGTGGCGCCACCGGAGGTGGCAAATTGCGCTCCAGCGCCGACTGTGCCAGCGCCGGCCCCGCCGGCAGCAGCAAGGCCAGCAGCAGCGCGGCTCGTGTGCGGGCGAGAGGGGGTGCGGCGTTCCGCACTGCCGGCTCTGAGACTCGATGCCTCGCCATGGATGCCGCCGCTTGTCCAGCCAGGCTGGCGCCACCCCGCTCCAGTCCCTTGCTTGCCGATCGCACCAACCGACTTCCACTCTTTGGGATCATGGCCTGAAGTCCACGAAGGGGCCGAGACCACGATTGTCCGTATGAACGTAAGGCGTGCAGCCGCCGCCGAGCACGCCGCTTTTGCAAGAGGCGGGAATGGCGTCGCCGGCGTCGTCCAGCACCAGTTGCAACGTCTTGTCGTCCGCCGGCGGTTCGAAGGGGCGGCTGTCGGTAATCTGGACCGGCGTGATCGATAGCACCCCGCCGACGAAGCTCATCGCATAATTGGCGTTAGCTGTGAGCGTGCCCTGGCCGATGGCGTAGTCGCCCACCGCCTCGCCGGGCGCCCGGATGAGCGCGCCGGCAAACACGTTCCCGTCGCTGTCGAACGAAGCGAGGCTGCCGCCAGTCAGCGACCAGGTCAGAGCCGGATCGGGCGCACTTTGCGGCCGCGACTGGCTGTCTGCGGTCACCGTGATAGCGCGCTGGTTCACCGTCAGCATGCCCGGCGTGAACGTCACGGCATAGTTGGCGTTGGCCCCCGTCAGCGCGATGGCGTAGCTGCCGACATCCGAGATCGTCGTGGCAGTGGTGGTCAGCCCGAAACCGGCATGCGCTGGGCTGGCGTCGAAAGAGGCCAGCCCGTCGCCGCCCACCGCGCCGAAGGTCAGCAACGGGTCGGCGTCGCCATAGATGCGGGCGAGATCGTTGGCCGACAGCGCGATCGAACGCTGGTTCACCGTCAGGTCGGCACCTTGGTAGGTCACGGCGTAGTTCGCCGAGGCCGCCAGATCGCCTTGGCCGATGCCATAGGTGCCGACACTGGCGGTCGTCGTCGCCGACGTGACCAATGTCCCGCTCAGCGCATCGCCATTAACCAGGCCCAGGCCGCCGACTGTGTAGGTCAGCGCCGGATTGGTGTCGCCATAGAGCCGCGATTTGGCGTCCGCCGTCACCGTAATACTGCGCTGGCCGATGGTCAGGTCGGCGCCAGCGTAGGTGATCGCATAGTTCGCGTTGTCGAGCGTGCCCTGGTCGATCGCATACGTGCCGACGCTCGAAGCCGCCGTAGCGGTTGTGTCGAGTGAGCCTGACAGCGCGTCGCCGTTGACCAAGCCGAGGTCGCCGACTGTGTAGGTCAGCGCCGGATTGGTGTCGCCATAGAGCCGCGATTTGGCGTCCGCCGTCACCGTAATACTGCGCTGGCCGATGGTCAGGTCGGCGCCAGCGTAGGTGATCGCATAGTTCGCGTTGTCGAGCGTGCCCTGGTCGATCGCATACGTGCCGACGCTCGAAGCCGCTGTAGCGGTTGTGTCGAGTGCGCCTGACAGCGTGTCGCCGTTGACCAAGCCGAGGCCGCCGACTGTGTAGGTTAGCGGCGGATTGGTTTCGCCATAGATCTTCGACTTGACGTCCGCCGTCACAGTGATGGCGCGCGGTGTCACGGTCAGATTGCCCGTATAGACAATGCGGTAGGCGGCGGCGTTCGCGCCGCCGACCGCGGCACCGCTGGCGATGATCGCATAGCTGCCGACGCCGGAAGCCTGTGTCGCCGCCGTGCCGAGTATCCCCGGCGCAGCGACGTAGGCACCGGCCTGCATGCCGTAATATTGCGCACTGAAGGCGGGATCGGCGTCGCCGTAAATGCGCGTCGCGTCGGCCGCCTGGACGCTCATGACGTTGGAAAGTGCGTAGAGCTCGGGATAGTAGGCGGTGGCCGAGCCATTATTCTGACCGACCTGGTTCGGCGGTGCCCAGACATTGGTGAAGTCCCAGCCGGCATAAGTGGTATGGAAGCTCGACAGGTCCTGCATTTGCGCCGTCGTCAGCCCGGTGCCACCGCCGCTGGTCGCCTGGCCCGACGTGTCCATGTCCCAATAGGACGCGTTCACCGTGCCGCCGCCGTCGTAGCCGACAAGGCCGCCAACATCGGTGGCGCCGCTGACCGCGCCGGCGGCATAGGTCTGCGTGATCGTGCCATTGTTGAAGCCTGCAAGACCGCCGACAAATTGCAGGCCAGTGACGCTGCCGGTGGCATAGGACCGCGTGATCGTGCCGGTGCCATTGTTACTGCCGACGAGGCCGCCAACATAAGAGCCACCGGGGCTGCTTACGCCGCCGGTCGAGTAGGTCTGCGTGATTATGCCGGCATTGTAGCCGACGAGGCTGCCGACCCAGCCGGAGCCAGTGACACTGCCGCCAACGATGCCGACATTGGCGATGGCGCCGCCGGTGCTGCCGAACAGCCCGACATAGATGGCCGATGGCCGGTTGATGGCCAGGCCGGCGATGGTGTGGCCCAGGCCGTCGAAGCTGCCGGTGAAGCCGCTGCCGCCGTTGAGGACGAAGCCGGCGCCGTCGGTGCCGATCGGCACGAAGCCGCCGGCGCCCCAGATGCCGGACGTCCTCTGGGTGGCGCTGGCGTCGATGTCTCCGGCCAGCACGTAGCTGCCGGCGAGATTGATGTTCACAAGTTGCAACTCATGCAGATTGGAGATGGTGATCACGCCGCCGACCGGCGTTGCCGCCTCCCAGCGGCCGATGGGGCGCATGCCGCCGGCCTGGTACCAGTCGCTGGCGAAATCGAAACCGACATAGCTCGCGGCGTTGCGCGCCTGCGCCGTCGTCAAGCCGGTGCCACCGACGCTGGTCGCCTGGCCCGACGTGTCCATGTCCCAATAGGACGCGCTCACGGTGCCGCTGCTGAGAGGGGAACCGACGAGGCCGCCAAGGTTGCTGGAGCCGCTGACCGCGCCACTGGCCCAGGTCTGTGAGATCGTACCGCCATTATTGTTCCAGCCGACGAGGCCGCCGACATCGCTGGTGCCGCTGACGGCGCCGGTGGCATAGGACTGGCTGATGGTGCCTTCATTTTCGCCTACAAGGCCGCCGACATAGGTGCCGCCGCTGATGGCGCCGTTGGCATAGGACCGGCTGATCGCGCCTTGGTTGATGCCGACGAGACCGCCGACCCACGAGCCTGAACTGCTGACGCTGGCGGTGGACCAGCTCTGCGTGATCGTGCCTTGATTCCAGCCGACGAGGCTGCCTGCGGGGCTGTTGCCAGTGATGCTGCCGCCGAGGAGGCCGACATTGCTGACCGATCCGGTCAACCCGAGATTGCCGAACAGCCCGGCACGGCCGGCCGTTGGCCGGTTGATGGTGAGGCCGGAGATGGTGTGGCCGGCACCGTCGAAATTGCCGACGAAGCCGCCGCCGAAGCCACCGATCACGTTACCCGTCACGTCGGTGCCGATCGGTCTGAAGCCGGCGCCGGCGTTCCAGTTGGCGGTGCCGCTGGCGTCGATGTCGCTGGCAAGCTTGTAGCTGACGGAGAGCGTGGCGACGGATGAACCGATGCCTTGCAGGCCGTAGACATCGACCAGCGTGTAGGGATTGCCGCCCGAGCCGGTGCCGCCGGTGGCGCGCAGGAACGTGCCGCCGGCGATGCGGAAGTCGGCGGCTTCGAAGCCGGGCAGGCTGGCATTGTTCTGCACCCAGTTGCCGGCGGCCAGCGTGAAACGGCCAAGCGACAGCGCGCCGGTCGCGCCGATCGAACTGCCGGCGTTGAGCGTCAGCCCGCCTAGGCTGGCGGTGATGTCGGCATTGAGCGCGATCGACCCCGCCGCCTGCAGGGTAAGCGTCGCACTGCTCGCCCAGCTCAGCGCTGCTGCAACGGTGATATTGCCGGCCTGCGTACCGCTTGCACCGGTCGAGACTGTGACGTTGGCCAGCGCCAGGGCATTTTGCAACGTGCCGATGTTAATGAAGCTGTCGTCGCCGGTGGCGGTGAAGCCGGATTGGTTAAAGTCGCCTGCCGCGGAAATGGTGATGTTGTAGGGATCGAGCAGCAGCGTGCCGAATAGGCCGCTGTCGGCTCTGAGATCCGCCGTGCCGGTGTAAGCGAGCAATGCCTTGCCGGAGACCTCGGCATCGCCGCCCTGGCTGACGCCGGTGGCCGAGATGGTGCCGGCAAAGGATGCCTCATCGTCGGCCCAGACGACGACCTTGCCGCCGGCGCCGGTCGTGCCATTGGCCCTGATCGTAGCTTCTGCCGCGACATCGGTCTGCGCCGTCGTGCCGACAGGCGCGGTCCAATAATTGGTCGCGGCGTCCTTGCCGCCCTGATAGTCGCCGCCGAGCAGGATGAGGCCGCCATCCGTGCCGCTGGCGTCGAGGCTGGCGGTGGCGGTGACATCGAGCTTGTCCTTGGCCACGGCGATGATAGCGCCGCCGGCAGCGCCGCCGCCCGCCGCATCGATGGCGCCACCGAGGCTGACGCTACCGCCGGTAATGTGAACTTCGCCGCCGCTGAAATCCGGCCTTGCCTCGGGCAACGGCACGCTGTCCGGCAGGGCCGCCACTGCGGCTCTGGTCTGCTGCGTCGCTGCACGCCGCGCCACGACGCGCTGCGTGACTGTGACCGAGCCGCCCTCGCCAGCGGTGAGGAAAATGCGGCCGCCGCTCTTCTTGACGCCCGTCGCCTTGATGATGCCCTTGGTGTTGCCGGCCAGCGCCTGCACCGAGCCGCCATTGGCGCGCAATTCGACTTCCGCAGCGCGGATGATGCCGGAGTTGACGACCTCGGTGTCGGCGCCGCCGACCTTGACGGCGAACTTGCCGTCGGCAAGCGAAGTGTCGCGCAAAAGCACTTCGTAGCCGCCGAGCAGGCCGACACTACCGCTAGGCGTATCGATGGTACCGGAATTCTCGACCCGCCGCGCCGTCAGCACCACGTCGCCGGTCTGCGCGGCGATGCTGCCCTGGTTGACCACGGACGCCTTGCTGTCGCCCTTCAGCGTCAGGTCGCCGCCGTCGAGGAAATCGCTGTCGCTGACATCATGGGTGGAGGCGACGAACGAGCCGCCGGTGCGCACCATGCCGCTGGTGCCGATTGCGACGCCGGCAGGATTGATCAGATAGACCGAGCCGGTCGCGGTTAGCGAGCCATCGATCGACGACGGCAGATTGCCGGTAACGCGGTTGAGCGTGGCGCCGGAGCCGTTCTCGAAATGCGCGGTGGCGCCGCCACCGATGGAAAAGCTCTGCCATGAGATGATGGCATTCTGGGAGCTTTGGTTGATGAGCACGCCGGAGGGCGAGGTGGCTATACTGGCTTGGCCCGAAGTGACGGCGCCGCCGGCAGGAACCGATTGCGCCAGGGCGGGGGGAGATAGCGCGGCACTCGCGCCGATCACCAGCGCCAGCAGCGAGGTGTCGGCCAGGAGCGAGCGGCGCACTGAGGCAGGGATGCGAGGCTGTGCGGCCCCGGTGCCATCGATCTTTCTCACGAACGCACCGCCCCCAAGGCCTGCAACCCAAGGTTCAAATAGATATGGCTTTGCGCGACCTGTCAATCTGAGCGGCGAGCCGATTTACCGAGCTTGCTGCGGAGCCAGCGCTTGCGTAACTCTCGTCCCCGCTCAAGTAGCGCTCAACAATCGAGCGCTTCTCAATCTCGCTGAATCTGGACATGCAAAACCCCCGAAGGTTGTGTCCAACTTTCGGGGGGTCAGTTCATGCCGGGGTTCTTGCCAGAGCAGGTCTTCGGAGGGACTTGGCTATCCGGCAAGCTCGTGGGGCCCTGCCCTGCCGCACGCCAAGGTGGTCGCGGCGCTCAAATCGCGCGGCGTCATCGGGAGGAAAGTGAGGCTCGGCTCTGAGGCCTAGCCTTCCTTCTTCGCCACCGCGACGCGCAGCGACAGCTCGCGCAGCTGCTGCGGGGTCGCTTCGGAAGGCGCGCTCATCAGCAGGTCGTAAGCCTGCTGGTTCATCGGGAACATGGTGACCTCGCGCAGGTTCTTGGCGCCGACGAGCAGCATGATGATACGATCGATGCCGGCCGCCATGCCGCCATGCGGCGGGGCGCCATACTGGAAGGCGCGGTAGAGACCGCCAAAGCGGTCTTCCACCGTCGCGCGGTCCAGGCCGACCATCTCGAAAGCCTTGACCATGGTTTCCGGCAGGTGGTTGCGGATGCCGCCGGACGCGATCTCGAAGCCGTTGCAGACCGTGTCGTACTGGAATGCCTTGATGCCGAGCGGCTCCTGGCCGTTGAGCGCGTCGATGCCGCCCTGCGGCATGGAGAACGGATTATGGGCGAAGTCGATCTTCTTCTCGTCCTCGTTCCATTCGAAGAACGGGAAGTCGACGATCCAGCAGAGCTCGAACCGCTCGCGATCGACGAGGTTCAGCTCCTCGCCGGCACGCGTGCGCGCGGCGCCCGCGAAGATGACGAACTTCTTGGGGTCGCCAGCGACGAAGAACGCGGCATCGCCGTCTGCCAGGCCGAGCTGCTGGCGGACCGCTTCCGTGCGTTCCTCGCCGATGTTCTTGGCGAGCGGACCGGCGCCTTCGAGCTTGTCGCCCTCCTTGCGCCAGAAGATATAGCCCAGTCCCGGCTGGCCCTCGCCCTGCGCCCAGGAATTCATGCGATCGCAGAAGGCGCGGCTGCCACCGGTCTTGGCCGGAATGGCCCAGACCTCGGCCTTCGCATCGTTGGCCAGAATGTTGGCAAACACCTTGAAGCCGGAATCGCGGAAATGATCCGAGACCGCCTGCATCTCGATCGGGTTGCGCAGGTCCGGCTTGTCGGTGCCGTAGGTGCGCATCGCCTCGTCATAGGGAATGCGGCGGAATTTCTGGGTCACCGGCTTGCCGGCGGCGAAAGTCTCGAAGACGCCGCGAAGCACCGGCTCCATCGTGGAGAGCACGTCGTCCTGCTCGACAAAGCTCATTTCGAGGTCGAGCTGGTAGAATTCGCCCGGCAGGCGGTCGGCGCGCGGATCCTCGTCGCGGAAGCAGGGCGCGATCTGGAAATAGCGGTCGAAGCCGGAGACCATGATCAGCTGCTTGTACTGCTGCGGCGCCTGCGGCAGCGCATAGAAGGTGCCGGGATGTATGCGCGACGGTACCAGGAAGTCGCGCGCGCCTTCCGGCGACGAGGCGGTCAGGATCGGCGTCGAGAACTCCGTGAACCCGACCTCGCCCATGCGCTTGCGCATCTCGGCGATGATCTTGGTGCGCGCCATGATATTCCGGTGCAGCGTGTCGCGGCGCAGGTCGAGGAAGCGGTATTTCAGACGGATGTCTTCCGGATAATCCGGCTCGCCGAACACCGGCAAAGGCAGCTCCTTGGCGGCCGACAGCACTTCGATCTCGCGCGCGAAAATCTCGATCTCGCCGGTCGGCAGGTTGGCGTTTGTGGTCTCCGGCAGACGCGCCTTGACCTCGCCGTCGACGCGGATCACCCACTCGCCGCGCAACGTCTCGGCAACCTTGAAGGCCGGCGAATCCGGATCGGCGACGATCTGGGTCAGGCCGTAGTGGTCGCGCAGGTCGATGAAGAGCAGTCCGCCATGGTCGCGCACGCGATGCACCCAGCCCGACAGGCGGACGGAATTGCCGACGTCGCTCTTTCTCAACTGGGCACAGGTGTGGCTGCGGTAACGATGCGTGGTCATGGGTAAAGTCCGGAAATTGCGGGCATCGGCCCGGCTTGAAAATTGGCGCGAAAAGCGCATGAGAGGCACGCTTTGTCAAGGCAAGCGGTCACACTCGGCCATGCCGGATATCAGGCCAGGTGGATTTGCGCGCCGAAGTGTTCGAAATCGGCGAGGACGGCTGGAGGCGCTGTCTTTTCCACCACGAGATGGCGGATCGCGCCCGCTCCCGCGACACGATAGGGTGCCGCGGTGGCGAGCTTGTCGTTGGTTACGGCAATCACGATGCCGGCGCTGTTCCGGGCCATGGCGCGCTTCACCTCGGCCTCGGCCGAATCGAAGGCGGTGATGCCGCGCGCAACATCCAGACCGCAGGATCCGAGAAAGAACAGATCGGCGCCGAGCTGCGCCACGGCGGCGAGCGTATCGGCGCCGACGCAGGTGCCAAGATCGGGCACATAGCGGCCGCCGAGCACGATCAGTTCGACAAGCGGAAGGTCCGCAAGCGCCGAGGCGACGCCCAGCGAATTGGTGGCGACGGTCAGTTCGATGTCGCGCGGGATCGCCCTGGCGATCGCCTCGTTGGTCGTGCCGCCGTCGATGAACAGCGACTGCCCCGCGGCGAGCAGACCAACCGCCGCCTTGGCCAGGCGCGTCTTCTCCTCCACCGCATGACGGCTGCGCTGGCTGAGCGCCGCGGCGGCAAAGGGCGCCGCGGCGACGGCGCCGCCGTAGACGCGGCGCAACTGCCCGGCCTTGGCGAGTTCCCTGAGATCGCGGCGCACCGTGTCTTCCGAGACGCGGAAACGGCTGGCGAGCTCGCCTGCCAGCACTTTTCCGTCCGCCGCAAGCCGGTCGCGAATGAGTTGGTGCCGTTCCTCGGTGAGCATGCACGATCCTATTTCTTTGTGCACGTTATTGCATGTTTTGCCTGTTCGTGCAAGAAACAGGACCGCCGACGGACATGAGGGGCCGTCCGCCAAAATCTCCTTATTTGGATTGCCGTGATGACCCTTGGCCTGAAACTCGCCCCCCAGCACCGCGTCTATGCCGGCTTCGCGATCTATTCGTTTGCCATGGGCAATATCTTTCCGCGCCTGCCCGACATCAAGCATGCCATGGGAATCGAGGACGGCACGCTCGGACTCGCCCTGATCGGGACGCCGATCGGCACCCTGATTGCGCTGACGCTGGCGACACCGATCCTGGAGCGTGTCGGCTTTCGCCGCGCGCTGCTCTTGCTGGTGCCGCTGCTCGCGATTGCCTATGCCGTCGCGGTGCATGCGCCCGGCCCGGCCGCCCTGTTTGTGATGCTGCTTCCGGTCGGACTGGTGATTGGCAGCGTCGAGATCATCTTGAACGTCGAGGCCGACAGGACCGAGTTCCTGCTCCAGCGCCGCATCATGAACCGGGCGCATTCGTTCTGGAGCATCGGCTTCTTCGGCGCCGGGCTGTTCGGCGGCGCGCTAGCGCATCTCGGCCTGTCGGCTCAATTGCATCTGGCGCTGGTCGTGCCGATGGTGGCGGTTGCGACGGCGCTGTTCCTCGCAGGCTTCGAACCGGCGCCTGCCCGTTTCGCCGCGACCAGCGACAAGCCGCCTATGTTTGCCCGGCCGACCCTGCCGATCCTCATCCTCGTCGCGGTAACGCTGTCGGCAATGCTGATGGAAGGCGCCAGCATGGACTGGTCGGCGATCTATATGCGCACCGTGTTCGAAGCGGGCCCGTTCGTTGCCGGGATCACAGTGGCGCTGTTCGCCTTCTCGCAGGCGACGACTCGCTTCTTCGCCGATAGCTTCGTCGACCGCCATTCGCCGAGCGGCGTGGCGCGTGTGCTGTTGGCGACAATGGCGGCCGGCGTGTTCATCGTCTTCTTCTCGCCCCTGCCCTTCATCTCGATGCTGGGCTTTGCGCTGATGGGCATCGGTTGCAGTGCCATCTTTCCGCTGGCGATTTCGGCGGCAGCGCAGATGACGGATCGCTCCGCCGCGATCAACGTCGCCGCATTGTCGCAGATATCCTTCGTCGCCTTCCTGCTCGGCCCGCCGCTGCTCGGCTTCGTCTCCGACCACTGGGGTATTCGCTCGGCCTATGGCGTCGGCATACCGTTCATCGTGCTCAGCCTGGCGGCCGCTAGCGCGCTCGGCCGACGGTCACCGGGTCGAGCGTCGGGTGCGCCGGAGCTGCCGGACGGCGAATGGAAACCCCGGCCGGCCAGGCCTGAACAGCCGCGTCCGGGCCTGCCGGAATTGCCAAGACGCGAACGTAGCGGTGCGTGACCACGTCGCGACGCTTGACGAAAGCACGCGCGGCTGAAATTGAAAGGGACCTAATACTCTGCCAAAAGCGATTTGATGCACGTCATCACCACTCAAGAAGAACTCGAGAGCGTCGTCGCGGCGTTCGAAAAGTCGGAATTCGTTACCGTCGATACCGAATTCATCCGCGAGACGACCTTCTGGCCGATCCTTTGCCTGATCCAGATCGCCGCGCCTGGGATTGAGGCGCTTATCGATCCGTTGTCGCCCGGTATCGACCTGAAGCCGTTTTTCCGGCTGATGGCCAACGAAGCGGTGCTGAAGGTCTTCCACGCGGCACGCCAGGACATCGAAATCATCGTCCATCTCGGCGACCTGGTGCCGCATCCGGTGTTCGACACACAGGTGGCGGCTATGGTCTGCGGCTTCGGCGACAGCGTTTCCTATGACCAGCTCGTCCAGAAGGTCACCGGAGCCCGGCTGGACAAATCCTCGCGCTTCACCGACTGGCGGCACCGGCCGCTCTCCGATAAGCAGCTCGAATACGCACTCGCCGACGTCACCCATCTGATCGAGGTCTACCAGCATCTCAGCGCCGAGCTGAAGCGCGAGGACCGCGCCCACTGGCTGAACGAGGAGATGGATGTTCTCACCTCGCGCGAGACCTACGATCCGCATCCCGAGGATGCCTGGAAGCGGCTGAAGATGCGGCTGCGCAAGCCGCAGGAGCTGGCGATCGTGCAGGCCGTTGCCGCCTGGCGCGAGCGCGAGGCGCGCGAGCGCGACGTGCCGCGCGGCCGGGTGCTCAAGGACGATGCGATCTACGAGATCGCGCAGCAGGCGCCGCGCGATATGGCGGCACTCGGCAAGCTGCGCACGACGCCGAAAGGCTGGGAACGCTCCGCGACCGCAACCGCGCTGCTTGGCGCGGTCAACACGGCGCTGGCACTGCCCAAGGACGCGATGCCGAAACTGCCGAAAAGCGTGCAGCCGCCCGAGGGATCGAGCGCGGCGGCGGAACTGCTCAAAGTGCTGCTCAGGATCGTCGCCGAGAAGGAAGGCGTCGCCACCAAGGTGCTTGCCTCCAGCGACGATATCGACCGTATAGCCGCCGAGGGCGATGAAGCCGACGTGCAGGCGCTGCAAGGCTGGCGGCGTGCCGTTTTCGGCGAGCAGGCGCTAAGGCTGGTGCGCGGCGAGATCGGCATCAAGTTCGACAAGCGCAGGATCGCGGTGTTCGATCTGTAGACGCCGCCCCGCTTCACACCGCCCCGAGCAGGTGGAATGCGAACCAGATCCAGGCGACGAGAAGTATGCCGCCGCCAAGGAAGAAGGTGCGGCTGCGGTGCAGCACATAGTTTCTGTTGAGATGCACCCAGGCGTGAATATAGCGCGTGACTATGAACAGCCACATCAGCGCCAGCGTGAGATAGTTCACGCCGTTAGTGACGAACAGCGCCAGGCACAGCACATGGAAGAGAGCCGGCAGCTCGAACTGGTTTATCAAATTGTTGGCAACGGTGACGCTCGAGGCCGGTTCGGTCGAGCGGACCTTATACTGGCTGATCCTGGCCTCGCCTGACTTCACGGCTTCATAGCGCCGCTTCAGCATCACCAGATAGACGATGTAGACCAGGAGCACATGCGCCAGCATCGGCCAGAAGATGGCGGTCTGGTGCATTTGTCCGTCCCCTCCTTCTGTCAGCGCCGCCGCTGTCCGGCCAGCGCGAACACCGCGATGACGAAGAATGGGATCGCCAGCAACGCGAATTTGGTGACGGTCAGAAAAGAGGCGAACGCCAGAGAATCGGGATTGGCCGACTGAAAATCGGACAACAGCCGCGCGACGGCGAGGTTCTGGGCATAGTCGGCGATCGTGTAGGGCAGCACCAGCACAAGCGAGAACAAAGCCTGCACCTGCACCGGCATGGCGCGGAAAGTGCTGAGCCGCCGGCCGAAGGCAAGAATGAGGCTGACCAGCGTGAGCGACAGCAGCGCCGGGAACAAAAGGTCGAAGGTCAGGTAGTGCCAGACGATGATGATCTCGCCGCCGCGCCGGCCAAGCGCGGTCAGCCACGCCATGCCGTCATCGGGCGTGAAGCCGGCGACACGTATGTCGAGCGAGGCCAGGCCGCCGCTCAAGCGCTGGAAATAGAAAAACTCCAGCGTCGTCATGACAAGGAAAAGCGCAATCGAGGCGATGGAGAGCGCTGCCGCGTGACGCGACAGCCGCAGCACCGCCACACTCAAGCCACGCCACAGCCCCTGGCGGTCGGACTGATCGGCCTCCCGATCAAAGTCCGCCCGGGTAATTGGGGCTTTCGCGGGTGATCGTGACGTCATGGGCGTGGCTTTCACGAAGTCCGGCGTTGGATATGCGCACAAAAGTGGCGCGCTCGCGGAAATCTGCAAGGTCACGTCCACCCACATAACCCATAGCGGCTTTCAGGCCGCCCGCAAGCTGGTGCAGCACGCCAGCCACAGGTCCTTTGTAGGGAACCTGCCCTTCAATGCCTTCCGGAACCAGTTTCAGCGTGTCGCGGACCTCGGCCTGGAAGTAGCGATCCGCCGAGCCGCGCGCCATGGCACCGACCGAGCCCATGCCGCGGTAAGCCTTGAAGGAGCGGCCCTGGTGCAGATAGACCTCGCCCGGGCTCTCGTCGGTGCCGGCAAGCAGCGAGCCGATCATGGCGGCACTTGCGCCCGCGGCGAGCGCCTTGGCGAGATCGCCCGAATATTTGATGCCGCCATCGGCAATGACGCTCACGCCGGCCTTGCTGGCCGTCTCGACCGCCGACATGATCGCCGACAATTGCGGGACGCCGACGCCGGCGACGATTCTGGTGGTGCAGATCGAACCCGGGCCGATGCCGACCTTGACGGCGTCGGCGCCGGCGTCGATCAGCGCCCGAGTGCCGTCGGCGGTGGCGACGTTGCCGGCAAGGATGCGCACGGAGTTGGACAGCTTCTTTGCCCGCGCCACCGCGTCCAGCACGCGCTGCGAATGGCCGTGCGCGGTGTCGATGACCAAAAGATCGACGCCGGCGTCGATCAGGCGCTCGGCGCGCTCGAAGCCGTCATCGCCGACGCTGGTAGCCGCGGCGGCGCGCAGGCGGCCTTGGGCGTCCTTGGTGGCATGAGGGTTGAGCTGCGACTTCTCGATGTCCTTGACGGTGATCAGGCCAACGCAATTGCCCTTCCTGTCGACCACCACCAGCTTCTCGATGCGGTGCTTGTGGAGCAGGCGCTTGGCCTCGTCCTGGTCGACGTTCTCCTTGACCGTGATCAGGTTCTCACGGGTCATCAGCTCGTAGACCTTCTGCGCCGGATCGGAGGCAAAGCGCACGTCGCGGTTGGTGAGGATGCCGACCAGCCGGCCGACCGTGTGGCCGCCGGTGCCGCCATTCTCGACCACCGGAATGCCGGAAATGGCATTGCCGCGCATCAGCGTCAACGCGTCGGCGAGCGTGGCGTCCGGGCCGATGGTGACCGGGTTCACGACCATGCCGGATTCGAATTTCTTCACCTGCCGGACCTGCTCGGCCTGCTCGGCCGGCGTAAGGTTGCGGTGGATGACACCGATGCCGCCGGCCTGCGCCATGGCGATCGCCAGCCGCGCCTCGGTGACGGTGTCCATGGCGGCCGACAGGATCGGCACGTTGAGGTCGATGTCGCCGGCAATGCGCGTGCGGATGTCGGTCTCGCCCGGCATGAACTCGGAATGGCCGGGCTGCAGGAGCACGTCGTCGAAGGTCAGCGCCAGCGCGCCGGTGGACGTTTCGATGATTTTTGCCATGGCCAGTCCTTTTGAATGCGGAAAAGGCGCTGGGCCAAGATGGCCAGCGCCGACTCTGATCTTCCCTTTCAGGATTGGCGCTGGCTGGTAACACGTCCCGGATTGGAAGAAAAGCGGATCGTTGCGCGACGCGCCGGGTTCCTATTCGACGTCAAGCAGAGCATCGAACAAAGCATGTCGCGGCGACGCAAATGGGTTGACGACGGTTACGCCGCCCCAAGTGAAGCCATCTTGAAGGTCCTCGGACAAAAGGAGCCGGCAACCCGTTTGCGAGGCGGCGCAAAGAATGACTGCATCCCAGATGCCAAAATGGTGATCGGCGGCCAGGTCGGCTGCCATCATCATCATTTCGGGCGTCGTTGCGGTAACCGGAAACGCATCCCGCCAACTCAAGAGCGCGTCCCGAGCTATTTCCCGCGATCGCCCGGCCTTGCGGACAAGCACATTGTACAGTTCACCCAGCACCTGAATCGGAACGATGGCAATCTCTTGTGGAACGCTGCGCAACAGTTCGAGAACGATATCGCGTTTTTCAGCGCTGTTGACCCCTTCCGCGTAGGCGAGGATGTTGGTGTCGAGTGCGACCTTCACCGGTCGTCCTCGTAAAGCTCGTCGCGTGTCCAGTGTCCGGCAACCGCGATCGGCTGCCGTTCCAACCGCGATAACAATGCCGCGCGCGAGCGGGCGGCCACGCCCTCGTGCTTCTCGGCAGGCACTATCCGAGCCACCGGCCGCCCATGGCTGGTCACGACGTAGCTCTGGCCCTCACGCACCTCGCGCAGGATATGAGAGAATCTGCGATTAGCATCGGCAGCCGATACGGCTTCATCCACGATTGCACCTATTTGTAGTTATTTTCACTACAATAGCGATAGAGCTTCTATTCATCAAGCACCGCGGGCAGCCACCAGGGGTTGCGGTCGCACAAAAGTAACAGCAATTTAATACGACATCCGGGCCAATGCGTGATAACCGCCCCAGCGTGCCGGCTCGCCCCCAAGCCAGGCTCAAGATTCGCGAAGACAAGTCAGGGCGCTCCCTTGAACCGCATCATTCCGCTCATCCTGGCGGTCGCACTTTTCATGGAGAACATGGATTCGACCGTGATCGCGACGTCGCTGCCGGCGATCGCCATCGACATCCACACCAGCCCGATCGCGTTGAAGCTGGCGCTGACGTCCTATCTGGTGTCGCTGGCGATCTTCATTCCGATCAGCGGCTGGATGGCCGACCGGTTCGGAGCCAAGAACGTGTTTCGCGCCGCGATCGGCGTCTTCATTGCCGGCTCGGTCGCCTGCGCCTTCGCCAATTCGCTGCCGGCCTTCGTGGTGTCGCGCTTCCTGCAAGGCATCGGCGGCGCGATGATGACGCCGGTCGGGCGCCTGGTGCTGGTGCGCGCCACGCCGAAGAGCGAGCTGGTCGCCGCAATGTCCTGGCTGACGGTGCCGGCACTGGTCGGGCCGCTGGTCGGGCCGCCGATCGGCGGCTTCATCACCACCTATTTCACCTGGCACTGGATTTTCCTGATCAACGTGCCGATCGGGCTCATCGGCATGTGGCTAGCCACGCGCTTTTTGCCGCAAACCGAGCCGGCCGAGACGCCGCCGCTCGATTTCCCCGGCTTCGTGCTCTCGGGGCTCGCCGCTTCCGGCGTCGTCTTCGGCCTTTCCGTCGTCAGCCTGCCGGCGCTGCCGCCAATGGCCGGCTTCATCACGGTGGCTGTCGGCGTGGTCTCGGGCGTGCTCTATCTTATCCATGCGCGCCGTGCCAGGAATCCGCTGCTGGCGCTGGAACTGTTCCGCAACCAGGTGTTCCGGTCCTCGGTGCTCGGCGGCTCGCTGTTTCGCATCGGTATCGGCGCGGTGCCGTTCCTTTTGCCGCTGATGTTCCAGATCGGTTTTGGACTGACGCCGTTCCAGTCCGGCATGATCACCTTCGTTTCGGCGATCGGCGCCATCGGCATGAAGTTCGTTACCGCGCTGCTCTTCCGCCTCGCCGGCTTCCGCCGGGTGCTGATCTGGGGCTCGCTGATCGCGGCCGGCTCGATTGCCATCTACGGCCTCTTCACGCCGCAGACGCCTTATGCGCTGATGCTTGCGATACTGCTGGTCGGCGGCTTCATCCGCTCGATGTTCTTCACCGGCGTCAATGCGCTCTCCTATGCCGAGATCACGCCCGCCGACACCAGCAAGGCGACGCCGATCACCGCGGTCTTTCAGCAATTGTCGATCGCGCTCGGCGTGGCGCTGGCCGGCGGCATCCTCGAAGTGTCGACCTCTATCCATGGCGGGCCGCTGACCTTGAGCGACTTCCACATCGCCTTCTTCATCGTGGCGGCGGTCTCGGCTGCAGCGTCGATCACCTTCATGCGGCTGGCGCCGGAAGCGGGCAATGCCGTCTCGGGCCATGGCCGGCTGACGACGCCAAAGACGCTGGAGACGGTGGGGACTGCGGGGAAATGAGCGCCTTTCCCTTCTCCCCTTGTGGGCTAGCGTGCGCACACATTTGCTTCGTGTTTGATGTCAAGGGGATGTCGCGTTGGCTGTGTTGGGGGTTGAAGGGCTGGAATCGTATGTGATTCTGTAGTTGCCATTGTTGATTCGGGAGGTTTC
>NZ_JAVIJF010000069.1:0-908 GCF_033977145.1 Mesorhizobium montanum | reverse complement strand
TGGCAACGCGAAGAACCGCCGGGAAGCCTGGATGGCCTCTGATATCTGTTCTTTCGGGATCCCGTGTTCGACAAGGTAGAAGAACCCGTACTTCTCGCAGGTCATGCGTAGACGCTCATGCTCTTCGTGTCGCGTTGCGTCGGCTGCCAATCTCGCCAGCGAGATTTGCGGTAACGTGGTCATGGCCGTTCCTCCGTTTGTGCGTTAGCCTCATGGGTCACCTGAAAAATCCAATAGTGCGCGTGCTCCTCAGCGACGTATCTGCCGTCGTTTAGACGCTGTGCCGGCACCAGGACGCCCGCATCCTGCAGACGCCGCACCTCCTGTTCGAAGGATGTGGCCTCCGCATAGCTCTTGCGGGTGCTTGCGATGACGAATCCGTTAGGGCGCGTGATGCGAGCCAGTTCGCGCAGCCCCTGCGGTCGGACATGCCCGAGCGTGAAGACGCCGCAGCAGACCGTTATGTCATAGCTCGAGCTGGAGTAGTCGGAAGGCGGCCCGTTGAGGTCGACATCGCCTCGAACATGGCGATAGGCGCGGGTTTGCCGGGCCTTTTCGGCCATCTCCTCGGACAGGTCGAACCCGTCGATCAACCGGAAGCCGATGCGTTCCAGTTCCACGCCGACGAGGCCGGTTCCGCAGCCAGCGTCCAGGATTGCAATGGTTGCTCGCTGACCGGCCAAATAGGCCGTCTGCACGGCGCCCGCCAGTTCCGCCACGATCATCGGCCCGCAGTACTCGTCGAGGCCGACATCCAGATCGTAGGAATTGGCCCATCCGCGATAGAAGTGGGCCAAGCGATCGGCGTCGCTGTCGAGACCATGGGAAGCTTTAATGCGCTCTCGTGCGGCTTCATCCAGTGCTGTCTGCTGATCGAGCGTGTTCATGCCATTTCCTCTGTATTGGGG
>NZ_JAVIJF010000068.1:0-985 GCF_033977145.1 Mesorhizobium montanum | reverse complement strand
GGACGGAGACCTCGCAGACGAGGGCGTGGAGGACTGCATCTGCGTGGTGAGCCAATCCCAAGCTCCCTCGAACGGAGTATGCGGAGCTGAGGAAAACTCTTGAAACGAGCTGGCCTGCTGGGCGCCTGCGAAGGCCGAGGACGAGCTAGGCTGCGCAAGGTCTTTTTGAATGAGGTTTCGCAGCTGGTTCCAAGACGGGTCGGCTGGAGGCAGGGGGATAGGCGACAAGGAAGCGGTTTGCGCCGCGGCTTTGTGTGCGCGGCCTTCATCCTGGCGCCAACCCGCCTGCCCGTTGGCGGCCAAGTGCAGGACCTCGTTTGCTGCGGACATCTGTCGAAATCTCTGAAAGAAGCTCCACGCGCTGCGGAACGCACGTGATTCGTTCTTCTTGTACTCTTCGACCGCACGGTCCAGCACCGCAGGTTCAATCCGGGCAACACCCTTACCAAAGTTCTCAGTGAGCCAATCATTGAAACGCAGCAAAACAGGTCGATAATTCCTAATCGTTCGCCCGTAATATCCTTTGCTGGCGGCTTCGTTACAGGCAGCCTCAATCACTCTGGTGTCTTCGGTGACAGGACGATGGTCTTTAACTGTCACCCGCTGCTCGGCCTTGGTCTGCCGGAGCCTTCTCAACGCTGGTGTTATACGCCAGGCCTCGCGGCCCGCATAGGCTTTCGCCAGCGCGTCCAACTCCGGACTTTCAAGCCGGTCGGCGATTTGCGTCCCGTGGTTCTGCGCAAGCCATTTGCTGAACTTACGCAGCGCCACGATGTCGGTCTTGACCGTGTGTGAGTTTATTTTGTCGGCGGTAGCTTTTGCCTCGTAGGTGGCAAAGAGTTCCTCATCGTCCCTGCTACTAGTACCTCTGCACAGGGATTATGACTCTTTGGCGGTGGGCCTTGGATAGGCTTTGGCCAATTTGAGGCGCGCCTGTTCGGTCGAGAACATCCAATTGATGCGCGCGCCGCTGGCGTTTCGCTGG
>NZ_JAVIJF010000067.1:0-1079 GCF_033977145.1 Mesorhizobium montanum | reverse complement strand
TGGAACGGCGTCGGCGTGATGCGCAGCCGCTCGGTGCCGCGCGGCACCGTCGGATAGTTGATCGGCTGAATGTAGATGCCGTGCACACCAAGCAGGCGGTCGCTCGCCATCTTGCAAAGCTCGGGATCGCCGACCAGGACCGGCACGATATGGGTGGGGGATTCCATCACCGGCAGCCCGGCCGCGGCAAGCACCTGCTTGGTGCGCGAGGCCTGGCGCTGCTGCGCGTCGCGCTCGACCTGCGAGCGCTTCAGATGCCGGATCGAGGTGGTGGCGGCAGCCGCGATCGCCGGCGGCAGCGCGGTGGTGAAGATGAAGCCCGGCGCATAGGAGCGCACGGCGTCGATCACCGCACTGGTGCCGGTGATGTAGCCGCCCAGCGTGCCGAACGCCTTGGCCAGGGTGCCTTCGATGATGTCGATGCGGTCGGCCAGGCCTTCGCGTTCGGTGATGCCGCCGCCGCGCGGTCCGTACATGCCCACGGCATGGACCTCATCGATATAGGTCATGGCGTTGTAGCGCTCGGCGAGCTCGACGATCTGCTTGATCGGCGCGATGTCGCCGTCCATCGAATAGACGCTTTCGAACACGATCAGCTTGGCGCGCTCGCGGCCCGCCGCCTGCAGCAGGCTTTCCAGATGCGCGACGTCGTTGTGGCGGAAGATCTTCTTTTCGGCGCCCGAGCGGCGCACGCCCTCGATCATCGAGGCATGGTTGAGCTCGTCCGAGATGATCAGGCAGTTGGGCAGAAGCCTGGCAATGGTCGAGATCGAGGCCTCGTTGGAGACGAAGCCGGAGGTGAACACCAGCGCGGCTTCCTTGTCGTGCAGGTCGGCGAGCTCATGCTCCAGCTCGACCAGCGGGTTCGAAGTGCCGGAAATGTTGCGGGTGCCGCCGGCGCCCGAGCCCATCCGGCCTGCCGCGTTCTGGAAGGCGGTGATGACATCGGCGTTCTGGCCCATGCCGAGGTAGTCGTTGGAGCACCATACGGTGATTTCCTGAGCGCGGCCGTTGGAACGCCAGATGGCGCGCGGGAACTTGCCCACGATGCGCTCGAGGTCGGCGAAAACGCGGTAGCG
>NZ_JAVIJF010000066.1:0-1120 GCF_033977145.1 Mesorhizobium montanum | reverse complement strand
AGGCGCCCAGCAGGCCAGCTCGTTTCAAGAGTTTTCCTCAGCTCCGCATACTCCGTTCGAGGGAGCTTGGGATTGGCTCACCACGCAGATGCAGTCCTCCACGCCCTCGTCTGCGAGGTCTCCGTCCTCAGACATCTACCGCGGTCTTGACCCTCTGGTTGATTTGCCCTCCACCTCCTCGTCTGCGAGGTCTCCGTCGTCAGACATCTACCGCGGTCTTGAACCTCTGGTTGATTTGCCCTCCACCCCGCACGAGTTGCGTGACGATGCTCACTATGTACCGGCGTTTCCGAGCACATCGGCGGATGCTCAGATAGCGGCGTTGAATCAGACAGCCTCGTCCCACGGCCACGGTGGGCTAGAGCTCGGCGCCAGGGATTGGCTGAGCGACGAGCATATCGCGGCGGATTACATGCTTCTGATTCAGGAGCTGCAGCGGGACAATCCGGATCTCGCCTCCCGCACGCGGCTCGTGGATCCGCTCATAGCCCACTATCATCTGCGCTTGGGCTCCGAGAGCGTGGCGACGCGCGCCTTCCAGCGCATTGTCCATGATCACGATGGTGATGACACAGCCGACTTCCTGTTCCTGCCAGTGAGCGATGCCAGTGCTTCGGATCCCAATCGCCGCGGCAGCCATTGGTCGCTGCTGCTCGTTGATCGTCGCGAACGGGCAAGGCCGGCTGCCTATCATTACGATTCCGCCGTGGGATACAACGACGGGCCTGCAGCACTGCTCGCACAACGGCTGGGCGCTCGTCTGGAGCTAGCCCGCATGACCCAGCAGAGCAACGGCTATGATTGCGGTGTCTTTGTGCTGGACGGGACGCGGGCATTGGTTAGGGGCCTGGCGCAAAGAGGACGGTCAGGCGTGCTGCACCTCGACAACCTCGTTATCGATCGGCTGGCACTGCAAACCCGACTGAGGCGCTGACTGGGCTGGCTGCTGATAGAGCTGGCTGGAGCGGTTCTGGGCGACATCAGCACCCCTTATATGCGGGGCCCTGAACGAGGGAGCGACGATGACATGCCTCCGCTTGCGAATCGGCCAGCCAGCCGGTCAACAGGCGCACTCTGGCCTGGATCGGAGGTGGAACATGACGGGCATGGACGAGCGGCG
>NZ_JAVIJF010000065.1:0-1271 GCF_033977145.1 Mesorhizobium montanum | reverse complement strand
CAGGGCTGCGAATCCAGGTTAACGGGGAAGTTGGCCGAGGATTGAGGCGAGGTAGTCGGGGCTCCATCCGGCCTTTTTGCGCCTCAGTTTGATGGACTGCCTGTCGTTGATTGCCCGGACGAGGTTGAGGGCAAAATGGCGGACGATGGCCATGTTGTGGGCGCCATGGCCTTTTCTGAGCCGCGACTGGTCGTCCTTGAAGACGACGTCGAGGGTCCAGTGCAGGGCATTCTCGATCAGCCAGTGGCCGCGCACGGCGTGGGCGGCCCGTTCGGCGGTGAGGTCGGCGGAGGCGATGAAGTAGCGGGTATCGAAGCGGCTCCTGTCCTTCAGTCCGGTGCGTGAAGTGACGCGGACGATGGCCTTGACCTCGGGCAGGCGCAGTTCGCCGGGGAAGCGGCGCTGGCCTGCGAGCCATCCAGTCTCGCGGCCGACGGTGACGAAGCGTTCCTCGATGCGGCCATGGCCCTTGTCGAGGTCGGTGAAGCTGTCGAGGCTGTCTTGCGGCGCGTCGTCGAAGTAGCGCTCGATCTCGGCGCGCAATGTCGGCTGATTGGCCTTGACCGCGAGCAGATAGTCGGCGCCGTGAGCGCGGATTGCGGTTGCGATGGCGGCATTTGTGGCAATGGCATCAATGGAGACGAGCGCGCCTTGGAGGCCGCCATTGGCGCCAAGGCGCTCCAGAAGCACGGGAATGGCCGTTGTCTCGTTGCTCTTGTCGGCCACGGCCTCCTGGCCGAGCACCAGCCGTGCGGTGGTGGCGAAGGCGGAAACCAGATGCAGCGGCGCCTTGCCTGCGCTCTTGTCGTGGCTGCGCCGCGAGGTCTTGCCGTCGATGGCAACGAAGTCGGGCTTGTCCGGCCACGTCTCGCGCACCCACGCGGTGAAGGCGCCGGCAAACAGCGCCGGATCGATGCGGTTCATGAGCAAAGTCAGCCAGCGGCCGCCCGGCAGGCCGTGATGGTAGGGCAGATAGCGGCGCAGGAAGTCGAGATGGGCATTTCCCCACGCTGCGATCAGGTCGTAGTCCTCGCAGTCGCAGATCGTGCCGCAGACGACCAGAAGCAGCACCTCAGGCAGCGGATGGGCCACCCGCCACGGCTCACGCGGGTCTTCGATCTCGCCAAAATGCTCGAGAAGCGACCTCAGGCGGGACTTTTCGAATCCTTCAAGGGCGACAGTGGTCATGGCGGGCCTCCGAATCATGAGAGCCCCATGGAATCAGATCAGCCGCAATCCCCAAAGCGCGTTAACCCGAGTTCGGAGCCCTG
>NZ_JAVIJF010000064.1:0-1329 GCF_033977145.1 Mesorhizobium montanum | reverse complement strand
TCCAGCCGCCAGGGCGGCTTGAGCTGCTCGGAACAGGCAAGGGAGATACGATGGGTCCCTTTAGCAATATCAATCGGTCCCACGTCTCAGATTTCGCCCGCACAGACGATGCAGGCTCGCAACAGCATCAGACCAACCAGACGCGTTTTCAGGAGCATCTGAACGCGTTGCCGCCGGGCCAGCATCGGCAAGTCGTTCCAAACAGCCGTCTCGCCAGGCGGCGGACCGGCTCACATGCAGATGCGGTTGGACCGAGCATGCTGCAAGAGGAGGGCGCCGGGGAAGGCGGTTCGCAGTTGCCCTTTGCTCCACCAGCTCACTCACCTGCGCAGAGTTTTGACCAGGACGAGCTCTTTGCCGCCGCCGATCGCGCCGGGCCGTTTGCGGCTGCAAGTTTCGCGTCGGCGCAGTTCTGGCAGGATGCGCAGCGGGTGGTCCACTCACCGGCGCAAAGTGTCGATCAGCCGCGGAGCCGCGCAGCGATTGGGGGCGGTTACGAAGCTTCGAGTTCCATGCCGCCGCCGCGGGTCAACCTGCCCGCCACGGGCTTTGGAAGCGCACCCGATGTCGTGAACTTCCCTCATGTCGTCGCGGACGCATATCGGCCTGCGGCCAATCAACAGGGCGATTTGACCGGCGCGCGCCATACAATGCCGGCCGCGGCGCCGCACCAGGCTGCCGTCGTTCAGCAAACGCGCCGCCGCAAGCGCGGCCGCGAGCACCCGGACGAGGCGCTTTTTGCCGCCTACCGTGCCGAGGTGGCTAAAACAGCCAAGGTGAGTGAAAGCTCGATCACTGGCGATATAGTGGCGCTGCGCAAGTTCAGCAAATGGCTTGACGAGAACCATCGGACCCAGATCGCCGGCCGGATTGAGGACCCGGGATTGGACGCGCTGGCGAAGAACTTTGTGGGCAACAATGTCGTACTACTGAGCGACACCAAAGTGGCATTGGGAAGGCTCCGGCAGCATTCTGCCGGACAGCCTGTGACGGCTGTTTCGACTGTTCGACCCGGCACGAAGGACGATGAGGAACTCTTCGCCCAATACCGGGCAAAAGCCGTGGCCCGCCTCAAAGCACGAACCTTGGGAGGCGATCTAGCGGCGCTGCGCAAGTTCAGCACATGGCTTGCCGAGAACCACCAGAGCCAAATCCACGGTCGGACTGAGGACGAGCAGTTGGACGGCCTGGCGAAGAACTTTGCGGGCAACGATGCCGTACTACTGAGCGACATCAACGTGGCATTGGGAAGGCTGCGGCAGCATTCTGCCGGACAGACTGTCACAACAGCTAAAACTCGCCCCGTCAACGAAGAGAACCAGGTGATCG
>NZ_JAVIJF010000063.1:0-1422 GCF_033977145.1 Mesorhizobium montanum | reverse complement strand
CTGCGCTTCCGGTGCTCATATGTGGACGGCCCCCTGCTTGCAAGGCTTTGGCTGGAGATGATTTGATCGGATCGCTTGCGCTCATATGTCCGGCCTTTTGCGCGCGGATATGTGAGCGCTGGCCTAGATGGGCTTCACGGATAGCGAGTTCCAAACACGTACACGGCATTGACTGCCAGTGAGCACCTCGGAGTGTCTCGCTTGTCCCGGTTCGACCGGTCACACCATCTTCTCCTCTACTTGCAAGTTCCGGCCTTCAGTGTCGAGCGTGCGCTCGGCACTGAACTCTTAATGCTCTCACGGCAGCACAGGCGCTGGATAGGTGGCGCCGATGGCGCGGTATTGCTCGCCGCTGACCATCAGCTTCCAGGCGATGCGGGCCAGCTTGTTGGCCAGCGCCACCGCCGCAAGTTTGGGAGCCTTGCGCGCGATCAGGGCCGCCAGCCATGGCCAGACCCTTTTGCTGCCTCGCCGCATGTGTTGGATGAGAGCGGTGGCGCCCGCCACCAGCACGCTTCGCAGCATCTCGTCGCCGGCGCGGGTAATCACCCCAAGCCTGTTTTTGCCTGCTGTCGAATGGTTCTTCGGCGTCAGTCCGAGCCAGGCGGCAAAATCGCGCCCTGACTTGAAGCCATGCACGTCCGTCACCTTGATGGCCAGCAACGTCGCTCCAACAGGGCCGACTGCCGGTATGGCGGCCAACCTCCGGCTGACTTCGTTTTGCCTATGAAGCGCAAGCAGCTTCTCATCGAGCAGGGCAACCTCGGCGCCGATGTGGGCGTAATCGCGCGCTAGCGTCTCGAACATGTCCCTGGCCATATCCGGGACCGTCGTGTCGGCGCGAATGTCGGCTAAAAGATCGCCGAGCCGGGAAAGCCCCTTGGGCGCGATCAAACCGAACTCCGCCGCAAAGCCGCGGATCGAGTTGGAGAGCTGCGTGCGCCGGTCGATGAACTGCGCACGCAGCTTCGCCAGCATCTGCGCCGCTTGCTGATCGGCGCTCTTGGCCGCAACGAAACGCATGCGGGGCCGGTTCATCGCTTCACAGATTGCATCGGCATCGGCGGCATCCGATTTGGAGCGCTGGACATAGGGCTTCACGTGCTGCGCCGGCATGAGCAGCACCTCGTGACCCAACGCGCGCAACTCCCGCGCCCAGTAATGAGCCGCGCCACAGGCCTCCATGCCAACCTTCAGTGGCGGGAGCCCCGCAAAGAAGGCGAGCACCTGATTGCGCCGCAGCTTCTTGCGCAATACAGGCTGTTCGGCTTCATTCACCCCATGCAACTGGAAAACGCTCTTTGACGTATCCATGCCAATGCGAATAAGTTTATCCACGGACGGTCTCCCTTGTTGAGATCTGCAACGACCTCATTCTGGCACATTGCGATGCCGTCGGGGGCCGTCCACCCCAACACGTAC
>NZ_JAVIJF010000062.1:0-1522 GCF_033977145.1 Mesorhizobium montanum | reverse complement strand
GGGCTAGCGTGCGCACACATTTGCTTCGTGTTTGATGTCAAGGGGATGTCGCGTTGGCTGTGTTGGGGGTTGAAGGGCTGGAATCGTATGTGATTCTGTAGTTGCCATTGTTGATTCGGGAGGTTTCGACGATGGCACCACTGCTTGGATACTTCGGCGACCTGCGCCTGCAAAAAAGGGGAGCATGGTTCTGGAGCGCATGCTTGCGCGCGTCAGCACGGGCATGCGCCGGCTGGCCGACACGCGCGCTGAGAAGGTTGCGTTCACGCGCCTGTTTCGCAATCGTCACGTGAGCAAGCAAGAGATCATCCGCACGGCAGCGGCGCGAACGGCCGAAGCGGCGGCCGGCCGCCATGTCTTGCTCATCGAGGACAGCAGCGAGATCAACTATGAGGCCAAGCGCTTGCGCAAGCGGGGCCTCGGCCGCGTCGGCAATGGCAAGGATGTCGGGCTGTTCGTGCATCCGGCGCTGGCCGTGGATGCCGCGGACGGCTCGGTTCTTGGCCTTGCGGGCGCCACGATCTGGCGGCGCCAGGGACGCAAGGCGGATGACTATCAGGCGCTGCCGATCGAAGCCAAGGAAAGCTACAAATGGATTGCCGCGGCCCAGGCGGCGCGCCAGGCGATGACCGACACGCCACTGGCCACCGTGATCGGCGACCGCGAGGCCGACATCTACGAGGTGTTTGCAAGGCTGCCCGACGAGCGCACCCATGTGCTCATCCGCGCCGTACGGGATCGGGCCTTGGGCGGACGGGAGCGCCTGTTCGGCGCGATCGCCAAGACGCCGGAAGCCGGCCGCATCGCCTTCGAACTGCAGGCACGTCCCGGCCGGCCGGCACGCAGCGTTGAGTTGGCCGTTCGCTTCGTCGCGGTGAGCTTGCGCCAGCCGCGCCTTGGTGCCGATAGCCGCGATCCTCGCGAACTCCCGCTCAACATGGTGGAAGTGCGCGAGATCGCGCCACCGTCGCCGAAGGAAGCGGTGATCTGGCGGCTGTTGACCACTCACAGCGTCGAAACACTCGCCGATGCCTGTCGCATCGTCGATCTCTATCGCGCGCGCTGGACCGTCGAGCAGCTGTTCAGGACCATGAAGTCGCAAGCCATCGATCTGGAGGAAAGTCTTATCGCCGATGGCGAGGCGCTCGAGCGCCTGGCCGCCGCCGCCTTGATCGTCGCCACAAGGGTCATGCAACTCGTGCACGGGCGCGGCCCGGCCGGTCAGGCCTTCAAGGCCGCCCGTCTCTTCAGCTCCATCGAGATCACTGTTCTGGAAGCTCTCGTCGCCAGGCTCGAAGGCAAGACCCAAAAGCAAAAGAACCCGCACCCCGGGCACACGCTCGCCTGGGCTGCCTGGTGTATTGCCCGGCTCGGAGGATGGAACGGCTACGCAAGGGAGCGCCCGCCAGGCCCGGTCACCTTCTCCAACGGCCTCAAACGTTTCCACGCCATCGCCGAGGGCTTCGCTCTTGCAAATCCCAACTAACCAACCCCCAAAGCAAATGTGTGCGCACGCTAGCCC
>NZ_JAVIJF010000061.1:0-1553 GCF_033977145.1 Mesorhizobium montanum | reverse complement strand
AGTCGACCGTGAACAATGAGATTGGTCAGGCATCGATCTCGTTTGGCTGACTTTGGAGGGCTGCGATGAGAAGCCACAAAAGCTGCCTGAACCAGTTGAGCAGGAGGGAGAAGTTGTAGCCGGCGGCGGCCAGGATGGCATTGAGGGCGTCACCCTGCTGTCCGGCGAGGTAGTTGCGGCCCATCCGATGCTCGGCCTTGATGTGGCCGATGACGGGCTCGATGGCGGAGCGGCGGCGCATCTGGCGCTTGATGGCTGGGGTGACGCGGCGTTTCTGGCCGCTGGTGAAGACCTTGAGCTTGTGGCTGTCGGGTGCGTTGTGGCCGCGATAGCCGGCGTCGGCGAGGATGCGGCCGATCTCGTTGCCGATGGTCTTTTCCATGTCGGGGATGACGCTTGCAAGCGTGTGGCCGTCATAGGGATTGCCGGGCAGGGCTTTTGCATGCAGGGCGAACTGGCCGCCCTTGGAGCGCTTCAGCGTGGTGGCCACCGACACCTTCACCCCGAACTCGTAGGGCATATGCGCCTTGCCCTTGCCAATGCATTCCACCTCGTGCGCATGCAGGCTGTAGATCTTACGGCCGCGCTGGCGCTGACGTTGCTCGAGAACGGTGGCGGCCTGGTAGAGCGGCCATTTGAAGAGCGCGTCCAGCCCCGCATCGCCGGCGATCTGGCGAGCGACGTCGCGAATGGTCCGGCCGAGATAGGTCTTGAGCCTGCGCAGCGCCTTGTTGGCCCGCTTGAACTGCTTGGCGTGGGCATAGCGCTGGTGGCTGATCAGCGCCAGCTTGCCGACCCGCACATAGGTCTGGCGCAAATGGAGCCCCTTGCGCTTGGCCAGCCGCACCAGCCGCTCGCGCGCCCGGTGGATGAGCTTGGCGTCGGTCGGGAACATGACGTTCTTCGGCTGCACGGTGGTGTCGACGATCACCTGGCGCGTGTCGGCCGGCTTCATCGCCCCCGTCTTGACCGCAAGGCTGAGGCTCTCCTGCAACAGCGCCATGATCCGCTCCTCGCCCATGCGGCTGCGCCAGCGCGTCATCGACGAGCGATCGAACGGCAGCGCATGACAGAAGAACACCTCGCCGGTGAGATGCTGGAAATAGGGGTTCTCCACCCAGCGCTCGCACAGCACCTCATCGGACAGGTTGAAGGTGTGCTTGAGGATAGCCAGCCCCGCCATCAGCCGGGTCGGCAGTGGCGGCATGCCAGGGCCGTCCGAATAGACGGCGCCGAAACGCTCCTCCAGCATCGGCCAGTCGATCGCCTGCGCCAACCGCACCAGCTCGTGCTTCATGTTGATGATCTGGTCGAGCCTGGAGCGGAACAGGTCCTGCTCTCCCGTCTCACGCTTCTCGCGTGGCCTGGACATTCGCCGTCCCCTCGATTCGCCGCCGCCGTACCGAGTGAATCACGCTCCGCAGCACAAGGGAATCGCAAAACCGAATTGCAGGAAAACAGTGTCCAAATACCGCTAATCCTGCAATTCCAAACCTGCCGTCCGCCTTAATCAACATGCCAGATCAATGACTTGCGAATAGTTCACGGCCGAC
>NZ_JAVIJF010000060.1:0-1599 GCF_033977145.1 Mesorhizobium montanum | reverse complement strand
TCGTCATGTATGGACGGCCCCTCTTAGGCAAGAGGCAAAATAGCGGCGCCGGCGCAAGTCTGGAGCGGTCATGTATTCGGCCTTTGATGCGGTCGAGGTGTGATGACCGCTGGCCCTCAAGGGTTACGCGGATCGAGTTCCAATCATTCTAGCGCGCTTTGTATCGCGATGACGAAGGCGGAGTGTCTCGACCCAGGTCCTGACCATTTTGCCGTGCTGCTTTTTTGCTCCTTACGCTGTTAAGGGCTTCGATTGCGTTTAAGCCGCAGCTGGTGCCCTGTAGTCTTGGCCCGAGGTGAGCATGGCCCAGATGATGCGGGCGGTCTTGGCGGCCTGGGCGACGACGGCGACCTTGACCGGCCGCCTGGCCAGCAGGCCGCGAATCCAGGGCGAGCCTCTGTCGGGCCTGACCCTGACCTGACGCAGCCAGGAACTGGCGCCGAGAATGAGCAGCCTTCGCAGGTCCCTGTCGCCGGCGCGGCTGATATGGCCGGTCAACTTGTGCTTGCCGCCGGTGTCATGGCTCTTGCGGGTCAGGCCCAGCCAGGCGGCGAAGTCCCTGCCCGAGGCGAACTGGCGGCCATCGCCGATGGCTGCGATGGTTGCATGCGCGATGATCGGGCCGACGCTCGGGATCGTCGTCAGCCGCAAGGCCGCCCGCTGCTGCCTGACCTGAGCCAGGATCTGCTTGTCCAGCTTTCCGATCTCGCCATCCAGTGCCCGCCATTGCCCGACCAGAGGCGCCAGACAGATCAACAGCGCCGCGGGAATGGCTTCATCGGCTGCCTCGATGCGCTGCAGCAGGGTCTCGATGCCCGCCGCCCCCTTAGCGCCTGTCAGGCCCATCTCATAGAGCATGCCACGCATGGCGTTGGCCAGTTGCGTGCGCTGGCGCACCAGAAGGTCACGTGTGCGGTGCAGCGCCCGGGCCCATTGCTGTTCGACCGTCTTGATCGGCACGAAGCGCATGTCGGGTCGGCTCACCGCTTCGCAACAGCCTTGCGCATCGCGGGCATCGTTCTTATTGCGTGGAACATAGGGCTTCACATAGGCCGGCGGCATCAGCTTGACCTCATGGCCAAGCGCTTGCAGCGTGCGGCCCCAATGATGGGCCGAGCCGCAAGCCTCCATGCCGATCAACGCCGGCGGCTGCGCGGCGAAGAACTTCACCATCTGCGCGCGGCGCAGCTGACGCTGCACCACCACCTGCCCGGTCGCATCCACGCCGTGGACCTGAAAAACGTTCTTGGCCAAATCGATACCAAATCTGATAGCTTGCATGACGGACGGTCTCCTCAACTGGGGTTCAAACACGGCCAGTTTGGCACATTCGATGCCGCAAGGGGCCGTCCACCCATCATTCTAGGGCGGAGCAAGGAGCGAAGCGACGCGCGCAGACCCTAGAATCCATGCCGGAACCTCAGCCAAGAAATGCAACGGTTCAGAATAGCCGTCAATTACGGCGCCAGCTAAGATCGCCAGATGACCGGCTACGTCTACATGACCGCAAGCCAGAAAGGCGGCACGATCTATATCGGCGTCACCAACGACCTTGCTCGTCGGATGCCCGAGCACAAGACCGGCCAAGGCTCCAGCTTC